>CANLGD010000047.1 GCA_947490145.1 Flavobacteriia bacterium
ATCAATGATGTAGGTTTTGTTTGCCCAAGTAATATTCTGAATTTTACGTTAACAGATCCTGAAATACCAGCACTATCACTTGGAACAACAGCAAGTCCAACGGCATGCGCAGGAACTGATGGTTCAATCCAAATCACAGGCTTATCTGCTTTTACATCTTATATGGTAAATTATTTGGATGATGCAGCAGCGGTTGGAGTAATACTTTCCAGTAATGCCTCAGGTGAAATCACCATCACAGGCTTAAATGCAGGTTCATACACAAATATCTCTGTAACGATTGCAGCTTGTTCATCAAACACACTTGCTGGACCATTTAGTTTAACTGATGCAGGAACACCAACAACTCCAACTATTTCATCAAGTGATTTAGATAATATTATCTGTCAAGGAACAAACTTAACTTTAACTTCTTCAAATTTAACAGGAAATTCATGGTCAACTGGCGAAACAACACATTCCATTACTGTTTCAACTTCTGGCGATTATTCCGTTACTTTTACAGAAAATGGATGTTCTTCTGTTTCTTTAATTTCAAATGTTTCAGTTGTTTCTTGTGCTTCATTCGATGAAAATAGAAATGACTTAATTTTACTTTATCCAAATCCAACAAAAGAAAATTTAACATTACAGAATATTGACTTGAACTTATTCTCATCAATTGAATTAATTGCATTAAGTGGAAAAGTCTTACAATCTTGGAATATTTCTTCAAATGAAGAAAATTTAAGTTTAAAAGATATCCAAGCTGGATCTTACTTTATCAAAATAAAAGGAAAACAAGAAATAATAAAATCGATTGCAATTCTTTGATTTCTGAGGCTTAATAAATTTTAAATCCGATCTATTTTAGGTCGGATTTTTTTGTTTAAGATTTTCTTCGAAGTAAGAATTTGTATAATTCAAACCACATAACTGAAATAAATCCAACTCCGATGCACAAGAATAGTTGTAGAAGTGAAATTGATTCGAATTCAAAAAAGGTTCTCATAGGTTTGATAAGTAGGAAAAGTGCTAAAATCAAACAAGTAATAAAAATGATGATTAAAACTAAATTATTTTTATACTTCAAAGTTGTAATTATGTAATAATAAAAAGAACGATTTACCAAAGTCAGAAAAATATTCGAAAAAATTAGTGTAGTAAAAACCATTGTTCTTGTTAAAGATTCGTTGTAAGAATTTTGAACAGCATATTGATAAATGAATAAAGTTCCTAACGAAATTATAAATCCTTGAACAATACTGATTATCAGTTCATTCCAATTAAAGAAAGTTTTTGTAAAAGTTCTAGGTTTTATGTTCATCGCATTTTTTTCCATTGGTTCATTTTCATAAATTATAGAACACGTCGGGCCCATGATAATTTCTAAAAATATGACATGAATCGGAGAAAATATGGAAGGGTAAATCCAGCCTAAAGCAAGTGGAATGAAAACGGTTAAAATGATTGGAATGTGAATTGAAATAATGTAACTAATTGCTTTTTTGAGATTTGCATATATTTTTCGTCCAGTCGCAACCGCATCAACCATTTTGGCTAAATCGTCATCGATTAAAATGAGAGAAGCGGCATTTTTTGCAACTTCTGAACCTCTTTTACCCATCGCAATTCCTATGTGTGCTGACTTTAATGCTGGACCATCATTTACACCATCTCCAGTCATGGCAACGATTTGCTTTTGAGCTTTTAAGGCATTTATTATTCTCAATTTTGCTTCTGGGAACATCCGCGTGAAAATTGTAGTTTCCATTACTGTTTTTTGTAAATCTTTGTCATTTAATAGCATTAATTTGTCGCCATTAATGGATTTGTCAAAACCTACAAAACCAATCTGTTTTGCAATTGAAATGGTTGTTTCTGCGTTATCACCCGTAATAATTTTTACTGAAATTCCAGCTTTGTAAAAATTTTCAAATACTGCTTGAATATTTTTTTTGGGAGGATCATAAAAAGCAATTAGTCCGACAAAATTAAATTTCAATTCTTGCTGCGTTTTTGGAAAGGTATCGCCTTCAAATAAAGATTCACCAACACCTAAAACACGAAATCCTTCTAAAGCTAAATTATGAATTGCTTCTTGAATTTGCTTTTTTTGTTTTTCATTTAAATTTGATACTTCCATTAATGCCTCTGGAGCACCTTTTGCTGCGATAATTTTATGTCCGTTTTTACCTCGGAATACATGTGTCATCATTGGAGGTTTTCCATCCAAGGGATATTCATGAATCATCTTGAAATTTGGCCTCTCATCAGTTTTTGTTCTTTCGGTGTAAAAAGTGTGAATGGCATTTTCCATGGGATCAAAAGGAAGAACTTCACTTGACCACATGGAAAGACTTAAAAGTTCCGCTTCATCTTTTGAAAGCTCATATTTTAGGTCTGAAAATGAGTGTGTTTTAAAAACATAAAATTTTGCTAAACTCATTTTATTTTCTGTAATAGTTCCTGTTTTATCAGTGCAAATAACCGTTGCGCTTCCTAAAGTTTCAACGGTTTTCATTTGTTTTACAACAATTCCAAGTTTGATTAATCGCCAAGCGCCTAAAGCCATAAAAGTTGCGAAAGCGACAGGGATTTCCTCTGGTAAAATACTCATCGCCAAGGTTAAAGATTTTAATAAACTATTTAAAAAATTATGGGATTGTAAAAAATTGATTAGCCAAACAACAAGAAAGACAATGGCTCCAGCTAAAATCATTTTTGTTACAAAACTTTTAATTTGTACTTCTAATGGTGTTTTTTCTTCAATAATATCTTCTAGGCTTTTACCAATTCTACCTAGTTTTGTATTTTGACCAATGGCACTAATTTCTGCAATGGCCATTCCTTTTTCAACTAAAGTTCCATGGAAAATTTGATTTTCCTTACTATCCTTATTTTTTATAATGGAAAATGATTCACCCGTTAAAATTGCTTCGTTGACTGAAAAGTCATTGGATTGAATTATTTTTGCATCAGCAGATATTAAAGAACCTTCTTCTACAATTAAAAAATCTCCAACAACTAGGTCTTCACTTTTTAAGCTTAGAATTTCTTTATCTCTAATTACTTTGCAGAAAGTTTGCGTGTATTTTTTTAATTTTTCAAGCGCATTTTTACTTCTAGAGTTTTGATACAAAGAAATTGTTGAAATTAAAACAATAGCGGAACTGAGAAAAATACCATCGCCATATTTCCCACTGCTAAAATAAAGTATCGCTGCAACAAGTAATATTAAAACCATCGGTTCTTTTACAATTTCTGCAATTGATTGACTTAATAAATTCTTTTTTTTCTCCTCGATTTTGTTTTCACCAAACTTTTTTCGTGACTCAAGCACTTCATCTTTACTTAATCCATTTATTTTGAAAGTATTCTGATTCATATTTAGAGCAATTTTAATAAAAAACAAGCATTCTTGTAAAGTTAGCTTTTAATTGTTCTAAAAAACCACATTTGAATTTATTTTGTAATTAGTACAAAATCTTTTTAAGTCAGATACTATTTTTACTAAATCAATTATCAGCATATTTTCTATAAAACTTGATTTTGTTTCCTTTAATTCATGTATTTGCTTAAGACCATGTTGTATTGCTTTTTCAAAAATAATGGAGTCAAATTATAACTTCACAGTAAATATTATGTAAATACAGAAAAAATAACAAAAAACAAAAGTGAAAAAATACGTAATTGGTAAATTTAAAGGAAATGATCAATCATCCAACAGCTGAATAATTGGCAGTTTAACCTAGAAAATATCAAAATGGTAATAATTGTTCCAGTTTATGAAAGAGACAGGCTGGATTTTTATACAAAATAGTTGCTGTAATGGGATGATGTTGGAGCATAAGTACGAAAATATTGAAAAAATGACAATAAACTCATGTTGGACACAAGTTGTAGTTTTGGGTGCTGGAAATACCGCAATGGGTTCAACCTTAGAATCTGCAAGAATCGTTGCTGGACTTATAACTTAAGCTTACCGTCGTTCTGAAGAAGGCATCATAGCATATGAATTTGAGAATGGAAAAGAAAATGTAACTTGGGACGAATTGACAGACGCAAATGAAATTCCAGATACTTTTAATGCTATGCGCGCCGGAGTAAGAGGACATTTTGTTCCCACTTTTTATGAAGCATGGGTTAAGAGAAAAAATATGAGATATCTAGCTATTGATTAGACAAACATTATTGAAGTTACTTGAATAAGATAATAAAAAAATAAACCGACTCATTGATTTGAATCGGTTTATTGTTTTTAGAATACTCCTTCATCAGAAAAACTAAAATATCCGTAATCGGTAATTATAAGGTGGTCGAGTACAGAAATTTCAACTAATTTTCCAAATTCAACAATTTTTTTTGTAAGTCGAATATCTTGCTCGCTTGCTTTTAATTGCCCGCTTGGGTGATTATGAGCTAAAACAATTGAACTTGCCAAACAATCAATTGCTTCTTTAAATAAAATCCGATTATCCACGATTGTTCCCGTCAAGCCACCGCTTGAAAGGCGCACATGTTTTATTACATCATTTGCTCTATTTAAAAAAAGAGCGTAAAACTCTTCTACATTCAAATCTTGTAAAAATGGTTTTAAAAATTCAAAAGAATCCTGTGATGCTCTGATTTTGATTCTTGTTGGGGCAACAGATTCTTTTCGTCTGCGACCAAGTTCAAAGGCTGCGAGTAAAGTAATTGCTTTTGTTTCACCAATTCCTTTGAATTTACATAAATCCTCAAGGTTTTTCTTCGAAAATTCGACTAAATCATTGTTTGAAGAGGCAAGTAAATCTTTTGCTAAATCAACTGCTGATTGATCCCTTGAACCAGAATTTAGTAAAATAGCGATGAGTTCAGAATTGGTTAATTGCTTTTTGCCTTTCAGCATTAATTTTTCTCTAGGACGGTCTTCTTCCGCCCATGCTTTGATGGTTTGGTTTTGTTGAAACATACAATTATTTTAGGTTTATTTGTAAATGTAAATTAAAAATTTACACTGGTAAAGCTAACAATAATTTTTGAATACTCGAATTATTTTAAGGTGTTTGTTGAGATAATTTTTTCACCACCTAAAGCAATAAAAATGGCGCAAATTGCCCAAATTGGCATGGCTGCTTTATCTGTGTCAAAATAATTATTTAAAATTCCGTGAAAGAAATAGGTAGTTAAAGCTAAAATTAGGGCCAATATTATGGTTCGCATTTCCTTATCCTTTGGATCAAAATGAAGATATAATTTTATTCCTGTATAAAAGATTGAAGTTATTAAAGCTAAAACACTCAATAAACCAATAAATCCTGTTTCAGCCATTGGTCCCAAATATTCGCTGTGTGCATTTCCTCCATCGCCAAAATTTGTGGAAATTATGGTTAAGTTTTGAGGTTCTTGGAATCTTGCGTATTCAAAAGCGTAAGTTCCTGGTCCAAAACCGAAAAATGGTCTTTCTAAAAACATGTCAATTGCGCAACTCCATCTGTTTAATCGTTCTAAATTTGATGCATCTGAAGTAACATTTGAGACACTTTCTAGTCTTTCTCCAAAATCTTCAGTTGTGTGTTCAGCATCATTTTTTGCTAAACTTTGTTCAATTGAAGTCCAAGAAAAGAAAATTATCATTGCGATAATAAATGTTGTTGTAGCAATCCATGTGAATTTGATTTTAAATTTTATCAAAGTCAAAACTCCCAAAGCAACTATTATACTTAGCCAGGCGGCTCGAGTATATGAAAAATAAAGTGCTAAAACATTAATTGTAAAAACAGAGATTAAAACTACCTGAACCAAGGGATTATGCTTTTTTGAAAAATACAATCCAAAAGTAATAGGTAAAACAAAAGCAACTAAAGCTCCATAAATTGTATGATCTTTAAAAAGCGGATTCATAACCCAATGCCCTTCTTTTTCGCCAAATTGGTAAGATGCATGAATAATTAAAGTGTAAAGCATTGCAATCGTCATTCCAGTGATAAAAAGATAAATAAAGGTTAAAATATTTTTTCGCTTTTGAAATACAGAAACTCCGTAAAATAATACTGGAACGATAAACCATAATTTTGCTAACAAAAACTTAAACGAAGCCAAAGGATTTGAACTTGTAATTGATGTGATAAAAAGCCAAGCTAAATAAAATAGTAAAATCCAAATTAAATGACTTTTAAATAATATTTTTGGAAATAATGGAAATTTTATTTGCTGAATCAATAATAAAATCATTAAGCCAAAAAGCATTGGCTCGGTCGGAATAAATAAACCAAAACTTTGAGTATATTCCTCAATATTAATTGAAATTGGTGCAAAAAAAAACAGGCTTAAAAATGTTACTTCTGTATGAAATATTGCCCCGTAAATAGCAATTAATATAATTGGCAAAAATGAAAAATACCAAGAATCATTCCATAAGAAATAGCAAGATAAAGCGCAAAATAGCAAGCCAGAAAAAACCAGCCATTTATTTTCTTTAATGTCAAACGGTAACTTAGAAAACACGATTAAGCTTGTTTACGTAGTTCAATGATTTTATCTTGAATCAATAAGCCAAAAATCAATAAAATAAATGTCATGAACGATGTAACTATAATAATGATTGCTTTTTTAGGCTTTTCTTTTTTATCTGCTACAACCGCTCTTTCAACAATAAATTTATGGTTAAAATTTGTATAAGCATCAGATTCAGCTTGTTCATAAGAATCCTCAAATTCAGCTAACTTGACTGTTTTTTCATCACGAAGCATAACTAATCCGTCAAATTCTGCACCATGTTTGATGTTTACATCTAATTGGTTTTTGAAAAAAGCTTTATCAGTAGCGTTTTTAGAATCATTGTAAGCTTGAAATAAATTTGCTCTTGCTTCAGAGGTTACAACTCCTAATTCAGACAATGTATCTAATTTATTCGTTACTTCTTTTAAAGAAGTTTGGATTATTTCCTTTTTTCTTTTATTTATCTCAAAAGCTGGAATGGTTCTTTCTTTTACCATTTCATTTTTTACGGTGTCAATTAGGTCTACAATTTTATTTGCAATTTCAGCTGCTAATTCATTATCACGATCCAAAACATCAATTTGTATTGAGCCATATTTTGTGCGTGTAAATTGAATATGACTTGCATAAGCTAAACCTAATTTATAATATTTATTTGCATCTTTTGAATCAATGTCATAATGTTTCATCAAATCATATCGCTGCACCAAAATATCTCTAATTCGGGATGAAGAAAGTATTTGAACTAATTGTTCGGCTTGCTCTTCCTCACCAAAATCCATGGAAGAAGCCTTTGCATTTCGTTGTTCTGAAAATGAAACGGTACTCGTTGCCGTTGGAAAAACAATTGCTGACGAGAGAAAAAGTGGCGTCATAAAAAATGTTATAACTGTTGTAATTATTGCGACAAGTAATGTAACTAAAATAATAAATTTTCTTTTTTTCCAGATGAAGATTAACAATTGACTTCGATCATTTTGAAATGTTTGGTTTTCCATTATTAAATTCTTGATTTTTTTATATTATATAACTCTTTTTTTACAAATTTATTGCAAAAAAAAACATCCGCTTTTAAACAGATGTTTTAATTTTTAAAAAAATATCACTTTTAATTGAAAATTATCTATTAATCATTACAGGCATAACCAGCATTAAAATATCTTCGTTTTCATTTTCTGGTTCTGAAGGAGTAAGAATTCCAGCACGATTTGGTGCGCTCATTCTAATTTTAATTTCCGATGAATCAAGATTTGAAAGCATTTCCATTAAAAATTTTGAGTTGAAGGCAATTTCCATATCTTCTCCGTCATAAGAACATGTCAAACGTTCATTTGATTCATTAGAGAAATCAATATCTTCGGCAAATAAGGACAATTCTTGACCTGCAATTTTGATTTTTACTTGATGTGTACTTTTATTTGAGAAAATAGATACCCTTTTCAAGGCGCTTAAAAATTGTACACGATCTATAGTTAACACATTTGGATTTTCTTTCGGAATAACCGCTTCATAATTTGGAAATTTTCCGTCAATCAAACGACAAACTAATTCCATATCATTAAATGTGAAAATTGCATTTGATTCATTAAATTCTAGCAATACTTCTTCTTCTCCACGTAAATTTGATTTCAAAAGATTCAACGGTTTTTTCGGTAAAATGAATGAAGCATTTCCTTCAGCTAAAGAATCACTTCTTTTGTAACAAACTAATTTGTGGGCATCTGTTGCAACAAAAATTAACTCTTCAGGAGAAAATTGGCAATAAACTCCGCTCATTACTGGGCGCAAATCGTCATTTCCCGCGGCGAATAATGTTTTTGTAATTGCTTTAGAAATAATTTCACCTGTAACTTTCAACTGATTTTTTTTCTCAAATGCTGGAATTTTTGGATATTCATTTCCATTGTATCCTGGCATTTTTGATTTACCATTGTCATAAGAAAGTTCAACAGAAAAAGTGTCTTTGTCAACAATAAATGTACAAGGTTGCTCAGGTAAATTTTTCAATATATCTAACAACATTTTTGCTGGAATACAAATTTTCCCTGATTCTGTGGCTTCAATAACAAGTTTTGTGCGCATTGTAGTTTCCAAATCAGAGGCAGAAACTATTAAATCATTGTTGTCAATTTCAAATAAAAAATTATCTAAAATTGGTAAGTTATTATTTGTACTCAAAACACCACTAATACTTTGTAAATGTCTTGATAAGGTTCCTGAAGAAACAATAAAGTTCATATTTGATAAATTTATTTAATTGATTTTTAAATATTTCTGAAAAACAAATGTGCTTTCTTCTAATAATTAAGATACAAAAATAATACTTTTTTTTGAATTTTAAAAATCGAGTATTTTTATTGTAAATTGACCTTAATATGAGAAAATTAGGCCAAAATTAAAAAGAATAAAAGAAAGTTGCTTATCACTTCGATTTAAATTACTCATTTCTTCTTTTAAATTTGGATCACCTTCATTAAATTCCCTTCAGATTTATATACATAAGGTGTTACTTCATCGCCAAAAATCACTTAGGCTGATTGCAATAAATCAGTAATCGAACACTTAACACTTTTTAGAAAATTTTTTCCGTATTTCCTATTAATTTTAGCTTGTCATTTTTGATATCATCATCAATTTTTGCGCATGTTTTTAAGGAAAAATCATTTGTTACTTAGCCTACAGGGAAAATGTTTTTATAGTAATTAAAGTCTTTTTTATAAATACTTTGTGTTAGTCCAAATACACTTAATAAAAAGAAAATAAAAGGATAAAGCATTTCTTAATGTACGTAATTTTTTCATCGAAACTGAGATAATTTTTCAGAATTTGTTTTATCCGAAAAATTAAATTTTTTGGTAAAATTTCAGAAAATTTTTGTCTATTGTAATCCATTACTAGTTAGACTTTTTTAATGTTTTGACTAATTTTTGTGTTTCTATCCTCTTTTCTTTGTAATTTTGTTGTCTATAAGTAAAAGAATGAAGCAGGAAACAAGATTGACTACCGAAGATAAGGCTCTTAAAATAAATTTGACAAGCGATATTTACGGATGTTTTGCAGAAATTGGTGCAGGACAAGAAGTTGCAGCCAATTTTTTTAAGGCTGGCGGAAGTTCTGGGACAATAGCTTACACACAGTCGGCTTACGACATGAAGGTTTCTGACGCAATGTACGGCCCTGCTACTCGTTATGTTTGTGAGGAAAGACTGGTAACCATGATTGAAACTGAATTCGAGACGATGAAATATCGTTTGCCAGAAAAAAGTAAATCTTCTCGTTTTTTTGCATTTTGTAATACGGTTGAATCTTTAAATTATCATAAGACTAATCAAGGTCAAGGTTGGGTTGGGGTTCGTTTTCAAGACAAGCTTGGATCTGAGCCTAATGATGTGATTATTCACATTAAAATGCATGACAATAGCAATAAATCGCAACAAGATGCAATTGGTATTTTAGGTGTAAATTTATTACATGCTTGTTTTTTCTTAACAGATACAATTGACAATTTTTTCACAGGTTTGGTTCACCGCCTGCCCAGAGAGCGCATGGAAATAGACATGATTCGCGTTTCAGGACCAGCTTTCTCAACTATAGATAATAGAATCGTTGCACTGCAATTAGTAAAAAGAGGTTTGACAGATGCGACCATGTTTGATCTTTGTGGAAATGTGTTACAACCCTCATCAGCGCTTTATAAAAAGAATATTTTGCTGATACGTGGACGTTTTCGTCCAGTAACAAAAGTTCACATCGATATGATTGAACGAGGCAAAAAACAATTCATCAAAGAACGAGGAATCAAAGAAGAAAATGTTGAGGTAATTTTTGAGTTAACGCTGAAAGATTTAACTGCGGATGGAAAAATTTCTGCAAAAGATTTTGTTGATAGAGCAGAATTATTAGGTTCTTTGGGTTACACTGTGATGGTTTCTAATTATTTGAAGCATTACAAAATGGTAGATTATTTGGCTACTATTGCTCGCGGTCAACTTTTAGGTGTAATTTTAGGAGTTTATAATTTGCATACGATTTTTGACGAACGCTATTATGATAACTTACCAGGAGGTTTATTAGAAGCTTTTGGTCGTGGATTTGGTCAGAATATCAAAATGTATGTTTATCCTGCAAACGATGTTGAAACAGGAGAATTATATACTTTAGAAAATTTTGTAATTCCTCAAAATTTAGTTGGATTAAAACAATATTTGATTGACAACAATAAGTTAGAAGCGATTGAAGATTACGATAGTCGCTTATTACACATTCTTTCTGATGATGTTTTATCAAAAATAAAAGCAGGATCAACTGCATGGGAAGACGACGTGCCTGAAGAAGTTGTCAAAGCAATCAAGTTTTTTGAATTATTTGGCTATGTTAAAAAGGAAGAGCCAATTGTAGTAAAAGTTTGAAAGAAAAGGAAAAGTTTTATCTTTTTTTGATAAATTAAATTTATATTTGTAAGATAATTAAAAGTTTTTCCGTCAAGGCGGATTGAGGTCTTATAATCTTAAAGTCAATTTAATATGTCACAAGCCAAAAATGCTTTAATTCGTTATAGAATAATCGACAAGTGTATTCGAAATAAATTCAAACCCTATCCTAGTAAACAAGAATTACGGAAAAGCTGTGAAGAAAACCTTTTTGGAAATGACGAAGGTGAAAATGTAAGTGATTCTACCATTGAAAAAGATCTTTTTTTCATGCGTATGGAGCACGATGCGCCTATCAAATATAGCAAAAAGTATGGAGGATATTTTTATGAAGACGAAAAATTTACTTTAGATGATATTCCATTAACAGATGCTGATTTGGAAGCAATTAAGTTTGCAGCAAACACGCTAATTCAATTCAAAGACGTTGAAATGTTCAAGCAATTTGGCTTCGCAATTGATAAAATTTTTGATCGCGTTAATATTTCCTCGAATCCACAAGAAAAAGACATTGCAGAATTAGTTCAATTTGAAATTGCAATTTCCATCAAAGGAAATGAATATTTATCTCCACTTTTAACTGCAATTCGAGAGAAAAAAATCATTCAATTTGATTACGAAAGTTTTCAAACAGCGAAAAAAAAGCCAAGAAGGGTTGTTCCACTTTTATTGAAAGAATACAGAAATCGTTGGTATTTAATTTCCTTTGATTGCATGAAAGATTGCTTGATAACTTATGCTTTAGAAAGAATGGAAAATTTGGAGGAAACTTCTGAATTTTTTAACCAAAAAATTGATTTTGATTCAGCGAAATTTTTTCAAAACGCAATTGGAATTACGGCCAATGATTCTGAACCTCAAAATATTATTTTTAAAGCAGATAACATTGCAGCAAAGTATATTGTTTCTCAGCCATTTCATAAAAGTCAAAAAATCATTAAAGAAGGAAAAAACAAAATGACTTTTTCTTTGGACGTAATTATTTCGGAAGAATTAATCCGTTCGATGCTAAGTTTCGGTGGAGAAATTGAAGTAATTGAACCAAATGAATTAAGGGTTTCAATCATCAGGCGTTTGGGCACTATGTGCGAAAATTATGGAGTAAATTAGGAATGAAGGTTTTTTCATAAACGAATTTTTCATTCTATTCTTTTTCTTTTCACTCTTCATTTTTAACCCTTTAATTTTTTACTTTTTATTCTTTTGTCATTTTGTCACTAAACTTCACTTGGCACAATCATTGAAAACTACAATTCAACAAAATTAAAGTTTACAATATAATTACTTTTTTAACGTAAATCAAGCTAAAGGCTAGTTTGATATATACTAAAAGCAATAAATAATACATAATGAAAACAGGTCAAATTAACGTTCAAACGGAGAATATTTTTCCAATTATCAAAAAATTCTTATATTCAGATCATGAAATCTTTTTGAGAGAATTGGTTTCTAATGCTGTTGATGCTTCACAAAAAATGAAAGTTCTTACTAAATTGGGAGAATTTAAAGGTGAAGTGGGAGATTTAAAAGTAGAAGTACTTTTAGATAAAGAAGCTAAAACATTAACTATTCGCGATAATGGAATCGGAATGACAAGCGATGAAATTGATAAATACATCAATCAAATTGCTTTTTCTGGTGCTGAAGAATTTGTAAAACAATACGAAGGAAAAGACGGTGCTGAAAGTATTATCGGACATTTTGGTTTGGGATTTTACTCAGCTTTTATGGTAGCAGAAAAAGTTCAAATTCAAACCCTGTCAAGACATGAAGGTTCCCAAGCTGTTCAATGGGAAAGCAATGGAACAACCGAATACACGATTTCAGAAATTGAAAAAACAGGTCGTGGAACAGATATTATTCTTTACATTACGGAAGAATCAGCTGAGTTTTTAGAAAAAAATCGCATTCAAGGAATTTTAGATAAATACTGTAAATTCTTGCCAATTCCAGTTGTTTTTGGAACTAAAGTAGAATACATTGATTCTCCAGAAGGTGAAAAAGATGATGATGGAAAAGTAAAACGTGTTTCAGTTGATGTTGAGAATCAAGTAAATAATGTTGCTCCAGCTTGGACAAAAGCCCCAATCGACTTGAAAGACGAAGATTACAAATCATTTTACCGTGAATTGTATCCAATGACTTTCGATGATCCATTATTTCATATACATTTAAATGTGGATTATCCGTTTAATTTAACTGGAATTTTGTATTTCCCAAAAATTAAGGAAAATGTAGAAGTCCAAAAAAATAAAATCAATTTATACAGCAATCAAGTATTCATAACGGACAGCGTTGCTGAAATCGTTCCTGAATTTTTAACTTTACTTCACGGAGTAATTGATTCTCCAGATATTCCATTGAATGTTTCTCGTTCATATTTGCAAAGTGACGGGAATGTAAAGAAAATCTCTTCTCATATTACAAAAAAAGTCGCTGACAAATTGGCAGAAATGTTTAAAAAAGATAGAGCTGATTTTGAAGCAAAATGGGAAGATTTAAAAATCTTTGTAGAATATGGATCTCTTTCCGATGATAAATTTGCTTTGAAAGCAAAAGAATTTTCTTTGGTGAAAAATACTGATGGAAAATGCTTTACAATGGAAGAATACAAAGAACAAGTAAAAACAATACAAACGGATAAAGACGGAAAAACAGTTTTCTTATATACAAATGATGTTGAAAATCAGTTTGGATTTGTGAAAGCTGCAAAAGATCGTGGTTACGATGTGCTAGTTTTAGACGGTCCATTAGTTCCTCATTGGATTTCAAAAATGGAACAAGAAGTTGAAAATTCATCTTTCGCTCGTGTTGATGCAGACACCTTGGATAAATTAATCAAAAAAACGGACGAAATTCCTTCTAAATTATCGAAAGAAGAAGAAGAAAAATTAAAACCAATTTTTGAAGGAGTTGTAACAAAAGATAAATTCAAAGTAGAATTTGAATCTATGAACGCTTCTGAGGCTCCAATTATCATTACACAGCCGGAATTTATTCGTCGTATGATGGAGCAGCAAAAAATGGGCGGAGGTGGAGGATTCTACGGAGCTTTCCCAGAAATCTATTCATTAGTTGTAAACAGCAATCACCCAAAAGTGAGCGAAATCTTAAATGCTGAAGAATCAGTTAGAGGAGAAAAAGCAAAACAATTGGCAGATTTAGCTCTGCTTTCACAAGGTTTGTTGAAAGGCGAGGCATTGAATTCTTTTATTGAAAGAAGCATAGAATTAGTATAATTAAAAAAAACGGAAAATCTATTCGTTATTTTAAAAATTTAAATACTCATTTACGTGATGTAAACTCCGTTTTAAATTTTAAAAATGCCTCTAGCTTTTCCGTTTTTATATTTTAATTATTTTTAAAATAATCAAGTTTCCTTATATAATATTTGGAATTTTAAAACTTAGTAATTTGTTTAAATTTATTTTCGCAGCATTAGGATTTTACTTCTTAAGAGGTTTTGGAGGAGCTATGTTAGGTTTCTTTGTTGGAACTTTTATTGATAATTTTCAGAAAATCAAAACATTTAGTCAGCAACAGGGTGGGGCTGGAGGAAGAAGTGGATTTTCTTCAGACGATTTGTTTTCTTTTTACCAACAAAGAACCACAAATAGTGATTTCGCAACGATGTTAATTGCGCTTTCTGCAGCAATTATGCGTGCTGACGGAAAAGTTTTAAAAGCAGAATTGGAATATGTGAAAACATTTTTCAAAGCACAATTCGGACCTCAATTTTCTGTAAGTCATTTACAAACTTTAAAGAAATTTCTAGATTCTGACGATATTCCTTTAGAACAAATTTGTGCGGATATTCGCAACCGAACACAAGTTGAAGCTCGAGTTCAATTGCTATATTATTTGTTTGGAATTGCAAAATCTGATGGAGATGTTTCCAATACGGAGTTGATGTTAATCAATCGCATTGCTCAATTATTGGGTGTTCCAACGCCAGAATTTGAAAGTGTGAAGAACATGTTTTACCGCGATGTGAATTCAGATTACAAGGTTCTTGAAATTGAAAACACGGCAACAAACGAAGAAATTAAAAAAGCTTATCGTCAAATGGCAATCAAATATCACCCAGATAAAGTTGCTTCTTTAGGAGAAGAATTCCAAAAAGGAGCCAAAGAAAAATTCCAAAAAGTACAGGAAGCTTACGAGAATATTAAGAAGAATAAAGGGTTTGTTTAAATAAAACTGTCCTACTTCTCCTCCGAATTATATTTCTGGATGTAAAAAAATGATTTATCAATCGTTTCATAATTTCCGTTTGGACTTGGTTTTAAGGCTGGAGCAGCAACCACATATCCAAAAGCATCAATCAAAACATAACTGGGGAAAGCGTCAATTTTGAATGTTTTTAAGATTTCGTCTTCAGCAGTAATTTCATTTTTTTGCCAAGGAATTTTTTCTAATAAGGCAAGTTGTTTTTTGCTTAAATTATCTTGCTTTTTGATGATTGAAACGATTTGAATATCGTCTTTATACTTCTCATACAAAGGTTTAAGCAATTCTATTTCCTTTTCGCATTCTTTGATTGTTAAATCTACAAACTGAAAATAAACATGTTTTTTGAGAAAATCTTCTTGGGTTTTTAGTTCTCCTTTGGCATTTTTCAGAGTAAAATTCGGTGATTTTGTTCCTGGCAAAACTTCTGTCAATTTGTAAATCATGTTTGCCGCAATAAGTCCATTTTCCTTAAATAAACTGTTTTTTGCAATACTATCCAAAATCTCTAAAATATTTGTCTGTGGGAAATCTCCTTTAAAATATGAATCACTTAATGATTTTATCATCACAAGTTCTAAAATGTTCACATTTTTAAGCGTAATTTCTTCACTCAAAGCATTGGCAATAATTGTAGGGCTACTTTTTAAAACACCCAAGTAAATTCGGTTATTTGCTTCCAAAGGCAAGCGTGTGAAAATGTTTTTGTAAAAACTCTCAAAATATTCCATGTAAACATTATTTTGGTACATAATCGGATATTTTTTCAAATAAAAATCATATTTTTCAAAACGATTGCGTGTTCCTGCAAATTGAATTTCATCTAATTCAGCAATCGAAAAACGAATGTATGTCTGAAAGAAAAAACTCGTATCTGAAGAATAAGCTTTTTCAACATTGAGTTTAAAAGTATCTAATTGTTGCACAAATTCTAATCCATTCAGCCCTTTTTTATGGAAGTTTTCACCCAAAAAATTATTCATCCATTTGTCAAAACTCAATATTTTGAAATTAATATCTGATTCAGGCAAATCACGAAAACTTATTTCAACATCATTTCCAAGTGGTCGATCTTCATCGTATTTATTTTTTCTTGGCAAATAAATATCATAATTCGCAGTTGGTTCAATGTAAATAAAACCTTTGTTATTCTTAGATTTTATAATAATTTTTTGTGTTTGAGAATTGAAAAATACCACTTTAAAAGTCGAATCAGCTTTCACAACAGCACTTGCAATTAATTTTTCTTTCATGGAGAAATAATCTTCAATTGCATAAATTTCTACTTTTTCGCCAATGTATTTTGGTGCAAAACCAATAATTGTCGTCATGCTTTCACTAAAACTAACAAATGTTAGTAATGAAAAAGTAAAAATTAAAAGGATATTTTTCATTTATTGATTATTATGAATTATAATTTTTAAAGCTTAAAGCAACAAAGAAATCTTAGTTTAAAAACAAATTACATTGTTAGAACGAGGATTTTAGCATTCGTTACAAAGTTATCAATAACCCCGCCATTTTTTCCGACTTCTCTGATAATTGAAGAGTTTAAATGAATGTATTCAGGAGCAGTTATCAAAAATACCGTTTCAATTTCTGGTGAAAGTACATGGTTCATGTGGGAAATGGATCGCTCATATTCAAAATCTTTCACATCTCTTAAACCTCTCAAAATGTAGTTCGCCTTATTTTCTTTGCAAAATTCGGTGGTTAAAGTTTGGTAAGATTGAACACTAATTTTTGGATTATTTTCAAACAAAGATAAAATATGTTGTTTCCGCGATTCTAAAGAATAGTAACTTGATTTTGTTGAGTTTACGCCAATCGAAATAATGATTTTATCAAATAAATTTAAGGCTTTTTGCACAACATTTTCATGTCCTTTTGTAAAAGGATCAAACGAACCAGGAAAAACAGCAATTTTCTTCATTTTTTATTTGTTTTGGTACTTCATGAATATTTTTTTGTCATCAATAAAAGTTGCGAAGGGTAGAAGTGAAGCCAAATAACTCCAAAATTTTTCACTCAAAGACCATTTTTTTTCTTGACTTTCAATAAAAACAAAAAGAATGTATGCAATAAACAATCCTCCGTGAATCATACCAACTATTTTATTTGGCATTTTGATTTCATACATATATTTTAAAGGCATAGTCAAAGCGAATAGTAAATAAGAAATCCCTTCTAAAATTGCACTAAGTCGCAAAATACCAAAACTTGTTTTTACATTCATCTTGTAATTTTTTTCTGTTCAAAGATAGTTATTTTTATCAATTTTAATATCTCAAAAAAGTTTAATGGAAGTTTATTTTTGTTAGTCTATTATTTATTAAAAGCTTTCTTTATTTTTCATCACATAGCCACATATAAATCATAGATTGAAAATATTTTTCAATACAAAAATCAAATTAAGTTTAATTCTTTTTACATCCTTTATATTATTTAATAATATTCTAAAGAGTAATAAAACGATGTTTTCTCTGTGCCTATTTGGCAAACTTTTTCAAATCGTTTTGATAATTTAAAGTTTGTTGTACTTGAGGAAATCAACTTTCTTTTCTTATCTTTACAAAAATTTTTTCAATGGCTTTAAAATGTGGAATTGTTGGTTTACCAAATGTAGGAAAATCAACTTTATTTAATTGTTTGTCGAATGCGAAAGCGCAATCTGCTAATTTCCCTTTCTGTACAATCGAACCAAATGTTGGTACCATTTCAGTTCCAGATTTACGTTTACAAGTTTTGGAATCCATTGTAAACCCTGAAAGAGTTGTTCCAACAACGATGGAAATAGTCGATATTGCTGGACTTGTAAAAGGTGCTTCGAAAGGCGAAGGTTTAGGAAATCAATTTTTAGGAAATATCCGCGAATGCGATGCGATTATTCATGTAATTCGTTGTTTTGATGACGGAAATATCATTCATGTAGATGGTTCTGTAAACCCTATTCGCGACAAGGAGGTAATTGATATTGAATTGCAATTGAAAGATTTTGAAACGATTGAAAAAAGGATAATAGCTTTAGCTAAAATGTTGAAATCTAATGATAAAGAGATTTTAAGAGAAAATGAATTGTGCATTAAATTAAAAGCACATTTAGAGCAAGGAAAATCTGCTCGTTCAATGGAAGTTGATGAAAAAGAAGCTGAAATTTTACCAAAATTACAATTAATCACTTCAAAACCAGTTTTATATTTGTGTAATGTAGATGAATCTTCTGTGAAAAATGGAAACAAATACGTGGACCAAGTTCGTGAAAATGTGAAGGATGAAAATGCAGAAGTTTTAGTTATTGGAGCAAAAATTGAAGCTGATATCACTGAACTGGAAACCTATGATGAACGGCAAATGTTTTTAGAAGAATTAGGTTTAGAAGAACCAGGAGTAAATCGTTTAATTCGTTCTGCATATTCTTTGTTGAGATTACAAACATACTTTACTTGCGGAGTCAAAGAAGTTCGTGCATGGACAATCACAAAAGGAATGTCGGCACCACAAGCTGCATCTGTTATTCACACAGATTTTGAAAAAGGATTTATTCGAGCAGAAGTAATGAAATATGAAGATTACACAACCTTAAAAACAGAAGCAGCAGTGAAAGAGGCTGGCAAATTTAAGGTTGAAGGAAAAGAATATATTGTGCAAGATGGTGATATAATGCACTTTAGATTTAACGTGTAAGAAATTTAAATGTATAATTTTAGTGCTTGCTAAATAGTCAAAGACATTTGTTTTCCGGATTAATAATTTGTCGATTTTGCAATTTAAGCTTTTTCATTCTATCAGTGTTTAAAAACTAACTCTTAGGAAAGTTTTCTTTTGTTTTTGAACTTATAATTTTTTTACAACTTAAGTTTTCTAAGCTTCCCAATGTTTGAAACCTAGCAAGTATTTCATTCTTTTATTGTAAAACAGCCAATACAAATCCACAATTAAAATTGTCTAATTTTCGACAAATAGAAGTGTAATTTTCAATATAGATTTCACAATCTAAGAAAAGAGAAATAACTTAAAAAAACTAAAAAATAGTATTAAGTATGATTTAGTAATGTTGAATTATTACTATTTTTCGCTTTTTATGCTCTATTCAAAGCTATTTTATTTCAATTACTTCCTTTTTATCAAAATACATTTTTTCAACATCAAAATCAATTCTTCCTAAATTTAATCCAGCCCAACCAACTTGATTTACAAGGGTTATCTTGCCATCTAAATTTAAGATTTGTGTTGGTTTTTCAAGAAAAGTATGTGTGTGTCCTCCAATAATCAAATCAATTCCACTGGTTTTTTTAGCCAAAACCTGATCAGAAATTTTATCATTTGGATATTCATAACCTAGATGAGAAAGGCAAATGATTAAATCACATTTTTCGGCTTTCAATTTGGAAACCATTTCTTGTCCAATTTCAATTGGATTTAAATAAACAGTTTCTCCAAATAAAACATCAGGAACTAGTGCTTTTAATTCTACACCTAAACCAAAAATTCCAATCTTCAAACCACCTTTTTTGAAAATTTTGTATTTCTCAGTTTGTCCATCTAAAATGGTATTTTTGAAATCATAATTTGAACACAAAAAAGGGAAATTAGCATGAACTTTTGCTTTTGAAAATCCTTCCATGCTTCCGTCAAAATCATGATTTCCTATAGTAGCTGCATCATAGCACATTTTGGACATGACTTTCATTTCTAAATCTCCACCATAGCGGTTAAAATATGGAGTTCCCTGAAAAATATCTCCAGCGTCTAAAAGTAAAACATTATCCTCCTCTGAACGAATTTTTTTAATGATGTCATAACGCTTTGAAACTCCTCCTTGATTTGGGAATTTTGAATGATTCACGGGAAAAGGATCGATGTTTGAATGCGTGTCGTTGGTATGCAGAATACTTAATTTGGTACTTTTTTTATTTAAAAATAAGGATGACGAATTTGAAAAAAGTGAATTACTTACTCCAACAGCTATTCCTGATAAAACAGTTTTTTTTATAAATTCTTTTCTTTCCATTTTTTTAGACTTTAAGATAACAAGGCCCTAAGATTAACTTCGTCGCTTCTTCGCGGTTTAAGACCTAAATTTTTGCAGATGATTAATTTTTATTCATAGTTCATCACTATTTAATTCGTAATTCTCAATTCTAAATTATTTTTCAAAACTTTCTCTTTCTTCAAATAATCAATAAAAACATCTCTAAGTAATAATTTCGGGTATTGAACATCAATTTTTTGATTGAAAAACGCAGCTTTATCTCCACCGTTAAGCAGGTAATCTGATGTAATTATCCAAAAATCTTCATATGGAAAGGATTTATCATCGGTTGTTAGAATTGCGCTGCTGTCAACTTTAAATCCTGCTATTGGATGACCATTTGATTCTTTCAACCAAGCTTGAATTTGTGTCATAGAGCTAGCCTTCATTTTTACTAAAACCAATTGATTATCGAAAGGTAAAACTTTAAAAACATCCCCTAAACTCAAATTTCCCTTATTTAAAGTGGATCGCATTCCTCCGAAATTTAAGATGCAGACCACATTTGTTTTTTCAATTGAATTAAAGGTTGTTATCAAAGTATTTTTCCCTCTTTCTAACATAACGTCAGCAAGTAAATTTCCCAAATTTGAATTTGGTCTTGCAGGAATAAAATCGACTTCTGCTAAACCAATAATTTCGTTCATTTCTTTGTCAAGTTCAATTTTGTATGGACTAACAATGGAATCAATTGCATTAGTTGACTTTTCAGAGTCTTTTACGGCAATAACATTTCCACTAATAGTCTTATGTAAACCAAAAGAGCAAGCTGTAAAGCCTGCTCCCATGATTAAAAGTGAAATTATTGATATGTATTTAAACATGTTCAATTAAATTTAGTCTTTTATAAATTACTTCGCTACGACAAAAGTTGATTTCGCAGTTCCTAAATTTGTATTTGTAATTACAATGTAAGTTCCGTTGTTGAATTTCTCAACATCTAAAACAACATTTTTATTGTTTAAATTATTTTTCTCAGTTATAGTTCTTCCTAAAACGTCAGTTACAATGTAAGAAGTAATTTCCAAACCTGCAATTGAAACAGTTACTTTATTTGCAGATGGATTCGGGAAAACAGAAATAGAACTATTTAAATTTAATTCATTTATACTTGCGGTACTATTTGGTCCGTCTGTACAAGGTGCAGTTAAATTAATTTTCGTCATGTTGTAAAAATCAATAAAGCAAGCATAATCAGGATTGTCAATAAATGGATTTCTATTTCCTTGCAAAGAATCGATATAATCGTTACGCGCAATTTCTTTTGAACTTGGAGGATCTTGGTTATGCCAAGCTCTCAAAACATCTAAATCTTGTTTATCTGCATCTGCTAATAAATTATCAAGTCCCCAGTTTCCGCTTACTCCATTGTAAGTTAGCATCATATACATTTTTGCTCTAGCTGCATCCCCTTTATGAGAATCAGTAGGTTCATAAACAGTTATTCCTCTTGAATCTGTTCCATATTTTCCTTCTTGAAATGAACTTGTTACATTAACAACTTCACCCAATGGGTTATTGCTTCTAACAGCATTTGCGTTATCTTGATTTACTGGAAATAAATTGTGGTAATCTTGGTATTCTTTCGCCTGATCAAATGTAGCATCATTCACTGTTAACATCCATGATTGAGGTATTGTATGTTCTCTAGATATTACAGAAAAATCCATTGGTGGAGTATAGATATGCTTGAAATTTGTGTAAACACAAGACACAAATTTTTGTCCTCCAGTTGTATCTTGCTCATAGAATCCTTCGATAATTGTTCTTGAATAGTCTCCATAAAGAATTCTTGTATGAGGAGAAACTAAGGCTTGAAGATCAGTAATGAAACTTGCAGAGCCTGTATTAATTGCAGAATACTCTGAAGGCGGCATCATAGTAGCTGAAGTTGTTACACTTCCAGTTAATGGAGCTGTTATTAAATAATTTACATACGTTGATGGACCATTATATGAAAAAGCTGCGAAATTGTAAGTTGTTCCTGCTAAAGTATAATTAGGTATAAAACTTGAACCTGCACCAACATAAACAACTTTTGCATTACCAATTTGATCTCCAATGGAATAAGTAACTCCATCTGTAGGTGATTCAGTAACTGCCGCTCCAGTTTTTTTCAAAATAATTACGCCATCAGCATTTGACGGAGTAAAATTTCCAGTATATCTGTAAGATTTGATATTTGTGAAATTCATATTTGTTGCTTGAGAACTAGGCTCTGTTGCTGAAGTTCCACCAATACCGTATAAATTTACTACATAAGAAGCTTCATCAGCATCATCATTTGTGATTGTTAAGATTGCATTATGAGTTCCAGGTACAGTTGGTAAAAAGTTAATAACTAAGTTTGATTGAGAAAGCGCATTTATACCGCTTGGAGTAGCAGAAATTGTGAAATTTGATACATCCGCACCCGTAATCACTGCATTTGTTACATTTAAAGTGGTAACTGTACCTTCATTTTGAATTACCAATGTCAAAGGAGAAGAAACATTAAGAGGAGAAGCAATATATGCTGTTCCACCACTTGGAATTCTATCTGCACCACTTTCAACATCTATTTCTTGACTTGGACCTGCTGTTGGTAAAGCAATATTGATATTATCTAAGCCAACATTTCCAGTCGTTTTTGTTGTAAAATTAAAACGAATAAAACGTGAAGTAGCTAATGGTGTATTTGTCATTGGAGCATATGAACCTGATGCCAAAGAAGTAATTGTTCCTAATGTTGTGTAATTAGTTCCGTTTACAGACTCTTCAATTGTAAAAGTTCCAGCCCAAGTTGATCCAGTCGGGGGGTTTCCCGTGATATCATAGCTTAAAATACCTGGTGATTCAGCAAATTCAATTGTAATCATATCACCTTGCGTATCAAATCGATGAGCAGGTAATGGATTTCCAGATCCAGTATAAGTGGTTGTTCCAGAAATTGACCA
>CANLGD010000048.1 GCA_947490145.1 Flavobacteriia bacterium
CAGAAGGATGCTCTGAACCTAATGCTTTTAATTGTATATCTAGGCATTTCTGATAAAAATCAAGCGCCTTTTCGTATTCACCTTTCCTATTCCAAGCTCCACCAATATTGTTGTAGGAAGTAGCCACAGAAGGATGCTCTGAACCTAATGCTTTTAATTGTATATCTAGGCATTTCTGATAAAAATCAAGCGCCTTTTCGTATTCACCTTTCCTATTCCAAGCTCCACCAATATTGTTGTAGGAAGTAGCCACAGAAGGATGCTCTGAACCTAAAGTTTTTAATCTTATATCTAAGCATTTTTCATAATAATCAAATGCTTTATCGTATTCGCCTTTGCTATCCCAAGTTAAACCAATATTATTGTAGGAAGTAGCCACAGAAGGATGCTCTTCTCCTAAAGTTTTTAATTGTATATCTAGGCATTTCTGACAAAAATCAAGCGCCTTTTCGTAGTTGCCAAATTTAACTTCGCAGTTTCCTAGCTGATTCAATAAATCACTGTCTTCATTTACGTTAGAGCTTGTTGTATCTATTTTATTTAAATAAGAAATGGCTTCTTCCTTATCCATTAGTGCTATTGCTTTTAAACCAATAAAAATATCATCTTTTGTATCGAATGTATTGTATGGCATCACTTCTCTTAAAAATTCTTTTTTAAGCGTTTGCAATTGTAAATTATTTAATCTGTTATGTAACTTTAAAATTGCCTTCCAATCATTTTCCGTGGGTGTTGCTAAAATATTTGTTACGGTTTCTTTAACACCGAAAGTTTTTAAACAAAGTAGTAAAGGTTTTATACACAAATCGATGTCTTCATTTCCTGCATCAATTAAATCAGTGACTAAATGCAAATCTTCACCTAAGGCTTGTTCGCATAAAAAAGATTCAATAGCCGATTTTTGTAGTTTGTTTCCATTAGTCAAAAGTTCACTTATTTCAGTGGTTGAAATTTTAATTTCTTGTTGATTCAACTTTAATCCCAACAAATACAACAACAAACCTTCTACCGTAAAACTTACGTATAAACTCAAATCTTTGTGGTAGCGCCCAATCCATCCTTTATTTATTAAGCGCTGAAACGGTCCACTGATATTGTCAGAGCTAATAAATACGTTAAGTTGTTCATTTTTATGCAATTCGTCCAAAAGCAGTTCATTTTCACCTTTTTCCCAGACCGCATCTGCTAGTAAACGCATAAAACTTTGTTCTTCCGATGAAAAAGTTGCAAACCAATCTTTCCAAATGTGCAGGTGTTGTGCACCTTTTTTCGGTAGGTTTTTTCCTTGGTAGGTTTCTAAAAAGATACGTAAGACCAATGGGCTGTTAATTTGCAGGTACAATGCTCGGTCAAAAGTGGCTAGGTCGTTAAACGAAAACAAAGGTTTAAAACGTGTTTTATCCTGTTTGATGTAGCTTTCCCAAGCTCCTTCCATTTCTTTCATGTCCATGGGAGTTAACCAAAATACAAATGCAGCAAGCCCTTTTTCTAAATTCTCTTTTTGGTCTCCATAGATAAATTGTTCTTGTTTTTCTGCAAGCACATAGCGTTCCAAATCCGCTTTTGAATTGGCACGGTTGCTTACAACAAATTTTAAACTACCTGGATCAAAAAGCTCCGAAAGTTCAAGTATTTCTAGCCAAATAGCTTCGGCATTACTCGCTTCGTTTAAGCCATCGATGAGGATAAAAGTTGGTTCGGCTTGCGTTCCAGCTATACTTGTGAAATTTTCTAATCCAACTGAACTATCCAAATTTAATTGGTATGCGAGTTGCTCTTTTAAGGAGCTTTTCTCCATGCGCGCAGCTCGAATCAGCAAACTTGGCAATTTGCGTTCGGTATATTGTTTTTGAATTTCTACCAGCAAATTTGTTTTTCCACTTCCTGCTTCTGCAGCAATAAAAAAGATGTTGGCACGCGCCCCAATCCATTCCCGGAGTTTAATTTCTATTGATTCTCTGTGTTGGTAAATGCCTTTTATTACTTTTTTCTCTTGGTAAAGTGTGTCTAAAACTAAATTGTTTTCTTCGGTAATGCGTTCTAAAAAAAGTTCTTTTGTGAAAATTTCTGGTGAAAATGAAATCTCTTTTTGTTTGTCGCGCAGCAACAAGTTTAGCTTGTCTAAAATTTGTCCAGATGTTTGTTTTTCCGTACCTTCTGGGCTAAAAAACTTAATTGTTTTACCCGTAAACGATTCATAACTTAAGATTTGTTCTTTGTCCTCTTTTGTTAGTGCCAAAGCACCTGGAACAATGTAAAATGGTAAAATTTCAAAAGCCTCCCCTTCTTTGTTTTCAATCCAAATACTGCCCTCAAATGTATGCGCAGCATTTGTTTCTTTTAACTCAATTCCTTGAAGCAGGTAGCTTACGCCATGTTCTCGTTTTAGCATCGGGTAAGTTGAAACGAAACTCATTTGTTCCAGTAAGTTTTTAAAAACAGGAAAATATTCCTCCCACAAATGACTTGAAGCTTGTTCGTCTAGAGTTAAACCATGGCCTAAATACCGATTTCTAAAGTTAATTAGGAGTCCAATAGCGGTTGTTTCTTGTTTTTTTAATTGGGCATCGCCATTGGCATCAATGTATTCAATTTCACCTTTAAACAATTTTCGTTTATTCCCAGTTTCAATTGCTTCGTAATAACTTACTAATTCAGGGTAAAAAAAGACATGATTTTGTTCCTTCAAAAAAGCAATGCACTCCCGAATAAAAGCGTTCCACGAACCAAAAGAAGGTTGAGCTAAGTTTTTTTGAAAAGCATCTACCATCCTTCGGTTTTTAAGTTTGCTATTAAAGAACTCAGAAGCTGTCAGTAAACCCAAATACTTGAGGTAGTTTAGAAAAGTATCTTTCAATAAATTAATTTTGGTCCAGGCGTGTTTTTCTTCTAAAGTCCTTTTAAGCGGATAGGCGATGACGTAGGGCAAGGCAGCAAGTAAAGTTATATCACTTTCGGTAAGTGATGCTGTGCTATTATTTTGAAGTACATTTTTACCTTTTGCAAAACGTTTTCGATCACCTAATGAAAATCCAAGTTCCTTTAAATCGTCTTCTGTTAATTCAGTCAGTAGTTCAGCAGTGTTTATGTCGTTTTCGATTAGAATAGTTTCATACTTTTCTAGTTCATTATCCAACAAGAATTTTTTTAATAAATCCATTTGTGTATTTTTGGAACAAGTATATTATTTTTTTTCCGATTTTTATAATCTTATTATTGAAATACAAGAAAATAAACTTTAAATAACAAAAAATGAAAAATAAATATTTCACTTTTATCATGCTATTTTTTATTGGTCTATTCCAAACATTTGGCCAAATCCTAAATGTAGATCGAGAAAACAATGAAGACAGCATTAAAAAAAAGGTAAAGGGCATTCTCGCATTTAATTTTTCCTCCGATAAACAAAAAAGTAATTTATTGGAGTTCCAAAACAAAAATGAATTAGACTTTTTTTTGAACAAAGACCATGTGATTATAGTTTTAAGCCAAGTAGATTATTCCTTCAATGGGGCAAAGAATCTTGAGAATAATGGATTTTTAATGGCACGATTTAGAGACAATGACACTCGGGTTATTTATCCCGATTTGTTTTATCAATACCAATGGAATGGCGTGCTTGGAATGCAAAATAGAAATGTGGCTGGAATGAATATAAGGATTAATTGTATGGAAAAGAAAAAATCAGATTTATACACAAGCATTGGTGTATTTTATGAAGCTGAAAGATGGAATCCATTTCTAAGTACTTTTAGTTATTTCAATGACAGTTTACAAATTGTAAATCGCAACATGTTTCGATTAAATACGATGCTAAAAACTGCATTTAAGATTGGTAAATCGATTGATTTTTCAGCGGTATCTTATGTGCAATTTCCTCTAAATAAAAGATTTAATTCTCCGAGGTGGTTTTTTGATTCTAATTTGATTTTTGAATCCTCAAAACATCTTTCTTTTGTCATACACTACGACCATAATTTAGATTTTTTTCGCCCTCTACCTATTGATACCTATTATTATAATTTAAGTATGGGAATACAAGTAAAAATTTAACAATATATTCTACCCGATAATGTTAGCTTTTTCTGTGGTTTGTTGGTACTGCTAAAACAAGTTTTTTCTACATTGAATCTAGACCTATAATTCATCTTTTAATTTTTATTAATAAAATCATCATAATTCTTTTACAATTTCATACAATTCAGACATTCCAATAGCAGCTGAACATTTCATATGATGTATTGGGTTCTTTTGTGATAGACCTGAGTCCAATTCTATGTCAGAAGGGTCGATTAAGACAGTATCCAATTTTGCTATTCTCATGCACGTATGAAGGTATTTGATTTGCAGGATAGACTTGAAGGGAAGAACCAATTATGACACACAAATTACATTCCATTGCTGCCTTGTTAGCTGCCTTTAAATTAGTATCATCTAATTCTTCACCGAACCATACAATGTGTGGCCTTAGTTGACTTCCCTTATCACATGCGCTTCCTAAAATCAAATCCTTTTTACAATCGTAAACTAAGTTTTCGTCGGCTGTGGACCTGACCTTGAAAAGCTCCCCCTGCAAGTGAATCACTTTGTTAGATCCGGCTTTTTCGTGCAAATCATCTACATTTTGCGTTACAACTGTTACGTCAAATTTGTCTTGAATAGATGCTATTAATTCATGTGCCTTATTTGGAACAACTTCTTTCAATTGTCTTCTTCTTTGATATTAAAAATCAATTACTAAACCCTTGTTCCTTTTCCAGCCAAAAGGAGTACAAACATCTTCTATTTTGTAATTATTCCAAAGTCCATCGCAATATCTGAAGGTTTGAATACCACTTTCGGCGGAGACTCCTGCTCCCGTGAAAAATAATATTTTTAGTTTTGCTGCCATCTTATCTGTTTCTTTAAAAAAATATTTCCCCTGGATATCTTTGAAAAAATATTGCTTTGTCAAACATTCTCCTTGCTTTTCTCTCTTTGTGACACTATAAATTTAATTGTTTTTTCCAGTGCTTCTGCACATTTGACTTCCTGATTTTTTATATCTTGGGAACTGATGTCTTTAGATCCAAATTCCCCAATCGCTAAAAAATACATTAGTTCCATTGCCAACATTGTTTCTTTTGATGAAAATGGAAATATTTCTGCGTTTACTTGTTTATTTTCCATAAAAATGACTTTTTAGTTAAACCTAATAAAACAACTTATATATGTTTTCCTTTTTATTTAGTGCGATTTTAAGAGAATCATTCTCCAAATGAACGTTTAATCTTTTTAGGTTTTTCGTAGCAAATTCACTCTAAGTATAATGTAAAATAAAGCCATTGGAATCTAACTCCTCCACTCTTTTTAACTTAATTTTATAAGAAAAATTATTTTTTTAAACCAACGATCTAAGTTCTTCCTCAATAAAGCTTATTTTGTCTTTACTCGAAATTAAGGTGGTAATTTTATCAAACTCACCAAGAATATAGATACTTTGTATGTATTCTCCAAAACCACTCCCCATATACAAAGCCAGATTTTTTAGGTCGTATTCAGCAATATTAGCGCCCTGCTGTTCACTTGAGTCTTTATTTTTTTGGTTTCATTTACCTCCTTGCTAGTGCAAGAAACTATTTTAAATATGAATATTAGATAAATTAATTTCATAAGTTAAATTAAAGTGAAAAGTTAAAACTATTTTTTGAAAACATGTTTTTATTCGTAATATTCTTCTAAAAAGTCTAATTCATCCTTAGGTCTGCAATACCCGCACCACATACCTAGAAAATTTCCATCTTGCCTCAACATTATATCCACACTTCTACCCCAATCCAATGTTTCACAATATGGGCAAGTGACTTGTCCAATTTTTCTCAAGGTTAGAGCTTGAGGTGGAATTTTTTCAGGAGTACAAATATGCACTTCACTCTTATATAAATTTAAATCTAAAAACCATTTATTATTAATTTTCGTTGTGTCAATTTCCCAAACATCATATTCTTCCATATCTCTTTCAACATAATAATATTCATCCAAATGAAAAAATGTCGTTGCAATTATTCGCAAAAATTAATGGTGGGTATTTATTATCCCCAGTAAAAGACCATTTTGACTCATCACAAGCTTTAGGTGACAGTCCTATTTCTTGAATATTACTTCTATATTTGCGCCAAGAAACATGGTAAACAAATCGCTGCGGTACTACTTTTTTCTCAAACCAAATACACATTATTTCTGCTTTTCAAAATAATACGTTTACATTTTCAAAAAATAACACTGTTATTTATTATCTTGTAAATCGTATTAAAAACTAAGAAATAAGAATAATAAAAATGATTATAAATTTATTTGGTACTTGTTTGCGCATTTGGACTTGCCATATTGAAATTGAAACGTTCAAAAAATATCAATTTATAATGGACAAACACCAATTGGATTGCACTAGTCTATTTACCAATTTTGAATTCCTGGACGAAATAGGTTTGCAACATTGGACAGATTTGTGTCTTAAAGTGCCTCAATCATTTTTTACAATAGAACCAACTACTTACATAGAATTACGTAGGAAAGGCAAAAAGGTAAAAAAAATAAACAGCACTGACTTGTTGGAAAACAACCTCTTATTTCAATTGTATCAAACTAAACTAGCAAGTATAACATTTCAAAAAAAAGAAGGTCATAAAACCTTATTATTTATACAAACTGAAATTGGACTTTGTTCAAAATATGAAATAAATCAAGAAAATTTCTCCATCGATTCTCTCAATTTTGAATTAGGTGTATCGGAAAAACTTAGTAATAGTTTTTTACTAAGCAGCTTGTCATATAACAACGTAAAACTAAAAAGTAAAAAAGATGATACCTTGGTTAAAAAAATCGAAGTAACAGCTTTGGACGAATTATAAGACAAATTACTTGTTGTTATCTAACAATTTTAATAGCAGAAATTTTTAGCTAAATTTTCCCAATCTAAATTGAAAAATTTATTTTCCAAAAAGGCTTTTAGTACTAATTTTTCAAAATTATCATCTAAAAAAGAAACCACAAGCTCAGAGCCATCAGACCATTCATCATTTTTTACACATGAATTACTACAAAACCAGATATTATAAGAAAATGGTTTTAAAGCATAGTTTAGTTCGTCTTCACTTGGTTGAATTTTAAATTCTTTTTTTCCTCCCCATTTCTCTTTAGGATATGATAAACCCTGCAACGCAGTAAATTCATTTATACGTCTCGTTAGTGATCCAATTAAACCGCCGTAGGTAAAACCTATATGCATTGCTGCAACATTTAGTACAATATCATTCTTAATTTTTATTTCTATCATTAACTTTTTTCATTTTGTTGTCTATTTTCTTTATTAGACTTTTAAAGCATCTGACCAAAAAAGTAAATTTAGATTTCTCTGAGAAAATAAGCTAAAGCCAATCCAAATCAATTTCATTTAAATCAGCATCTGGGAATTGAAATGTATCTATCAATTCTTTTTTTCTTATTATACTTCCCTTAGGATTTAAGGTATATGACAATAGATTCTTTACCTTTTCCAACAACTCTTCCGAATTTTTATTTAAAATGGAATTCGTTATCGATGGATTTTAAATTAATTTTCAAACAATTTAAAGAAGGCTACCATCGAGAAGGCTAAATGCATATTCATAGCAATGCAATTAGAACTTTAATTGAACACATTTCACATATCCTTGATGAAAACACGTACGATTTCGAAGTGGTTTTAAAAGCGAAAGATTTTAGTGACGATGAAATTATTGCTTGGTATTGTGAAATATTTCAAACGAAAATTGTTCCTCAATATACGATTCAACTTTTGATCCTGGCGTATCTTGAGCATAAATTTGATTTCAAAAGTGAAAAATATCGTAAACTTAGTCGGTATTTTAGAATTGACTTCGATAAAGATATTGATCAAAAATTATTTGAACGTGCACAAAAGGAAGAACTTGATTTGATTATGTACGGATATTATGCACTTAATTTATACTTAAAAAATGTGCTTTTTGCAAATCTTTACGATAATAGAATCTCTAATTTGGATCCTCACTTGGAAATGCCGATGACTAAAGCCATCATTCATTTTATTCACAAACATTATCCCAAGGAAATACATGAAAAATTAGAAAATGATGCTGAATTTAGAGCAAGTAAGATTATGGAATTCGTCCTTGATTTGGTTGAAGTGATTTATATGGATGAGCCTGTTAAATATTGAAAATCTATAAAATTCGATAGCAAAAGCAAAAAACAATCAGTTTTAAAAAATTATTTTCTAATTGTTAATAATTTTTCAAATTCCTGTTATTTTTTACTATTTCATTCGTAATATATTCTATAACTTTAAACCATGAGCCAAAACATAAAACAAAAAATACAAGAGCTTTTAAATCAAGATATTGAAGATGCTGATTTTACAAAAAAGTTAAAACGTCTTTCTTACGAGCAAGACAATCTGGATTTGCGAATAAGTGAAAGTTCTTCATTTAATGATGCTTTTAATGTTGCTTTAAAATCATTAGATAGTTCAAATAATCCGGAAAGCCTCTTCCCTACCCACTTTAAAGAAATTGATGCAGAAATCGGTGGATTTTCACCGGGAGAATTTGTAGTTTTGGGTGGACGACCAGCAATGGGGAAAACACAGTTTTTAGTTAATTTGGCAATGAATTTTTCTCGTGAAATTGGTGTACTTTATTTCTCATTCGATTTAACAAAAGAAACAATTACAAAACGTTTTATTTCTTGCATGACACATATTCCGATGTCAAATTTAATGCAACAAAATTTGAGTAAAGAAATGAACGAAAAAGTGCAAAAAGCTGCTACAAAAATACATCAATACAAGTTGTTTTTGAATGATACTTGCCACAATTCAACAGATGCATTTAGAGCAATGTGTAAAAAACACATCGAAGAAAATAAAGTTAAAATTATTTTTGTCGATTATTTGCAATTGATGTCTTCTCGCAGATTTTCAAGAAACCGTGAAATGGAAATTAGTCAAATCAGCCGGGAATTAAAAATGATAGCGAATGATTATAATGTGTGTGTTATTGCATCAAGTCAATTAAGTCGATCTGTTGAAACACGCGGTGGCGACAAACGTCCAATGCTTTCTGATTTAAGAGAAAGCGGAGCTATTGAACAAGATGCAGATAAAGTACTGTTCATTTATAGACCGGAATATTATGGTTTGACTCATGATGAAGATGGAGAATCAAACTCAAACAAAGTTGAAATTATTGTTGCAAAAAATAGAAATGGTGCGCTAGGAAATGCTAAACTTAAGAAAGATACATATTGTACTCATTTTAGTGATGCCCATTTGATGTCAAAAGAATTTATTTTCGCAATGGATCGCCTCAAAGAATTGGATGATTCGCATTCAGATCTAGATGAAAAAATTTAAAATTAAATAAAAAATGAAGCCGTTGGTGAAAATATTATGAGTCGAATTAAGGACTGGAGTTTGTGTTTCGCAAACCATAACGAAGGCGGAAGCTTTTCCGAAGCTTTGCTTCTGCTAAAATTTCCACTTCGTTCCAATTTTAGCATAACCATTTTTGGAGATAATAAACCAACGGCTTTTTAAATTATGACAAACAATTCCAAACATATAATATGCAAAAGCGGATTTATTTCTGAGCTTGAACTAAGTGATAGTAACTTTCTAAAAAACAAAGAGTTTGCAAAATATCATCTAAGTACTAATTCATTCCTGAACGTGCCAAATCCCCTTAAACTTTGTCGCATGTTAAAATGTAATTTTGAGGATATGCAGGAATTAATTTTAAAAGCCGACTATGCAGAATTTGAAATTCCGAAAAAAAATAGAACGGTTAGAAAAATCCAGGCACCAAACGAAAAACTCAAAAAAGTCCAAGAAAGACTAAATCACTTATTGCAAGTCTATTATTATTTTTGGAATAAACCTGAATTTGTGCACGGTTTTGTAATTAGACCACTGGGAGAATCAAAAATGTGCAACATTGTATCAAATGCACAAAGTCATGTAGGCAAAAAATACGTTCTAAACATTGATTTGAAAGATTTCTTTTCTAGCATCACCACCAAAAGAGTATTGGATTTTTTTCAATCAGACTTATTTAATTATACAGATAACATCGCAAAATCATTAACTTTTCTCTGCACCTACAAAGGTTTTCTACCAACTGGTGCTCCAACTTCACCGGTGATATCGAATTTCATTTGTTTGGAAATGGATAAGGAGTTGAAAACCTTTTGTCATGAACATCAGGTGAATTTAAGTCGCTATGCTGATGACCTTACTTTTTCTTCTAATAGTGAATTTACGCCAACTTTCATTGAAGAAATTAAAACCATTATCGAGAAGCACAATTTGCATATAAATCCTCGAAAAGTTTTCATTAAAAAGTCAAATAGTAAACAAACAGTTACTGGCTTGATAGTAAATGAAAAAGTAAACATTGATCGTAAATTACTCAAAAAAGTCCGAGCAATGATGCACAATTTAAATACAAAAGGATTAAATGACACAGCTTTCAAACATTTTAATGGTTTAGATTTAAATTCAAAAAATATTTCCTCTTCATTTTTAAATCAACTAGACGGTTACATTAATTTTATTGGTCAAGTTAGAGGAAAAGAGGATGTTTTATATTTAAAATTTAGACATGAATTAAAAAAGAATCTTTTAAAACATTAAAAAAATCACCAGGTGAATTATGATTAATTGCAAATTAGAAAATTAATTTTAAACTAAAAAATCATGGAGAAAGAAGCAACATTTATTAAACTAACTGAGACATTATTTAGTAATTTAATTCCTAAAGATATAATTTACGCAGAAATCACATCTGGCGGTGGCATGGGAAATACTGGAGGAATCATGGTATATCAAATTGAAGAAAATGAATTGATTTGCTACGAAACAAGCATATATACGGATGAAAAGATGTATGCAAATGTAGAGAAATTGATATTTCCGCATCAATCACAATTTAACACTGAAAATGAACAAAAAGAAGAAATTTTATTTGATTTCTATTATGGCGGAATGGGTAACAATGTTTTCATAAATAAAAATATGAAGCTTGAAATTTGGGACGAATGTTTTATATATGAAAAAAACAATAATGAATATGTAATCCTACCTTCAGTTGCAGGCGTTTTTGATAGTGTGGTGTATAATATGAAAAATCCAAACGGTGAAAACCAATGAAAATATGACAGAAAAAATAAAATCAATGTTTCTTGGGCTTGCAATTGGCGATGCACTTGGTGTTCCATTTGAATTTAAGAGTCGAATTATGATGCTTCAAAAGCCATGCACAACTATGATTGGGTTCGGCACGTATAATAAACCACCAGGAATTTTTTCTGATGATAGTTCGCTCACTTTTTGTTTAGCGGAGGCTTTGTGTCAAGATTTTAATTTGGAAGTAATTGCTTCAAATTTCATGAAATGGTACAAGGAAGATTATTGGACGGCAGACAATGATTTGTTCGATATAGGAATTACTACTCAAAATGCAATTTCTCGACTAATAAACGGAGAAAAAGCTGAATTAGCAGGTGATTTTGAAGTTACTACCAATGGAAATGGTTCTTTGATGCGAATTTCACCTTTAGTATTTTATTTACTTGACAAAGATGTTTCTGAACGTTATTTAATTTGTAAAAATGTTTCTTCTATCACTCATGGTCACATGCAGTCAGTAATTTCATGTTTTTTCTTCCTCGAATTTTTAAGAAATATTTTGCTAGGTAAAGATAAATTTGAAAGCTTTGAATTAAGTCAAAAAACTGTAAATAAACATTTAAGAGAACTCGAAATTGATGAAGAAGTATTAAGCTTATTTAACCCAATTTTAGAAAATGAAATTTCCAAACGCAATGTTGACGAAATACAAAGCACTGGTTATGTCATTCACTCCTTAGAAGCGAGCCTTTGGTGTACTTTAACTTGTAACTCATATGAAGAATCGGTTTTAAAAGCAGTTAACCTTGGCGGAGATACCGACACCATTGCATCAATTACAGGTTCAATGTGCGGATTACTTTATGGACAAAATGAAATACCGGGAGAATGGCTTTCAAAACTCTACCGAAAAGATGATATTATTGATTTGGCTGATAGAATGAGTTCTTTTCTGGAAAGGAAAGTTTGAAGCCTAATCACTGAGATTTTATAAACTACTTTTATTATTATTTTCACTAAAAATTAATGTATGGATTTAAATAGATTTATAACAGTTCATGAAGAGAATTTTGAGCGTGCTTTTGCGGAAATTAAAAACGAAAAAAAAACTTCTCATTGGATGTGGTATATTTTTCCTCAATTAGAAGGATTGGGAACTAGTCTAATGGCTAAAAAGTATGCAATCAAAAATTTAGAACACGCTCGATTATTTTTAGAACATCCAATTTTAGGAGCAAATTTATTGAAAATAACGAATGAATTATTAAAAGCAAAGACCTCCAACCCTAACCTAATAATGGGAATCATTGATGATATGAAATTAAAATCATCCATGACTTTGTTTTCAAAGCTTAATAGTGATTTGAAGCTATTTGATGAAGTTATTTTTAAATTTTATTTTGGACAATATGATGATCGAACATTAGAATTGCTTCAAAATTAAAAATATCCGTTCGTCATTCAAAAAAATATTTCTGCACTTTTCAAAATCAAGATTCTACTTACTTAGATAATTTGATTCGTCAAAATCATCAACCTTTTATGTAAAATTCAATAATTATTGCTAAATTATTTTTTACCTTTAAAAATAGTTTAGTAGCTAAGTAATTGAAGTCAAAATTCAGTCAATTAATTTCCTTGATTTTAAAAATTATCATTTTTACAGTTTTTTTTTTGAATTGACAATGGGTTATTAAATTTCAGACAAAAACTTAATTATTGGATAAAACCTTGATTATAAATGGCTAAATTATAGAATCAAAATTTAACAACTTAAAAACGAACTAAAAACAAAATGGAAATTATATAGAATACTAAGATGATTAATCACCTTTAGCAAAAGGCTGAAAAAATGAAGTAACTTTTATAATTACAAATTTTAAAATATTTATATTATGAATAACAAATGGGATTTTGTTCCTATACCAAAGGAAATGAGGCTTGGAATGAATTATAGAAATTTGTATAAAGTTGTAGGCAAGATTGTTCATTTTTTAGCGTATGATAGATCGATCGAAATGGAAGATGAATTTACAATTCACTCTGTAGCTTAGGAGGATGTTGTTGGAACAGATTGTTTTTGTGAATATTATGCTTGGCCAAATTTGTTTGAAATGCTAAGATTTTTAGACAAGAAGCGAAAGGAATATCCTTATTTTTTAAAACCAAAATATACAATTGAATTGACCTTAAAGAGCTATGGAAGCATCAAACAATTCAATAAGATTTATAGATTCCCAATCCTAAAACAGCTTTATTTTATGTGGAGTGATGAGTATAAACAGAATGGAATAGCAGAGTTGAAAAAAAAATGGATTCGAATTGATGAGCAAAATAATCAAGTGTTTGCTAAGTTAGAATTACATGGTTTGGAACGTTTTGAGAAAGTGTGGAAGAAGAGTGATTTAAAAAATGATTTTCTGTGTAACATAAATATTAACCGAATATAAAACAGATGAGCATGCAAATAAGTGAATATTCATAAATAAAATACAAATGAAAGAAAGTAAATACGATATTTTAAAAATAAAAATCCCGAATGATTATGATTATGAAAATGAGCACAGAGTTTTGTATCGTTTTAAGAAAGGGAAATGTCAGTTTTTCATGTATAGCATGGAAGAGAATCAAGATGAAAGCGAAGGAAAAACTTACTTTGAATTTACATTAAACACCGGTATAGTTGGAGAAATAGATTGTTTGACTTGGGGTTCATTTGATAGTCGAGAAAAACGATTATTTGAAGTCAAAAAGATTGCAGCTGAATATACTCATCTATTGAAACCTGCTTTTTTTGTGCAACTCAAAATTAAAAGCCACAAGGACACAACTTTAAAAGATTCTCAAATGCAAATACGTTTCCCCTGCACCTTTCAAACACTTTTACACGGACCCTTAATTAATATGGTCAAATATTGTGGCATTGGGGAAATACCAGATGATACTGACTATATACAAGTTGACTATGAAAAGAATGAGGTAAGAGTAAATTTTAAATTGTACGATAAAGACTTGTTCAAAACGGATTGTCTTGATATTTACCTGGAAAACAAATTAAAATGTGAAGTGAAAATAACAGAATTGAAAATAAGTAATTATTAATATGATCTAGATATGAGCATCACAGAAGTCATTGAACATATTCAAAATAATGAACTTGATAAATTGGGCGTATTAAGTCAAGAGCTGGATTCAATGAACGAAATACCTAGTAAGCCATTTATTGATAAACTTCAAGTAATTCGAGATATTTTAAAAGAAGACACAAAAATAAAGGTCATTGAAGTTAATTGTACTGAAACTAAAAATTTGTTTTCTATAATTGAAGAGAAAGTTAATAAGTATAGCCATCCTAATGAACAGTTACGTTTTGACTTAGCTATACAGGGAAAAATGACCAGAAGAAAGGATGAATTTACAATGAAGAAAGAATATTTTGAAAACGAATTCTTTCCAATAAACCTATTTGGAAAACAAGAAATTAATTCCAATTACGAAATAAAAAAGCTTGGATTTTACAATGAAATAGGTCGATCATTTGCATTAAGTTTTAAAATTGAAAAGGCAAGAAATCAAGTTAGTGGATTATGGATTTGTAATAATTATGCGGCAAAAAATAAAGAGTTTGAAACATATGGCTTTTGTAAAATGACTATATTTTTGGATGAATATATTGATTTTAAGGCAAATGCAGAATATCAAATTTTAGAAAAAAAAGCTGCCGAAAATTTAGTGATACAAAAAAAATACATTGATAAAATACTACATTACAATGATTTAAAAGATTTATTCAATGAATTGCCATTCAAAAATGATTTTATTGATTTTGAAACGACCTATAAACTTGCAAATGAATGGGATTATTTTATACGACAAGTAGAATTTTTCATAGCTTACTTGCCTTTTGCAAAAGAATGCAAATTGGCTTTGTACGAATTTGAATTTATGGAGGAAAATCCAACTATGACTGTTGAAGTATGGCAAGAAAAGCATAAAGTTCTCTTTGATAATATTTTGCATTTTTTTAGGATAAATGATTTTGATTTATATTGTTTGGAATTTGATGATTATTTTCTTCTTGGAAATAATCATTGTATAAAATTTAAAAAAGAAGAATTAGAGCTAATGATTAAATTTAAAGCAACTGCATGTACCCTCGAATGGTGGCATATTAATTTTTAGCAAACAAATTAATAATTCTCTGGAGATAAATTAAAAAAGACAGCATATTCTGCTGCTAAAATCGATTTGTAAAAAGAATAAGTATCGAAGCAACTTGGAAGGAAAGACCGTTAAAACAGCCAAATTAAAAAAATAATTTTAAAGATGCACTGCGAATAGGCTTCGTGGATTATGGTTTCATTAAATTATCGCTTATTTACCTTTATTTGGTAAATTGTTTGATAAGTTTTTTATATTTGCATATCATTACTGTGGTCGTTAATACTGAATAAAGCGCTAGTTTAAACCTGATTTACTGAAATGACTTTTGAGCATAAAATAGATGCATTTTTATTTGAAATTTTGCCTCAAACGAAAAGGCTATATTTTGATGAACTTCAACATAGCAATTGAAAGAAATCTAAATTTAGCGGATAAAATCACAATGCATACTGAAAATGGAGCAAAAACGGTAATTTTACCTTTGGATAATTTAACAGAACTTACAAATGGACCTGCTTCAGATATAAGAGATACAGATGTACCGTTTTATTCGAATAATCGAATGTTGATGCAAAAAGGGATATTGGGGAGTGAAAAAATTTGATTAAAAGAGAAGAGGGTATTGATTTAAATAATCATTCATTTAATAGTATATAATTATGAAAATAGGATTTGTTGGACTAAAAGGATTTACAAAAGAAACTAATTTAATTGATATAAATGATTTAACCTTTTTAATTGGTAAAAACAGTAGTGGAAAAAGCTCTTTTGTTAAACTTTATAAATTGTTTTTTAACTCTTTTAAAAATATCCAAAAAATTCAAGATTTAATAGGCATTGAAATCGATATTGCAATTGATGATTTTGGAGGTAAAGATAATGTGCAAAATTTATTCGATGAAACAAATCCAAGAATTATATTCACAAGTCAATTTGAATTTTATAGAGGACTACATGAAATCCATATCATTTTAGAGGTAACAGATTATTTGATAAAGGTTATTGAAATTGAAATATATAATAAAGACGACAATCAAAAAAAGAAACTATTTGTTACATATGATGATAGCGCAATTAACTGCGATATATTTGAATTAAGAAAAGTTTACCTTAAAAATATTAAAACTTATAATTTATGTGAAAATTATCTCTACGCTAAATCAGATAATCCAGAGCTTTTGAAACAATTGAAAGAGGAATATGGTGAAAAAAGTTTAGAATTATTGATAAAAAATCACATAGGGCCGTATGGATACGAATCTATTCTCTACTTAACGCCTGACGCGTCTGAAACTGAATCTAAACTCAACCATCCATTTTATTCAATTAAAAGAATAGAATCTTACAATGCACAAATTGAGTTTATAAATTTTGCTGATGAAATTCCTAAATTTGAATTAACCCAAAATCAAGCTATTGAATTATTAAATAAACCAAAAAATGAAGATGGATTAGAAATGTTCAATCATTATTGCTATACAGAAAACTTAAATTTTGATGACATTAAATTTGTACAAACTATATATGAAGATATTTTAAAAAATTATAGTCCAGGAAGGATTAATTATTCATATACAATTGACTCAAGATTTTTTAAATTCATAAAAAAATTGCAAGATGATAATCTATTCAAAAAGTATTTTAATCAATCTGATAATGAACAAATTTCATTGGATTTATCATCCATTTATTCAAAGCACTTTGAAATACTAATTGAAATAACTGATAAAATAATACAAAGTTCAATAGTTGGATTAATCAAGAACTTAGGTGACATAAATTATCTTAGTAATGTTAGGTATCAGCCAACTAGAAGCTTTAATATTTTTAATCAAACAAATTCTTTTTCTACGTTTATTAAAAATTGGAAAATAATTGATGACAGGACGAAAAGTTACAGGCAAAGCTTTTTGAAAAATTTTTTATTAGAATTTGAAATAGCTGATGATATTAACATAATCATTGAGGATAATGTTGGCTTTATTCGATTACTAAAGAGTAAAAATACATTTGCAATAATTGATGAGGGGAGCGGAATTTCAAATATAATATCTATTGCACTATTTTTAACTGAAGCTCTAGAGTTTGAATATGAAACTTCAAACCTAAGTTATTATAAAAATAATACTTGGTTCAAAGATGAAGATTTAAATGCCTTAAAAAATCATCATGGGAAAATCTTCATAATAGAAGAACCTGAATCAAATTTACACCCTTCACTACAGTCCAAACTAGCAAATCTATTTGTAGAAATTCATAAAAAAACCAATGTAAAAATCTTAATTGAAACACATAGTGAATACCTAATAAGAAAAATTCAATTTTTAGTTGCTAAAAATGATATAGACGCCAATAAAATAAGTATTAATTATTTCACTTTAAAATCTGCAAAGAATAAGCAAAAAATTGAAACAAAAGAAATAAAAATAAATGAAAAAGGTATTTTAAGCGAAGAATTTGGACCTGGATTTTTAGATGAAGCCAACAATTTAGCCGTTAGTTTATTTATCCTTAATCAATCTCAGAGCAATTAAGAAATGTTTATCAAAACTTATACAGATTTAGACTTTTTGAAAGATATTTTTGAAAATGTTCCTACATTTTCAATTGTTGATGAATTGATAAATGAAAATGAAAATATTTTACCTTGGCAAAAATTAACAGAAATGATTTTTCAAAAATGTGAATTGAATATCAAATCTAATCTACATGATTTTATCTCTGTCTCAAAAACCAATCCACTTTTCGCAAAAATAATTGATGCACAAAATAATGGCAAGATAAAGGTTTTGTTTTCTGGGCAGACCCCGAATTTAGATAATCATAAAACACCTACTAGTGTTCATTTTACTGATATAGTTCCTAATCAAGTTAATTGCGCCTTAGTTTCCAATTCAGAAAATTGGAAACTAAATATCCTAAATTTAAGTATTTCTGAGTCTATTAGGGTCAATGAAGATATTGTGCTAAATGATTTTAATGGTTGGAGTTTTATCTCAAATATAAAATTACCAATAAATTCAGCAATCATCGTTGATAGATATATTCTTTCAAATAAAACTGAGGTTGAAAAAAATCTGTTTAGTATTTTACGTAATTTAATAGTCAATTCTAAGGGCAAAGAAAAATTTCAATTAACTATTATAACTCATAAAAATGAATTATTTGATGATGGTAAAAAGGTGTATGATTTTATCAAACAATTTCTAGAAAATAATTTCCCAAATAAAGTGGAGTTTGGATTGGTTTTGCCATATAAAAAAGTCCCTCATGACAGGAATCTGATTACAAACTTTTATCGAATAAAAAGCCTGAATTCTTTTAATTTCTATAAATATGACTCTTCAGTTAAATACAACACTGAGGTCGAAATTTTGCCATTAAACGCTGATAAATTAAAAAGTTTAGAAAACATATTAATTGAGCTTTTAGAATCTTTGGAAAATTCACAAATAATTGGCCACAAAAGAAATAGATTATTTAATTTAATTTAATGATTAAACAATATTTAAATCATATTTTGTATCACTTTTGAGAACGATTCCTATTGAAGATAATCACTTGTAACTTTCCCATTACCTGACCCGTTAGACAGATAATACCATTTCAAGAATGCAATTCATTTCTTCTAAAACTAGAACAGCTAAAATTTATTTTAAGTTTTGAATTGACCTTATTAATTCAATTTGTGGGAACATAAAAGATTTATCTTTTCTAAAATTAAATAATTATATATGCTAGGATTGCCTTTCGCGGCCATCATGGAAAACAATCAATTAAAACTTTTTACGTAGATTTTAATCGTTTTTACCCGTTTTAAAACTTCTATAAACGTTTCCCACTCTTTTAAAAACGTTTCTACTTTATTTCTTTCTGTTTTTTTTGACTTTTTTTGACTTTTTTTAGCAATTTTTAATTTTTAAAAATAATCGGTTTTCTCTATTTTAAAATTATTTTTTAAAATAATTCATTAAAGACATAAAATGTCCACCTCAAAATCTATCTTTGTTTTAAATAAAAAAACATGGCAAGAAGAGATTCAATTCAGCGGATAAACTACATTGTTGATTTTTTGAGAAAGAAACCAGCAACGTTTGGCGAGATTTTAGATTATTTAGAAGAAAAATCAAAATATGACGGTTACGATTATGTCATCAGTCAAAAAACATTTAAGAGAGATTTAGATTTAATCTTATCACTTTTAAGTGTCGAAATTGAGTTTTCGCATAGCTTGAAAAAATACAAAATTGTACAAGAGGAAAAAAACGAAATTAATCTAAGAATCATGGAGGCTTATGATACGTTTAATGCCTTAAAAATTGCGAGTGATATTTCTCAATTTATCTTTTTTGAAACTCGAAAAGCCCTTGGCTCAGCACATTTAAGTCCGATTTTATATGGAATTAAAAATAGAAAATTAATTCGCTGCTCATACCAAAAGTTTTGGGATTCGGAAGCAAATAATCGCTTGCTTGTTCCCCTTGCCTTGAAAGAAAATAAGCAACGTTGGTATTTAGTAGCTATTGACAATAAAGACCAAAAAGTGAAAACCTTTGGTTTAGATCGTATTTCAAATCTAACTATCAGTGACCAGGGTTTTACTTATCCAAAAGACATAAATATTGAACAAATTTTTCAAAATTGTTTTGGTATAATCAACGATGAAGATTATTGTGAGGAAGAAATAATTCTTTCTTTTACTAAACATCAAGCGAAATACATAAAATCTTTACCTTTACATCATTCTCAGGAATTGATCTTTGAAGATGAAAAAGAAGTTAGGTTTAAATTATTTGTGAAACCTACCTTTGATTTTATGATGGAAATTTTGTCTTATGGACAAGATGTTGAAATTATAGAACCAGCTTATGTAAGAGAAGAATTAAAAAACAAATTGAACAAAACTTTAATTAAATACAAATGAAAGTAAACACGTTTACAGCAATAGATTTTGAAACAGCACAAGGAAAACGTCACAGCATTTGCCAAGTTGGAATTGTTCGAGTTGTTGATGGCGAAATAGTTGAAACCTACAATAAGCTTGTTCAACCACCTGATAATTTTTACTTTTATCGAAATGTCGAAATTCACGGAATAACTCCTGAAGACACCGAAAATGAACTTCCATTTGATCAACTTTGGCACGAAATAAAACCATTTATTGAAAACCAAAACCTTGTTGCTCACAATGCTGCTTTTGATGTTTCTTGCCTTAAGCAAACTTTGGATTTTTACAATATTGAGCATGTACCTTTTGAACAACATTGCACTTACAAATTGTATGGTGAAAATTTGGCTGATTTGTGTCGCAAACATAAGATAAAATTGAACCACCACGATGCTTTGAGTGATGCTTTGGCTTGTGCTGAGTTGTTTAAGAGATTAAGCTAAAACAATATGGATTTTGAAGATATATTTCTTAAGCAATTAAGAATAAATGCAGGAGATATAGTTCGTGAAAAAGATAATTTACATGAAAAATTATTGCACGAAAGAAAATTCCATTTTGACAAAGAATTTGAACTTTCAAAGGAAGCAATACAATCTTTAACAAAACTAAATAACATTCTTAGGGATAAAGAACTAATAATTTATCAAGATTGCAAGAAATTAGAAGCCGAAATTTTACAAAAATCAAAAAACAACTTCAGTGATTATGAAATTAAGATTTCTATTGACTTCTATTCTTCATCAATAAGTAACACGTTTAAGAAATACGATTTAGATTTCATTTATTCCGATAACACATTTCTTAATTTTGTAAAAAAAGAAGTTGCTCTAAAAAATGGAAGGGATAATAACTGGACAGATTTTGAATTGCCTAATTCTCATCCTTTTTATGCTAAAATACCAATATGCCGTTCCCTATATAATTTGATGGAATACGGTTATCTTTCTTTGACTGATATTCTGCTAATTGACAGAGTATGGTGGGATATAAAGGTGGAGTATCAGTATATGGAAAAATTGAAATAAAACTCAAAATTACATTGGTTCAGCACGATGCTCTGAGTGATGCTTTGGCTTGTGCTGAGTTTATTTTTAGGATTTGATTTTTGAAAAAAGCAATTCGGAACGTAAATATGATAATTTAATCTATTTTTAAATATATCACAATTTTTTAATTTATTCTAAATACTTCACTTAGAAAATTTATTCTTATTCAGAAAGTAACCATTGAAAAACATTGATATGTCTAATTCCGTTTCTATCTTGATTAAAAGATTCTGTTGTCAGTAAAAATTTGGGGTAATTGTCTTTAATACTTTCTAAAGAACGGAATTCCCTTTCCTTGGTTTCATTGTTTGAAATTTCCCATGCAACCTGATAATATTCTATTTCTCCTATTGAATTTTTACAAACAAAATCAACTTCTGAATTTCGAGTTGTACCAACCCAAACTTTATTTCCTCTTCGGATTAATTCTAAATAAACCACATTTTCTAAAATATGTCCTCGGTCAGTTGTTCTTTCTTTTCCTGACAAAACTTTTAAAAATCCAACATCTACAAGATAATATTTTTCTTGTGTTGCCAATTGCTTTTTGCCTTTTAAATCAAATCGATTTACTTTATAAAAAATAAAACTTGAAACTAAATAGTCAATGTATTTTTCTACTGTTGTATGATGCACAGTTTGGAAATCTTGTTTTAATGCTTTGGCGATTGCACTTGGTGAAAGTGTGTTTCCAACATTAGAAGAAAGAAATTTTGTGATGTTTATAAAGGCACGTTTATCATTGATTTGATGACGTTGAAGTATATCCTTTTCAATAATTGTATGCTGGATTGCTTCCAAATAATCATAAATTTTGTCAAATCCATCTTTACGGAGTTCAACTCCTTTTGGTAAAGAAGTTTCGTTGACATAATCAAAAAACAATGCTTCAAAATTTAAATATGCATTTGTGAAATCTATTTCTCGTGCTTGTAAATATTCTTGAAAAGAAAAAGGTAAAATCGAAATTTCAATATAACGTCCACTTAATAAGGTTGCTAGTTCACTTGATAATATGAAGGCATTAGAGCCCGTAATATAGACATCTATATTTTCGGAAGCATAAAGACCATCAACTAATTTTTCGAAATGAACAATGTTTTGAACCTCATCTAAAAATACATAAGTCGTTTTTGTTTTATTCACTTCATTTTCGTTCTCTGCGATAACGCTCGAGTTATCAAAGCTACGCTTTTCTTCTTTGATTTCAAAGTAAATATCACTCCAAGTTTTATTTAAATAATTTTCAGGTAATTCAAAATTGTAAAATTGAATTTGAGATTTACTAATTCCAGAATCTATTAATTTATTTCGAAATAATTCCATTAAAGTAGATTTTCCAGATCTTCTTAGCCCCGTTATTACTTTTATAAAATCCTTATCTTTATAAAATTGTAATTTATTCAGATAAGATTTTCGTTCTATTAAAGAATTCATAAAACAAAGTTACAAATAATTATTATCAAAACTTGCATTTTTTGCAAGTTTTGATAATTTTACATGTAATTATTTAATAATTAAACATTTAAAAACAATAAATCATTGGTAATTCTTCCAATTCACAAGGTTATAATTAATTCAATGATGATAAAATGTTGAAAATCTTATCATCA
>CANLGD010000049.1 GCA_947490145.1 Flavobacteriia bacterium
GCTTTCTACACAATTGATGGTGGAAAAAAATGGTTTAAATTGGCTGGTTTACCAACGATTGCAATTTATGATTTAGACATTCAAAAAAGAGAAAATGATTTAGTAGCTGCATCTTTTGGAAGAGGATTTTATGTATTGGATAATTATACTCCTTTGAGAGATTTATCCAAAACAAATTTGGAGAAGAAAGCCCATTTATTTCCGGTAAAAGATGCTTTATTATATGTTCAAGCTTCTCCATTAGGAGATTCAGGAATTGGTTCACAAGGTGCGTCGCTTTATGCGGCTGAAAATCCAACTTTTGGAGCAATTTTCTCAATTTATATGAAAGAATCTTATAAAACTTTGAAGCAAATTCGCCAAGAGAAAGAAGCTAAAATGGAAAAAGATAAGCAAGCTGTTCCCTATCCAACTTTAGTAGAAATGCATGCGGAGGAAAATGATCTAGAGGCACAAATAATATTGGTTATCAGAGAAAATTCCGGAAAAGAAATTAAAAGAATTGTTAGTAAACCTGCTGAAGGAATTCAAAGAATCGTGTGGAATCTGAAAAGTCAATCAACAAATCCAATTTCCGTTAATGGATATAATGATGGATTTTTAGTTACGGCTGGAGATTATTCTGTGGAAGTTTTATTGCTGAAAAATGGTGTAACAGAAACCATTATTGAGAAAACTAATTTTAAAGTAAAATCAATAAATAATCACGCCTTGCCAGCAAAAAGTAACGATGAATTGCTAGCGATGAGAAAAGAGGTTGCTGAATTAAACCGAACAATTAGCGGGATGAATCGTTTATTTAGTGAAACAACTGAAAAATTAGAAATCATGCAAGAAGCAGTTGCTAAATATCCGAATGTTGATTTAACAATTTTAAGAGATTTGAGAACAAGCGAATTGGAATTTCAAAAAGCAGGAATTTTATTGAATGGAGATCAAACTTTGGCTGAAAAAGAAATTGAATTTGTTCCAAGTATCAACGCAAGATTGGGAATGGTAGAATATCAATTGTATGAAAGTTCTACAAATCCGACGAAAACACAAAGTGAAAATTTAGAAATTATACGAGAAGAATACAAAGAATTTAAAACAATTTTTGACTTGAATTTAACAAACTTAAAGAAAATTGAAGAAAAATTAGATTTGATGGCAATTCCATATACGAAAGGTAAAAGTGAGTGGAAGAAAGATTAATCTGCAAAGCGGAAACCAAAGATTTCAAGACTTAAGACGTTAATTAATTTAGGTAGGAAAGGGAGGTTATGATATCAGGAGGTTAAGATGTTAGGACTTTTAATTATATATAAAATTGAATTAGAATTAATAACAAAATTTTATCTTTGTGTCATATTAATAGAAAGTAAAAAAGTTCAATATAAAACTAAAGATTGAAAACATTTAACATACCAGATTTTTATCGTTCACCAATCATAAGTGAAGTTAAAGCAAAAAGAAAAGCGGAAGATCCGAGAAAAAAGGATTTTACACCAAGTAAATTAATTTTGACACGTAAAGACGGTTTTGTGTTAGAATTTCTGATTGCTCGTCATTTTGGTTTTTGTTACGGTGTAGAAAACGCTATTGAAATAGCTTATAAGGCAATCTATGAAAATCCAGGTAAGAAAATTTATTTGTTAAGCCAAATGATTCACAATGCTGGTGTGAATGAAGATTTACAGGCGCACGGAATTGAATTTATTCAAGATACTAAAGGGAACCAATTGATTTCTTGGGATTTAATTTCAGCTGATGATATTGTGATCATTCCAGCTTTTGGAACGACTTTAGAAATTGAGAAAGTTTTAACTAAAATTGGCGTAAATGTTCAAGCTTACAATACTACTTGTCCATTTGTTGAGAAAGTTTGGAATCGGTCTGATAAACTTGGAAGTGACTCTCATTCAATCCTAATTCATGGGAAAAGTGATCACGAAGAAACTAGAGCAACTTTTTCTCATAGTTCAAAAAATGCACCTTCTTTAGTGATTAAGGACCTGAAAGAAGCACTTGTTTTATGTGATTTTATTCTTGGAAATCGTCCGAAGGAGGAATTTTACGATGTATTTTTAGGTAAATTTTCTCGTGGTTTTGATGTTGAAAAAGATTTAATTAAAGTTGGAGTGATTAACCAAACAACGATGTTAGCTTCAGATACTCAAGAAATTACTGAAACAATTCGTGCTGCAATGGTCCAAAAATTTGGTTTAGAAAACATCAAAGAGCACATTGCAGATACCAGAGATACCTTGTGTTATGCAACAAATGATAATCAATCTGCAACGTATGGATTGATGGAAGAAAAAGCGGATTTAGCATTTGTAATTGGAGGCTACAATAGTTCAAATACGACTCATTTAGTTGAATTATTGGAACAAAAATTTCCGACATATTATATGAAATCTGCTGAAGAAATTAAAAATTTAAATGAATTAGAATCCTTTAATATTCACACAAAATTATTGGAGAATAAAAGAGATTTTTTTCCAAAAAATACAGATAATGTAAAAATTGCAATTACTTCCGGTGCTTCTTGTCCAGATGCGATTGTAGAACAAGTAATTCAGAAAATTGCCAATTTATTTGAAGTTGAGAGAGCAAACTAAAAAGGTCACATCAAACTAAATTCCAAATCAAACTCTTTTAATTTTTTCACAAAATCGTTGTTAACATCTACACGAATATTTTTAGACGGCATGGTTATTTCTATTCCATCTAATGGATCAAAAATTGTGAATCGAATTTTACAATTTCCTGCATTTGCCAAAAACAAATTATTTAAATCAGCAATCATTAATTGATCAATGCTTTTTGTTGAAACTTTTAAATCTAACAAACTTGCACGTTTTTCTCTTAAATCATGCAATAAATCTATTGAGTGAATTACAAATTCATATTCTTTTCTGTAAGAAGGCAATTCAAATTTTCCTTTGATACAAATAAAATTATTTGGTACAAAAAAGTGTTTAAATTTTAGGTAATTCTCACTAAAAAGAAACATTTTACTGGCATCCGTATAATCTTCAACAGTCAACGTTCCGAAAGGTTGATTCTTTTTGGTCATTCTATGTTCAGCCTCCGTGACAATTGCTGCAAAGTAAACTTCTTGACCTTTATGATCATTTGGAGTATTTAACATGGCAACATTTCCTGTGCAAAAAGAATCTATTTCTAGTCGAAAATCATCTAAAGGATGTCCAGAAATAAAAATCCCTACAACTTCTTTTTCTCGGTTCAATTTGTACATGGAAGTCCATTCCTCTACTTTTGGAATTTCAGGTTCTAAAACTTCTGTTCCACTTGATTCTCCGAACAAAGAAGTTTGATCTGAATTTGCATTATCTTGATAATTTGCTCCAAATTTAATGGCATTTTCAAGAAACAATCTGCCATGTGAGTCTTCTTTGAAATATTGAGCTCGATGTACATTTTTGAAGGAATCAAATCCTCCTGCTAAAGCCAAAGATTCAAATGCTCTTTTATTACATACTCTTAAATTTACTCTTTTTGCTAAGTCAAAAATCGATGTGAAATTTCCTTTTTCTTTGCGTTCATAAATTATTGCATCGACAGGAGCGGAGCCTAATCCTTTGATAGCTCCCATTCCAAAGCGAATCGCACCAGCTTTATTTACAGTAAATAAATATTGAGATTCATTGACATCTGGTCCTAAAACTGGAACGCCCATTCGTTTGCATTCTTCCATGAAAAATGAAACTTGTTTGATGTCATTCATATTATTACTCAAAACAGAAGCCATATATTCGGCAGGATAATTTGCTTTCAAATAAGCTGTTTGATAGGCAATCCAGGCATAACAAGTTGAGTGAGATTTGTTAAATGCATATTCTGCAAATGCTTCCCAATCTTTCCAGATTTTTTCTAAACTAGCTGGTTTGTGTCCTTTTTTTGAACCATTTTCAATGAACAAGGGTTTCATTTTATCCAAAACTGCTCGTTGCTTTTTACCCATTGCTTTTCTCAAAGTATCGGCTTCACCTTTTGTAAAATCAGCTAATTTTTGAGATAAAAGCATTACTTGCTCCTGATAAACGGTAATTCCGTATGTTTCTTTTAGGTATTCTTCACAGGCATCGACATCGTAAATTATTTCCTCATCACCGTGTTTTCTTTTAATAAATGAAGGGATTTTTTCAATTGGACCAGGACGATACAAGGCATTCATGGCAATCAAATCGGCAAAAACAGTTGGCTTTAGCTCCCGCATGTATTTTTGCATTCCAGCAGATTCATATTGGAAAATCCCCACAGTTTCTCCTCTTTGGAAAAGTTCGTAGGTTAATTCATCGTCAATTGGAAAATTGTCTGGATCCAATTCAATTCCCTTTGTTTCTCGAATATTATTGACCGCATGTTTGATCAAAGTCAAGGTTTTTAAACCCAAGAAATCCATTTTTAACAAACCAGCTTCTTCAGCTACTGAGTTGTCAAATTGCGTGCAAAACATTTCTGAATCCTTTGCTAAAGCAACCGGAACATAATTGGTTATATCGTCAGGTGTAATAATTACTCCACAAGCGTGAATTCCAGTATTTCTAACCGAACCTTCTAAATTAATTGCTTGCTTTACGACTTGCGCTTGGAGGTCATTTCCTTCAGCAATTTTCTTTAATTCGTTGGCGAGTATAAAGTCTTCGTTCTTATTTTTCAGTTTAGCTAAAAGAGCTGCATCATCAAGAGAAAATATTTTTCCTAGAGATATATCTGGAACTAATTTTGAGATTCTATCTGCTTCATATAGCGGCAAATCCATTGCTCTGGCCGTATCTCTAATAGAAGATTTCGCAGCCATTGTACCATAGGTAATGATTTGGGCTACCTGATTTGAACCATATTTTTCAATTACCCAATCAATTACTCTTCCTCGGCCTTCATCGTCAAAATCGATGTCGATATCAGGCATGGAAATACGATCTGGATTTAAAAAACGCTCAAAAAGTAAATCGTATTTTATTGGGTCAACATTCGTAATTTTTGTACAATATGCAACAACAGAACCTGCTGCCGATCCACGACCAGGTCCAACGGAAACGCCCATTTCTCTTGCGGCATTGCAAAAATCTTGCACAATCAAAAAATAACCTGGATAACCAGTTTTTTCTACTGTAGCTAATTCAAAATCAATTCGTTCTTTAATTTCTTCGGTGATTTCAGAATACCTAATTTTTGCACCTTCATAGGTTAAATGGCGCAAGAAATTATTTTCTCCTCGTTTTCCTCCATCGATTTCATCTTGAGCATCTCGAAATTCTTCCGGAATATCAAATGCTGGAAGTAAAACTTCTCTTGCCAACGGATATTGTTCAATTTTTGCTAAAATTTCCGACACAGACTCAATTGCTTGCGGAACATCAGAAAATAGATCTTTCATTTCTTCTGAAGATTTGAAATAATATTCTTCGTTATCCATTCCGTAGCGGAATCCGCGACCACGACCTTTGGGTGTGGAAATCAGTTCTCCATCTTTCACGCATAATAATACGTCGTGAGAAATTGCATCTGATTTATTTAGGTAAAAGGTATTATTAGTTGCAACTAATTTAATGTCGTATTTTTCTGCAAAGCGAATTAATGTTTCGTTTACACGGTTTTCATTTTCTTGACCGTGGCGCATTAACTCCAAATAAAAGTCGTCACCAAAAATTGATTTCCACCAAGTCACTGCTTCTTCCGCTTGATTTTCTCCAACATTTAGAATTAAACTGGCAATTTCTCCATAAATTCCACCGGATAAAACGATAACATCTTCCTTGTATTTTTCAACTAAATCTTTGTCAATTCTTGGAACATAATAGGAACCATGAGTAAAAGCAAAAGAGGATAATTTGATTAGGTTTTGATAGCCATTTTTATTTTTAGCCAACAAAACCATTTGATAACCGTTGTCTTTGTTTGTTTTATCTAGGTGATTTTTACAAACATTAAATTCACATCCGATAATCGGTAAAATCTCAGTTTTTGTATATTCTTCGCCTTTTTCTTCCGCTTCTTTTCGTTCCTCTTTGATTTTTTTATTGTGGGCTCCTATAGCTTTTTCGAACTGAAATGCGGCCATCATATTTCCTGTATCAGTTAAAGCAACTGCTGGCATTTTTAAATGTGCTGTTTTTTCAACTAAAGCTTTTATGCTTGAAGTTGATTGTAAAATCGAAAATTGTGAGTGATTGTGTAAATGCGCAAAAGGTAAATTATCTAAATCAGTTAATGTATTTGCTTGATTTTCTTCTCGTTTTACAGCACTTTCCTGCTTAATTTTTGCTTTTAACTTTTCACTTTCTTTTTTTAAGTTTAAATGAGTTAAGCCAATTAATTTGAAGGGGCTTGGATTAAAATCCTTGAATTTAGCTTGATAGTCAGCTTCGTTTTTTAATTCATCTTTTGTAAAAACCTCTGTTCTTAGTAATTCAAAAAAGCAACGAGTTGTTGCTTCAACATCGGCAGTTGCATTATGTGCTTCGGAAAAAGATTCGTCAAATAAAGCTGAGTGAAGTTCTGCTAAAGTTGGGAATTTTTGTTTTTTCATTCCAGATAAAACCAAATCTCTCTGGTCTAAAGGAACATCTGTCCAATGTTTTCCAATAGCTCTAATGGCATCAAAACCATTTGTTGAGACGTCAATAGTTGGTTTGAAAAATGCACTTTCTTTTACTTCAACACCATTTTCTATAGTAGGATCCTTGAATTTCTTTTTTTTGGTTTCTTTTTTGTCGCCATTTTTATAAAACGACGCAAATGCTGTAATTTTTGCCGAAGTTTCAGTACAAGTGTCTAAAACTTCTATTGTTTGTAATGTGTTTTCAATTCCTAATCGGTGAAATTCAGCACCCATTATATTTTTATCGAAGGTAATATTTTGACCAACTACAAATTTTGCTTTTTTTAAGTCTTCATTAAAAATTTTTGCAACAGTTGCTAAATCTTCTCCTAAATCTCTTGCAAGTTGTGTAGAAATTCCATGTATTTTTTCGGCATCAAAAGGAATATCAAAATTTTCAGGTTTAATTAAAAAATCTTTCGCAACAATTAATTGTCCGAAATCATCATGTAATTGCCAAGCTATCTGAATCGCGCGAGGCCAATTATCGGTGTGCGTATAATCTAATTTCCAATCTTTTGGAAGACCTGTTGTTTCGGTATCAAATATTATGTACATGCTGAAAAAATGTGAGAAACAAAGTTACAAAAAAGCACGTTTATTTTTTACAAAAGTTTTCCTTTTTATGAACAAATTATTTAGTTCGCTAATTTTGTTATTATCGCCTCTACACATTTCATTCCGTCTATTGCAGCTGAAATTATTCCACCCGCATAACCTGCGCCTTCTGCGCAAGGATAAAGACCTTTTACTCGAATGTGTTCAAATGTTTCAGGATTTCTTGGAACCTGAACTGGAGATGAGGTTCTAGATTCAGGAGCGTGTAAAACAGCATCATTGGTTAGAAATCCATTCATTTTTTTCCCAAAATCAAGGAATGCTTTTTTTAGACGTTTTGAAATTATTTCAGGTAAAATTTTGTTCAAATCTAAACTTACAAATCCTGGCTGATAAGATGAGCGAGGAATTTCTTTTGAAATTTTACCATCAATAAAATCTTGTAAACATTGTACTGGAACTTTCTGGGTTTTCCCAGCAGCTTCCCAACAATTTCTTTCCACTTCTTGCTGAAATTCTAAGCAAACGAAAGGATTTTTTTCATAATTTGGAAAATCACTAGGTTCAATTGTTACAACAATTCCTGAATTTGCATATGGATTATTTCTTTTTGATGGCGACCAACCATTTGTAACAACTTCATCTTGATTTGTAGCGCAAGGAGCAATAATTCCACCTGGGCACATGCAAAATGAGTAAACTCCTTTGTCTTCAACTTGCGTAACAAGGGCATAAGATGCTGGTGTTAAGGTATCATCGCTTAATCTTCCGTGATATTGAATTTTATCAATTTGATCTTGCGTATGTTCAATTCTTACGCCTAAAGCAAAACCTTTTGCCTGAATTTCTATTCCTTTTTTGTTTAAAAGGTGAAAAATATCTCTAGCCGAATGTCCAGTTGCTAAAATAATATTTTTGAAATTGTAATGAGCGGAATGATTGATTTCTAGGCCTGTAATTTCGTTATTTTCAAAAAAAATATCTGTTAATTTTGAATCAAAATGAACTTCTCCTCCACATTCAATTATTTTTTCACGCATGGCTACTATCACATGCGGAAGTTTATTTGTACCAATATGCGGGTGCGCATCCACTAAAATCATTGGATCAGCTCCAAATTCGACAAACCATTCTAAAGTTTTGAGTAAATCACCTCGTTTTTTAGAACGAGTATATAATTTCCCGTCAGAATAAGTTCCAGCTCCGCCTTCTCCAAAGCAATAATTTGATTCTGGATTTACGATGGACTCTTTGTTTAATTTAGCTAAATCTCTTCTGCGGGAACGAACGTCTTTTCCTCTTTCAAAAACGATTGGTTTTAAGCCTAATTCAATTGCTCTAAGTGCGGCGAAAAGTCCTGCTGGACCAGCACCAATAATTGCAAATTCTTCAGATTTTGAAACATCTTGGACTTCAAAAAAGGACTTTTTTTCTACAACTATTTCATTCTTTAGTGTGACAAGAAATGAGGCATTAATTTTTATATTTCTACTTCTAGCGTCTATAGATTTTTTGTGCCATTTATAGTCGAAAATTTCATTTTTAAATTGTTGTTCGTTTGAAATAAGTTTTCTTATAAAAGCATCATTTTGAGCTTCTTCAGGAGAAAGTTGAAAATTTAGAATCCATGACATATTTTGCAAAGATAAACTGAAAAAAACAGTTTACAAAACAATTAGAAATTCTAACCTTCTAGTATCAATGAAAACCACCAAACTTTATTCTTTAGTTGGTCGATTGGATCTGAAACGGGCGTTAAATCCTTGATGACAGCATTTCTAAATCCTTGAGAATATTTAATTTCCAATCCCATTTTGAAATAAACTGCAAAAAACTCTACACCAACGCCAACTTGACCTTGCCAATCTTTTGCTTTAATTTTCACAAAGGGATCAGTATAAGATTGGTTGGATTTTTCTGTTGATTGTAAATCGTAAGTAAATTGCCCACCACCAACAATATAGCTAGCAAAATTGTTATATCTTGCTGTTCGAAATTGAAGCATTAAAGGGAAATCAAGATTGGTAGAATTTACCCTTTCTTCTTGAAAAATTTCTTTTTTATCCTCTGGTTTAAGTGGCGGATAATAATATTTCAAAACACGCTCTTGAAAAGAAAGAGTAGGTATAAATCTTAATCTCAATAAGGGAGTTCCTAGTTTTAAAGTTGCAACCATTCCTAATTGTCCACCTGGTTGATTAACATTTTCTAAGGCAATTATTCCATATTTTTCGTATGCATTTGAAACAGGAGTAACTTGAAATCCAGTTGAATTTCCTCCCAACATAAAACCAAAATGAATTAATTTTTCATCAAATTTTCGGTAATTTTGTTGAATTACTTTTTGCGAAAATGTAGTTGTGAATAAACATTGAATCAGAATCAATGTCAAAACATTTTTTTGTGAAAAATATGATTTAAAGCGATATTGCATAGTAGTATAACGTTGAAAAACGAAATCTATTTTGTTCCCGAATAAATTGTTGCGATTCCACCTGAAACTAAAGTTGCTCTTACATTTTTATACCCTAATTTTTCTAAAATTGTTTCAAAATCTTTTCCTTCAGGAAATACGGCTACAGATTCTGGTAAATAAGTGTAAGCTCTTGCGTCTTTACTTATTGTTTTTCCTAAAAGTGGAATAATGTATTTTGAATAAAAATTAAAGGACTGTTTGACTGGGAATTTTTTCGGTTTTGAAAATTCTAAGATCAATAATTTTCCATTTGGACGAACAACACGAAGCATTTCTGCTAAGCCAATTTCAAGATTTTGAAAATTTCTGACACCAAAACCAACTGTCAAAGCATCAAAATAATTGTTTTCAAAAGGTAAATTTTCTGAGTCTCCAAGGCGCATAGAAATAATGTGATCTACTTTTCGTTTGACCATTTTTTCGCGACCTTTTGCTAACATTCCTTCAGAAATATCAATTCCAACAACTTCAGTTGGTGACATTTTTAATGATTCTAAAGCAAAATCTCCCGTCCCGGTTGCGATGTCTAAAATACGTTTTGGTTGAATTTCCTGCAACATTTTTACCGCTTTCTTTCTCCAAAGTTTATCAATTCCCAAGGATAAAAAGTGGTTCAAAAAATCATATCTACCTGAAATGTTATCGAACATTTGTGCAACTTCTTCTTTTTTTGATTTTTGATCATCACCATAAGGTTTGACAACAATTTTTTCGCTCATACTTATTAAGACTTAAGACTACTTGATTAAAGACTTAGGACTTTAATTGTTGTAGATAAATGGTTTTTTTTATTTTTTTGAGTTTTTGTATTTTGCATTCTTGACTTATAACTCTAAATTTTCAAGTTCAATACTCAGTTCTTCTTTTTCGATACTTACAACTCCACTTTTTTCACAAACCAAGCCGCCAGCTAAATTTGAGATTTCTGCTATTTCATTTATTTTCAAGCCAGCAGTCAAACATAAAGTTGCAACGCTAATTACAGTATCTCCAGCACCGCTAACATCTGAAATGTTTCTAACATGAGCCGCTATTTTGTGTTTTTCAGCATTGTTTTTTATAAAAACGCCATGTTCTGAAAGTGTGATAAAGGTTATTTCGTGTTTTAATTTTTCTCTCAACAATTCAACTGCATTTTCAAAAGAAGAAAAATCTTTCATGGAAAAATGTAAATCCAAGCCTTCTTTTAGTTCTTTTAAATTTGGTTTGAATAATGTAACACCTTGAAATGCAAAAAAGTTCTTTTTCTTTGGATCAACTGTTGTTAAAACATTGGTTTCATTACATAATTTGATTACTTTTTCTATCAAAGAGGAAGTTAGAGTTCCTTTATTGTAATCTTCAAAAATTAAGGCATCGATTCCTGTTTTAATCAATGATCCTAATTTCGATAATAATTCTTCTTCTTCTGAAAGTAAAATATCGTTCGTTTGTTCTGAATCGATTCTCAATAATTGCTGATTATTTCCAATAATTCTTGTTTTAACTGTCGTTTTTCTACTTTCGCTTTCAATTAATCCTTCAGAAGATATTTGATTTGAATGAAATAAATCGATTAATTTTTTTCCCTCTTTGTCTTTACCAATGACGGAACAAATTATGGCTTTTGCACCAAGAGAAACCAAGTTTAAAGCTACATTTGCTGCTCCGCCCAGTCGTTCGTCTTCTTGTGCCAAACTGACAATTGGAACTGGTGCTTCAGGACTAATTCTTGTCACAGAACCTAGCATATAAGCATCAAGCATTATATCACCTAAAACGATAATTCGCTTTGTTTTAAAAGAATCAAAAAGTGCTTTTATATCCATTTGCAATAGTTATGATTTATGAGTGTTGAGTTATGATTTTAGAGGCACATTCAAAACATTTAGCTCTCTATTCATCATTTTTTAAGTTTTTCTTTTGTTGTTAAAATACTACTTTTGAGCATTTTTAATATCTCGTTTGATTTAAAATTTAAATCGCTAAATTCACTTTCATTTATGTAATTTGTCTCTTTCAATAATTCCATCCAATAAATTGACTCATCACATTCTTTTTGAGAGATATATAATTTATGAATAAAATCTGCTGCACTTTGAGCATTATTTGCTTCTCTAATATTTGCTCCAACTGAAGTTCCTGATCGAAGTAACTGTTTACTTATTGCATATTCTTGTCGTTCTTTTAATTTTTTGTACAAGTTTATTGAGTCTATTGCAAAACTAAAACTTTTCGTTTTTAAAATACTTACTTTCATGAGGTTTAGATTTAATTGTAGATTAAAATTAATTAAAAGCAAAATTAAATTTTATGTTTTCACAAAAATTTAAACACTCATAACTTAACACTCATAATTCATAACTCAATTAAGTTTTGCCAAAGCAATTTTTACGCGATTCATTGCATCAGTTAAGGTTTCTTCTGAGGCTGCATAGGAAATACGAATGCAATTTTCATCACCAAAAGCTTCACCAGTTACAAGAGCAACTAAGGCTTCGCTTAGCAAATACAAACACAAATCTTCAGCTGTATTTATGGTCGTTCCGTTATGAGATTTTCCGAAAAACGATGAAATATCTGGGAAAACATAAAATGCACCTTGTGGAACATTTGTTTTTACTCCTGGCATTGTATTTAAAATATCAAGAACTAAATCACGTCGATTTTTAAAGGCAGAAATCATGTCTTTTAAAACGATTGGATCAGCATTCATTGCGGCAATGGTGGCTCTTTGCGTAATTGAACACGTTCCAGAAGTAAATTGACCTTGAATTTTGTTACAAGCATCAGCAATATTTTTTGGAGCACCAATAAAACCTAATCTCCAACCAGTCATTGCCCAAGCTTTTGAAACGCCATTTACAGTTACAACTTGATTGTAAACATTTTCAAATTGAGCTAAACTTGCGTGGCTGCCTGTGAAATTGATGTGTTCATAAATTTCATCAGCAATGACAACAATGTGAGGATATTTTGAAATAACGTCAGCTAAAGATTTTAATTCATCAAAAGAATAGACAGAACCAGTTGGATTACAGGGAGTTGAAAACATAATCATTTTTGTTTTCGGAGTAATCGCATCTTCTAATTGTCTTGCTGTAATTTTAAAATCAGTATCAATTGAAGCATTAATCACAACTGGTACTCCTTCTGCAACTTTCACGATTTCAACATAAGAAACCCAGTAAGGCGCAGGAATTATAACTTCGTCATCTGGGTCAATGCAACTCAAAACGACATTTGCGATCGATTGTTTTGCTCCCGTTGAAACAATTATTTGATCTTTAGAATAATTCAAATTATTGTCACGTTTGAATTTTCGTGAAATTGCTTCTCTCAAATCATCGTAACCAGGAACAGGAGTGTATTTTGTGAAATTTTGCTCCATTCCCTCAATAGCAGCTTGTTTGATAAATTCAGGGGTGTTGAAATCTGGCTCACCCAAACTCAACGAAATAATATCTTTTCCTTGTGCTTTTAATTCTCTAGAAATTCTCGACATCGCTAAGGTTGCCGATTCTTCCATTGCTTCTAAACGTTTTGATAATTGAATCATTCTATTTGCAAAATTATTTCCTGCAAAAATAAAAAGAATAAATCGATTGGGCTGTTTTTTTGTAAAAATTAAAAAGCTATTATTTTGAATTAAGAAAAGTTTTTTTATGAGTATTTATGATCAAATGCCCATCAATACTTTTCTGAGATTCTTCGCAAAATTAATCACTTACATAAAAAAATTCCGTAATTTTATTTTGAGTGAAAAACTTGAATTTAGTTTAAATTATTAATTTTCAACACATTAAAGATAGTAAATGTATTTCACTTATTTTAGTTAATTTAATATAATTCATTGATAATCAAATTTTTAATAATCGAATTTAGGTTTTTAATTTTTAATTCATCACTTTTCACTTTTTAACAAACTTTATCTTACTGACATTTTGACAGATTCAAAATAAAATCCTATTTTTGCCTTTCATTTGGTATAAACATCAGATAAAAAGCAAAAATGAGTGAATTCGATTTTGGACAAAATAAAACAATTGACGAATCCAGACAAGGAGAAGCAATTATAATAGATGCAAAAGATAAAAAATCAGCTGTTAAATCCAATGGCAAAAAATTATATTTAGAAAGTTATGGTTGTGCAATGAATTTCTCTGATAGTGAAGTTGTTGCATCAATTTTAGCGAATGAAGGTTACGAAACAACACGAAATTCTGAAGAAGCAGATGTTATTCTAATAAATACATGCTCAATTCGCGACAATGCAGAGCAACGTGTAAACAAGCGTTTATTTGATTTCAAACAGCAAAAGAAAAGCAATCCGAGTTTGGTTGTTGGAATTTTGGGCTGTATGGCTGAACGCTTAAAAGAAAATTTATTGGATCAACAAAAATTAGTTGATTTAGTTGCTGGACCAGATTCATACAGAGATTTACCAAATTTAATTTTTGAGGTTGAAGGTGGACAAAAAGCTGTAAATGTGTTACTTTCCAGAGAAGAAACCTATGGTGATATTAGTCCTATAAGATTAGATAACTCTGGAATTTCAGCTTTCGTTTCAATCACTCGTGGATGCGATAATATGTGTTCATTTTGCGTTGTTCCATTTACGAGAGGACGAGAACGTTCAAGAGATCCGCAAACAATTGTGCAGGAATGCAAAGACTTATTTAAAAATGGATACCGAGAAGTTGTTCTTTTGGGACAAAACGTAGATAGTTATCGCTGGAATATGTCTTCAAAAGGAGAAATAAAAGACGAAAATCAAGCAACTACAAATTTCACACAATTGCTGGAAATGGTTGCTAAAATAAATCCGCTTTTGAGGGTTCGTTTTTCAACATCTCATCCAAAAGATATGACAGATGATGTAATTGAAATGATGACTAAATATGATAATATTTGTTCACACATTCATTTACCAGTGCAATCTGGAAATACGGAGATTTTGGCAAAAATGAATCGCGGATATACGAGAGAATGGTATTTGAATCGCATTGAAGCTATTCGTAGGATTTATCCAGAATGTGTGATTACGACAGATATTATTGCAGGTTTTTGTGGAGAAACGGAAGAGCAGCACCAAGATACATTGAGTTTGTTGGATGAGGTAGAATTCAGTTTTGCCTATATGTACACGTATTCTGAGCGACCAAAAACTTTAGCAGAAAGAAAATACGAGGACGATGTTCCAGAAAAAACAAAAAGCAGAAGGTTAACTGAAATAATTGACAAACAATTGAAATACGCTTTAAAAGTGAATCAAAGGCAAATTGGTCAAATACAAGAAATTTTGGTGGAGGGAACATCTAAAAAATCACAAGAACAATTTGTGGGAAGAAATTCATCGAATATAAAAGTCGTTTTCCCTAAAAGTAATTTTGAAAAAGGAATGTACGTGAAAGTTAAAATTGTGGATTGTACTTCTGCAACGATGATTGGGGAGCTGGTTTAGTTATTAGCTGCTTAGCTTTTAGCGATTAGCTAGTTAGCTTGCTCACGCTATGAATACTAGTCACTAAAAACCAAAAACCAAAAACCAAAAACTAATCACTAAAAGCTAATAAACTAAACAGCTAAAAGCTAACTAGCTAATCGCTAAAAGCTAAATAAAAAAATGAACATACAACAAATAAAACAACGTTTCGGGATAATAGGTAATTCACCTCAATTAAACCGTGCTTTAGAAGTAGCTGCGCAAGTTGCTCCAACGGATATTTCTGTTTTAGTTACTGGCGAAAGTGGAACAGGAAAAGAAATTATTCCGCAAGTTATTCACCAATTAAGTTCACGAAAACATGGAGAATATATTGCTGTAAACTGCGGCGCAATTCCAGAAGGTACAATTGATTCTGAACTTTTCGGACATGAAAAAGGATCTTTTACTGGTGCAGTTGGAGGTCGAGATGGATATTTTCAAGTTGCTGATGGAGGAACAATCTTTTTAGATGAGGTTGCTGAACTTCCAATGCAAACTCAAGTGCGTTTGTTGAGGGTTTTGGAAACAGGAGAATTTATCAAAGTTGGTTCTTCAAAAGTGATAAAAACGAATGTTCGAGTTGTAGCTGCAACCAATGAAAATATGGGAAAAGCAATTCAAAGCGGTAAATTTCGAGAAGATTTATTATACCGTTTAAGTACAGTTCCAATTCAACTTCCGTCTCTGAAACATCGAAAAGACGATATTCACTTATTATTTAGAAAGTTTGCGAATGATTTTGCTGATAAATATAGAATGCCTGTTATTAAATTAACTGATGATGCTGTTCAAGTGCTTGAAAATTATTCTTGGCCAGGAAATATTCGTCAATTAAAAAATTTAGTGGAGCAAATTTCAGTAATTGAAAATAAGCGTGAAATTGACGGACTTTTACTTAGTTCATATATGCCTCAGCAAGAATCTCACTCTTCCGGTTTAATGAAAAGCTCTGAGTCAGATAATTTTTCGGAACGAGAATTGATGTATAAATTTCTTTTTGATATGAAAAGTGATTTGTCTGATTTGAAAAAATTGGTTGCTGAATTGATAAATCATGGAGGAGAATTTAAGTTAAATCCAGATCAAGCGGCGATGATGAATCGCATGTACACGGAGGTAAAAGTTCCTGTTACTGAAAAATCGAATTTCTTGCCAGTTACTGCTCAAAATGAGGAATTTCATCACAATGAAGATACGTATTCACAAGATTTTCAGGATCATGAAGAAGTAGAAGAATCACTTTCTTTGGAAGACAGAGAAAAAGAATTGATTCACAAAGCACTTGAAAAACATCGTGGAAAAAGGAAATATGCTGCTGAAGAGTTAGGTATTTCTGAAAGAACATTATACAGAAAAATCAAAGAATTTAACCTTCCAAATTAATTTTAGATTATGCGATTTTTGATTTTAGTAGTTTTAAATATTGGACTTTTAGTAAGTCTAAATTCTTGCTGGCCAACAAGTGTTTCCTTTATTGATAAAGGTTCTATGCCTGAAGATTGGCATTTTTTCTCCTTAAAAACCATGGAAAATAATGCCCCAAATGCACCTTTAAGTTATTCAGCTAATTTATCTGAAGCGATAAAAGATGGAGTTCAAAACAATACTAAATTAAAAATTAATACCATTCCAAATTCAGGTGAGGTTCAAATTGAAGGCATGATTACGAATTATTCCGTTTCACCAATTGCTCTGCAGGCTGGAGATGTAGCCGCAAAAAACAGGTTGACAATTTCAACTAATTTTACGATTTATATTAAAGTTCTCAATAAAGAAGTTGAAGAAATGAAACTTTCAAGTTCACGCTTTTTTGATTTCGATAGTAATAGCGAATTTACTTCCGTTGAAGCAAGTTTAATTGAAGAAATTAATAAGCAAATCGTGCAAGATGTCATAAATAAATTATTGTCAAACTGGTAGTTATGAATACAGATATTTTATTTCAAAAAATTAAGAACCCAAGTTTATTTCTGCAATCAGACATTTCTTTATTGAAAGATTTAACGCTTAAATATCCATTTTCTCAGCTTTACCCGATTTTGTATTTGCAAACTTTGGCGCTTCACAAAGATTTACATTTTGATGAAGAATTGAAAAATTATGCTTTTAAAATTACCGATAGAGCAAAATTGTATGATTTGATTTATTCTTTTGAGTCTAATTCAAATTCACTAGAAATTAATGATTTCACACAATCAAAAGTAGAAAATAGTGTTGCAACTAGTTCTTACAGCGATGAAATCGAACAAGTAATAATAGAACCTGCTGTTGAAATCTTACCGATAAGTGAAGTTGTTTCAACAATTACCTCAACTGAAATAAAAGTTGAAACAGAACTAAGTGAAGAAAAGGAAGAAATTGTTTTAACAGAAACTGAATTAAGAAATAACGACATATTGGAACAAGAAATATTGTCAAACATAATTTCTTCTAGTTATTCCTTGGAAATGGAGGAGAAGAAGCCAGTTTTGGCTGATGAGTTATCAAGTGTTAGCTCAGATAAAGCAAATCCTAACGATAAATTAAGTGTTAATTCAGATCTAAAATTTCACAAAGAAGAATCAAATGTTAAAGCTGAATTAGAAATTAATATTGAAGAAGAAAAAATTGTTCCGATTATAAAAGGAATTAGAGAAGAAAGAAGTTTTAGTTCTTGGCTGACAATTTCTGAAGAAAAGATTATTCCTAATAAAATCGAAGAAAAAGACTTAAAAATTGAACAAGAAGTTAAAGGTCAGCCTTCAAAACTAGAGAGTGAATCCTTAAAAGTTGAAAAAGAAAAAATAATAGAGGAATTTATAAAAACGGAACCACAAATTTCAAAACCAAAAACTGAATTTTATTCTGCACCAAAGAAAGCGAAAGAAAGCTTGAGTGATGAAAAACTTATTTATAGTGATACTTTGGCAAATATTTTTGCTTTGCAAGGAAATTTCCCTAAAGCAATAAAAGCTTTTGAGCAATTAAGTGTAAGTTCACCTGAAAAAGCTGATTTGTACCAAGAAAAAATCAAAGAATTGAAGAAAAAAATGAATCCTTAAGCATAATAAGAAGTAAATTTAGTAAAGTACTTGACTTTAAGATAAAAAAACCGTTACTTTGCACAAAATTAAAAGACACTTATTTAAAACATACATTATAAATGGCAACTTTATTATCAATCATCATTATTTTAGCGAGTATTTTATTAGTATTTATCGTATTCATTCAAAACCCAAAAGGTGGAGGTTTATCTTCTGACTTTGGTGCTGCACAACAATTAGGTGGTGTTCAAAAAACAAATGACTTTGTTGAAAAATCAACTTGGACTTTGGCTGCTGTAATTTGTGTTATTAGTATTATGTTGACTGTAATGAAAACTCCAGATAGACCAAAAGTTGTTGAAGAACCTACAACTTCTCAAGATGGACAAAACCAACAAGGTGGCAAACCAGCTCAAGGTCAACCAGGAAAACAATAATTTAAACCAAAAATATTTGAAGCCAATGAGATTTTCTTGTTGGCTTTTTTATTTTTTTAACATTTCTCAAAAACTATAAACTTTATTCGTTCGTTTGTGTTTTATAACAAATGGAATATGAAACTTACAGCAATAATTTTTAGTACAATATGTTTTACTATTTTTGGATGTTCAAATCCTACGAGTAAAATAAACAATAATGATTTGGGTGGAAATAATTCAATTAAAGCAGAAAAATCTTTCAAATACAAAAAAATGGAAATAAACGAAAACACGAAATTTGAAAAAGATAAAAAACAAGTAGATTCAGAAAATTTGAAAGAGGCAACTTTTGGTGCTGGATGTTTTTGGTGTGTTGAAGCATGTTTTGCAGATTTAGAAGGAGTTGTGTCTGTTACGCCAGGTTATTCTGGAGGAGAAAGAAAAAATCCAACTTACGAACAAGTTTGTTCTGGTGGAACTGGACATGCTGAAATTGCAAGAATCGTTTACGATGAAACAAAAATCACTTTTGATGAGTTGTTGGAAGCTTTTTGGTATGTGCATGATCCTACGACTTTAAATCGTCAAGGAAATGACATTGGTACGCAATACCGTTCAGTAATTTTTTACCATGATGAGAATCAAAAAGATTTAGCAACTCAGTACAAAGAAAAGCTCGACAAAGAAGGAGTTTGGAGAGATCCAATTATAACTGAGATTTCACCATTGAAAAACTATTATCCTGCTGAAGCTTATCACAATGATTATTATGCTAAAAACCCCGAAAATGCTTATTGTCAAGCGGTAGTTAGACCCAAAGTGGAAAAATTCAGAAAGGTATTTGCAAAGAAATTAAAGTAATTAAAACCAAATTACTCACATTTTAATTTCTTTTCATCCCCCAAAAATATATTCCCTCAATTTATTTTTTTCGTTTTTCAATTCAATCACTTTGCTTTTGTCGTTTAACATTGTAAAAACGAATTTCCATTTGTTGGAAACGTGCTGATAATAATTGAAAATTGAATATGCAGATAAACCGAAAATTGGCATGGATGCAAAATAAAATACCTTTTCAATAAAAGTTAATCCAAATAAATTATTTATTCCAAGCATAAATAAAACATAAACTAAAGGATATAAAATTAAGCCTAAAAGAACAGTAATTGGGGCATAATATTCAACTTCTTTGGTAAGCTTCGGAACTAAAATCTCTGCTAATTTGAATTGAATGATATTGTGCATAAAACCATAAAGAAAGATTGGCAAACCGATTAAAAGAAAAATGATAGAGAAAAATAATTGTCTGAAAAACATTTTTAATCGGAATCTTCTGTCCAGAAAATCGGATTGAATACCAAATTTATCTAACTTTGATTTCAAGGAATTTAATGCTTTTTTGATTTCTTCAATTTTCCAAGCTTCGGTTAAATTGATTTCAGTGATTTTATCTCGAATTTGTTTCAATAATTCCAATTCACCTTTCACACCTTTTTGCTTTTGTTTGATGTATTTTGAAAGAAAAATTTGATGCAATTCTTCAACCATCAATTCATCCACTTTTTCGGAAGAATTAACCAAAACTTGTTCCAAGCGAATTCTGAATTTCTCCGTTAGTCTTTTTGCTGTAATTCCTTGCTTTTCTTGATTGTTGAATGAAAAATCTGAAATACTTATTGAAGTTCCAACGTTCACTAAAACGCGACTTCCAAATCGATCTGCATCCAAATAATTTAAGCCTAAAGGAATGATTTGTAAGTTTAATTTATTGTCATTGCGTCTCTCTGCTTCCAAAGCAATTCGCGCCGCTCCGGATTTTAATTCCCTTAAATGACGCTCTAAAAAACTTGATCCTTCAGGAAAAATAAGCAAGGATTTTCCTTGTTCTAAAATTTGATAACAAGCCTCAAATGAATCTTGATTTGAAACACCTTTTACAGCACTTTCTCCTCTGCGATTAATCGGAATCATGTTTAAACTACGCAGTATTTTATGTTTTAATGGCGTAGAAAAAAGTGTTGCCTTTGCCATAAAATAAATCGGTTCTTTGGAAATAAAACCGATAATCCAAGCGTCCATCAAAGTGTTTGGATGGTTTGCAATATAAATGCATGGACCTTTTTCAGGTAATTTTTTACGATTTACAACTTTAATTTCTCTGTAATAAAATCTTAGGCCGAGTGAAACAATCGCTCTTAAAATATGGTAAAGCATTTGCCTGTTTAAGTGAATTTGACAATGAAAGTAGTATTTTTTTTCGTTTTAAGATCAATTCAACGAATAAATCCTTTAATTTTACAACATGATTCCAGATTTTTCTAACATATCGTCGTATTTTACATCAAATGATAATTCTGCTGATTTAATATCTTTGGGCTGTAAAGTTGAATTTGTTTTTAAGCCAAATTGGACTGATTCTGAATTGTTTAGTGAAATTGATTCATTTATTGAAAAACATAAAAATCATTATTTGTTTACTTGTTTTAGTTATGATTTAAAAAATAAAATTGAAAAATTAGAAAGTAAAAATCCAGATGAAATAGATTTTCCTTTGTTAAAAATTTGGAAAGCTGAAGTAGTTTTAGCTCTTGAAAATCAAAATTATACGATTTTAGAGGGCGAACTTTCAGCAGAAAATAAACGATTATTAGAAGAAATTTTAGAATCCAAAAAATCTAATTCGATTTTGCCAAAAATTGATTTTGAGGCAAAAATTTCCAAACAAGAATATTTGAATCAATTGGAGGAAATTAAAAAAGAAATTGCGTTTGGAAATATTTATGAATTGAATTTTTGCCAAGAATTTTCTGCTAAAAATGTTCCTGATTTTGATTCATATTCGCTTTTTAATCAATTAAATTCGCTCACAAAAGCTCCGTTTTCTGTTTACTTGAATTTAGAAAATCACGAGGTTTTTTGTGGAAGTCCAGAAAGATTCATTCAAAAAACAGGAAATAAATTGATTTCTCAACCAATAAAAGGAACAATTCGCCGAGGAAAAAACGAAATGGAAGATGAATTACTGAAAAAATCTTTGCTTGCTGATCCAAAAGAACGTTCTGAAAATGTGATGATTACGGATTTAGTTCGCAATGATTTTTCTCGAATTGCAGCAAAAAACTCCGTAAATGTTGACGAATTGTGTGGCTTGTATTCTTTTGGAACAGTTCATCAATTAATTTCATCAATTTCTTGCGAAATCAAAGCAGAAACTACTTTTTCGGATATTTTGAAAGCTACTTTTCCAATGGGTTCAATGACTGGAGCTCCAAAAATTAGCGCCATGCAAATTAGTGAAAAGCATGAAAATTTCAAACGTGGTTTGTATTCTGGTTCAATTGGTTACATCAAACCGAATGGAGATTTTGATTTGAATGTTGTAATCAGAAGCTTGATTTTAAATAAAAAAACACGCACTTTTTCAGCTGCAGTTGGGGGTGCAATTACGATGAAATCGATTCCAGAAAGTGAATACGAAGAATGCTTGGTAAAAATTCAACGTTTATTGGATCTTTTCAAGCATGATTGATTTAAAAGAATTTGCTGAAAAATGGTCTTTTTTGAAAGATAAAACGGTTTTTATTGCGTGTAGTGGGGGTGTGGATTCCATTGTTTTGGCGGCACTTGTTAAAACCTTTTGCAAAAATATTACTTTATTGCATGTAAATTATAATTTGCGTGAACAAGAATCAATTGAAGATGCATTTTTTGCGCAAGAATTTGCAAAACAACATCAACTTTTACTTGAAATAAAATCTGTTGACACGAATAAAATTTTACAAGAAAATGGCGGAAATCTGCAAGATCTAGCGCGAAAAATTCGTTTTAACTGGTTTGAAGAAAAATTAAAAAAAGAAAACTCAGTTTTATTATTGGCGCATCATCAGAACGATCAAATTGAAACATTTTTTCAACATTTAGCTCGAAAATCAGGGATTTTAGGTTTAGCTTGTATGTTGGAAATACACGAAAATATCATGCGACCTTTCTTGAATTTTTCAAAAGAAGAAATTTATGCTTATGCTAAAGAAAACAGCATTTCGTGGAGGGAAGATTCTTCTAACAAAAGCAATAAATACACACGCAATAAATTACGAAACGAGTTTTTGCCTTTTCTAAAAACAAAAATTCCTGATTTGAACCAATCTGTTTTGACTTTGATTCAAGTTTTTCAAGAAAATCAAAGAGAAATTGAAAAATCAGTGAAAGAATTAATTTTCAAAGTTAAAGAGAATCATTTTTT
>CANLGD010000050.1 GCA_947490145.1 Flavobacteriia bacterium
TTTTCATTATTCACAAGTTCATGAGATCGCTTCGCTAAGTTGCCAAAAAGAACCAAAAGTAGCTTCGCTGAGACCTCCTTTGGCTAAGTTCTAGTGCTTGAAAACGCATCTACCTTTCAACAAACGACGCTAAAAAATCAAAACTCTCCGCCGCGGCGGATCAAACACTTGATTTTTATACGCTTACTTTTTGCGAAAGACACCAGATTTACGTTTTCGAGGCACGATTTAACGAACTAAACCGTAATTCATTTTAAAAAATATATTCTTGCGGTAACAGTGAGGTTAATCAAATAAGTTTAACTAAAAGCTTTAATTTAACTTCCGCAACTCAAACACTCATCCTCATCTTTATCTGGTTCAAGTTCAATTCTTGGATTCAATATTTTTTTCAAATCATAAATTTCCTGCTGCGTTTCTCCGTCTTCAAACAAATTCCCAGTCAATTTTGACTTTAATTCTGCTATTTTTGATTTTATTTCGATTTCTGTCATTTTAATTAATTTTTGTCAAAAATATAAAATATTTTAATGAATATTTATTTCAAAACTGTTTTAGCAAAAATTAGTTGTTTTTCTTTAAACATTGTCTATTTTTGTAATGGATAAAACTCAAGACAATTCAAATGGAAAAAACGCTGTCTAAAACAGAAAATTCTAAAATAACATTAAATTCTTCCCTTCTTACAAAGGCTTTCACTTTGATGTGTACGGCAAAAACTTTGTCTGAAAAATACGAAACCAACAAAGAGGTTACCGCAAAATATGTACATGCTTGTTCTCGTGGGCACGAAGCGATTCAACTTGCTGTTGGAATGCAATTATTGCCACAAGATTGGGTTTCACCGTATTACCGAGACGACAGTATTTTGTTAGGAATCGGCATGAAACCATCTGAATTAATGTTACAGTTTTTTGCCAAAAAAAATGATCCATTTTCTGGTGGTCGAACCTATTATTGCCACCCTTCTTTGAAAAGAGATGATATGCCAAAAATTCCACATCAATCTTCCGCAACTGGAATGCAAGCAATTCCAACAACTGGTGTTGCAATGGGAATTCAATATAAGGAAAAAGAAGGTTTAGCAGAGGATTTTAAAGGTTTAAACCCAGTTGTAGTTTGTTCTTTGGGTGATGCTTCTTGCACAGAAGGCGAAGTTTCGGAGGCTTTACAAATGGCAGCTTTGAAGCAATATCCAATTTTATATTTGGTGCAAGATAATGGATGGGATATTTCTGCAAACGCAGCTGAAACGCGTGCACAAGATATTACGCAATACGCAAAAGGGTTTAACGGAATTGAAGTTAGAACTATCGATGGAACAGATTTTATTAATTCTTACGATACAATTCAAGAAGTTTTTGAAATCATTCGTAAAGAAAGAAGACCGTTCATCGTGCATGCAAAAGTTCCACTTTTAGGACACCACACTTCTGGAGTTAGAAAAGAATGGTATCGTGATGATTTGGAAGAAGAAGGAAAAAAAGATCCTTATCCAAAATTAAAACAAAATTTATTAGACGCAAAAGTTGATTTAGCGAACATCATAAATATTGAAGCTGAAATAAAAAAATATATTGATGCTGAATATGATTTGGCTTTAAATTCGGAAGATCCAAGTCCTGAATCGATTACAGATTTTATTTTTGCTCCAAGTCCAATCACAGAAGAAAAAGGCGAACGTGAACCAGCAGGGAAAAAGAAAACTGTGATGGTTGACAGTGCTTTATTCGGAATTCGTGAGATTATGCAAAATCATCCTGAAGCCTTGCTTTATGGACAAGATGTTGGTGGAAGGTTAGGTGGAGTTTTTAGAGAAGCGGCTACCTTGGCTCAAACTTTTGGAGATAATCGCGTTTTTAATACCCCAATTCAAGAAGCATTTATCATTGGTTCAACAGTAGGAATGTCGGCTGTTGGCTTAAAACCAATTGTTGAAGTGCAATTTGCCGATTACATTTGGCCTGGATTGAATCAATTATTCACAGAAGTGAGTCGTTCTTACTATTTGTCAAACGGAAAATGGCCTGTTAGCTGTATTATTCGTGTTCCAATTGGCGCCTATGGCTCTGGTGGACCTTACCATTCGTCGAGTGTTGAGTCAATTTTGACAAATATTCGCGGGATAAAAGTTGCTTATCCATCAACGGGAGCTGATTTAAAAGGCTTGATGAAATCAGCATTTTATGATCCAAATCCTGTAGTTATTTTGGAACACAAAGGTTTATATTGGTCAAAAATCCCAGGAACCGAAGGAGCAATGTCAATCGAACCAGATGAAGATTATGTAATACCATTTGGTAAAGCAAGAATTGTTCAAGAAGCGAGTGTAAATTACATTGAAAAAGGAGAATCTTGCACTATTATCACGTACGGAAGAGGGATTTATTGGTCACTGGAAGCTGCAAAAAGTTTTGAAGGAAAAGTTGAAATCGTTGATTTAAGAACATTAAATCCAATCGATTTTGACCAAATTAATTTAAGTACCAGAAAGCACAATAAAGTAATGTTGGTGACAGAAGAATCTGTTGAAGCAACTTTTACTTTGGGTTTAGCAGGAAGAATTCAACGAGATAATTTTCAATTTTTAGATGCTCCAATTTCAATTGTGGGCTCAGTCGATACTCCGGCAATTCCTTTAAATTCGACTTTAGAGTTTACTTTGTTAACAAATGCTGAAAAAGTAAAAAAAGAATTATCAAAACTATTAAACTATTAAAAACAGAATCCATGAAAAAGAAAGCTATCCTCTCAGGTGGACTTACTATTTTATTCATTACAGCAATCACTAGTCTGGGATATAGTCAAATGACAAAAGAAGCAACAGAATTTGAATTGTTAAAATACACAAAAAACACCTGCTACCGTTTTTCAATTGCTAGCTTAAATTCCTTAAAATCAATTGACATTATGGTTGATGACAAATTTGAAATTAAATTTGCGGAAACTGTTTTGACAATTACGAATGGAGATAAATATTTTGCTCTTCCTTACACTTCAATTAACTTAATCGAAAGTTCAACCGAGGCGAGTAAAAAAGAAGGAAAATTTACTATTTATATCAAGTAGATTTTAACTTTCTACAATCATACAAGATAAAGAATCTTTGGAAGAAGTGATTCATATATTTTTAAATGAATCACTAGGTTTAATTGTAGAAATGACAAATGCAATTGCCAGAAGATTTAGAAAAAATAACATTAGTTCAGACTGTGCGAGGGGAGCTTTTTTAACATTTGGCATTCACAAGGCAGGTTATTTAATCAGGTAAATCGAAAAATTAGTGCAGAAAACAGAAGATTTAGTCAGTTTCATAAGAACTCCAATGAAATTGAAAAAAAATATTTAGATTCAGGAGTTCCTCTTGAAAAAGAGTTGTACTGGCTAAATTCATTTTTTTAAACTCTGTATTAAAATATCTTTCTTAAATTTGAACATAATTTTTTAACTCAAACCAACATTAACGTTCCATTTTACATAGCAAAAAGATATTTATCCTCTAAAAAGAAGAAAAATGTAATTCATTTAATTACGCGTATTTCAGTTATTGGAATTGCTGTAACGACAGCTGCTTTAATTATTTTAATTGCGGCCTTTAATGGCATTGAATCAATGGTGGAGAAATTATACTCAGAATTTGATGCAAATTTGTCTATTCGAGCTGTTAAAAATAAGTCCTTTGATGAAAATGAATTAAATCTAAAAAAAATAAAGGCCTTTTCAGAAGTAAAAAATGTATGCAAATCCATTGAGGAAATAGTCATTCTTAAACATGAAAAAAAATGGGCTAATGCAGAAATTTACGGCGTAGAAGAAGAGTTTTTAAAATTAGCAAAAACCAAAAGTCACTTAGTTGATGGAGTCAATTTTATTTTGAAAGAGAAAGATAATTTTGCTTTAATTGGTGCAACTTTATTGGATAAGTTACAAGGTTTTATTCCAGAAAAAGGAGCCTATGAATCTTTGATAATATATTTCCCAAAGAGAGATGCAAAAATTTCTGCAATTTCTAATCCTTTTCGCGCTGAAATGATACAAGTTGCAGGAAGATTAAATTATAACAAAGAAGTTAATGAAGAAGCAATAATTGTTCCATTAGAATTGGTCAGAAATTCACTTAATTATGGTTCAAATATTTCGGTTGTCTATGTGAATTGCAAACAAAAAGAGCAACTGTTTGATTTACAAGAAAAAATTCAAAAATATGTTGGAAAAAAATTCGTTGTCGAAACGCATTACGAAAAAAATGCATTGATTTACCAAACTAGTAAAACTGAAAAAGTAATTGTTATTTGCATCTTAGTTTTTATATTTATTTTGGCAATTTTCAACTTGGTTGCATCTTTAACCATGCTCTTTATTGAGAAAAAAGACAATTTATTTACTTTAAAAAGTTTTGGTGCAGATAAAAAATTCATTTTTAGAATTTTTTTTTACGAAGGACTATTAATTTCTTTCAAAGGCATTGTAATTGGCGTATTTTTGGGATTACTTATTGCTATATGTCAACTATATTTCAAGCTATTAATTCTACCAAATTCAGGAGGTCAGGCATTTCCAATGTGGATAACATTAAAAGATACACTTTTTGTTTTTGCTATTGTCTCAATTATTTCTATCTTAGCGTCTTATTTATCGATCTCACTCTTACTAAAAATTAACGAATCTGATGTCACTTCCAAATAAAAAATTATCTCTTTCTGATTTAGCAATGATTTTAGGAATTTCAAAATCTACGGTTTCTTTTGTTTTAAATAACAAAGGTGATAAATACAACATCAGCAAAGAAACGCAAAAGATGATTCTTGAAAAAGCAAAAGAATTAAATTTTGTACCAAATTTTTTTGCTAAAAGTTTAAGAGAAGGTAAAACAAAAACAATAGGTTTAGTTGTTGCAGATATTTCAAATGCTTTTTATGGAGAATTATCTAAAATGATTCAAGAAGAATTATATCACCATGATTATAAGCTTTTTATTGTTAATACAAATGACAACAATGAGATTGAATTACAATTGATTCGTGATTTAATTAATCGTTCAATTGATGGATTAATTGTTGCGCCTTGTAATCCAGTTGATAATTTGAAAGAACTTTTCGGGAGTACAGCTATTCCAATTGTCTTTGTGGATCGTTATGGGGATAATAAAGCTGATTTTGTTGGTGTAAATAATTACCAAGAGGCATATAATTTGATAAAAAAGTTCAAGAAAAAGCCTGAAAATTTGGGAGTATTTTATTTTGAAGAAGATGAAATTTCAACGATTCATTTGAGAATTAACGGAATAAAAGCAGCTTGTATAGAGGAAGATATCAATTTTGAATTGATTAATATTCACGATTACAACGAAAAATTGCCAACGAAAATAAAATCTATGAAAAACAAAGATTTGGACACTTGCATTGCTTTAAATAATAAGGTTGCTCTTCAAGTTTTGTCTGTAATCAATGATTTAAAATTAAAAATACCATCTGATTTGGCTTTTATTTCTTTTGATGATTCTGAAGCATTTCCTTATTTGAATCCTCCAATTTCAGCATTAAAACAGCCAATTAAAGAAATCGGAAAAGAAACGGTAAATCAATTAATAAGAAGATTGAATGAAGAGCAAATTCCAGGTAAATGTGTTGAGTTTTCTTGCCAATTCATTGACAGAGAGTCACATTGATTAACTATTAGTTTAACTTTCGTTTTTATTACTCGCTTCCACTATTAATACTCAAACTCATTTTAATAGCTGCAACACAGTGATTTGTTCGAGAAAAAAATAAGAAAATAGTAAATATTGATTTCGTATTTTTTGTTTTTACAGTGATACAATAATACAGTAAATCATTTTTTAATTTTTTTTTAGCGCATATCTGAATTATTGGTGGCTATTATTGTTTTAAAAATCAAGAAATTGAAACGCATTACTAAACAATTTTAGCAACTATTATTGGAATCCTAAAATTTAATTTTGATTTAAAAAATAAATCTCCTTTTTAGTTTTATACTTTTGTACTTAAAAAAGAAAAAATGGCTAGGATTATTATACTTTTAGTAATAGCAATTTCAGGGATAATTGGAAGTTATGTATATTTAACTGAGGAGAAAAGACATTCCTTAGAAATAATTAATCCGATTGATGTAAATCCTGAAATGGTTGATTCTTTGATGCAAAGAAAAGGCTATGGTCATAAAATTGGGAATTTTGAATTTAAAAATCAATATGGAAAAACAATTTCGCTTTCAGATTTGAAGCATAAAATTTTTGTAGTTGAATATTTTTTCACAACTTGTGGAACAATTTGTCCGAAAATGAATATCCAAATGAAAAGAGTGCAAAATGCTTTTTTAAAAAATCAAAATGTAAATATTTTAAGTTTTACAGTGAATCCTGAAATTGATACAATTGAGCAAATGAAAATGTATGCTGATGCTCATGGGGCTATTTCAGGGAAATGGCATTTTTTAACCGGTGATAAAGTGAAACTATATGATTTAGCTCGAAAATCATTTTTTGTTCTGAAACCCGCAGAGGCTCAAAATTTAGGAGATGTGGGAAGCGATTTTATTCATACAAATAATTTTGTTTTAGTTGATAAGCAACTAAGAATAAGAGGTTATTATGACGGCACAAGCACCAAAGAAGTAAACAATCTGATTGTTGACATTAATCAATTAATAAATGAATAGCATGTGTAAAGGTGCAATTTGTTGCAAGACTAAAGAAGTTTTTTCTATAACTTTTAACTATCTTGAAATCGCACTTGCTTCATGTTAAAAAGCGATTTACCAATTTCACCAAACCCCCTAATCTAAAAATCCAATAATCGACTTTGTGTATTTTGCGAAATCCTTTGTATCTTTGCGTTTAAATTTTAAAAAATGGAAAAAACAAACTACAGGGCTTTGTCAACATTAATCACTGTTTTCTTTTTTTGGGGATTTATCGCCGCTGGAAATAGTATTTTCATTCCTTTCTGCAAATCTTATTTTCATTTAGATCAATTTCAAAGTATGTTAATTGATTTTGCATTTTACTTTGCATATTACATTGGAGCCTTAATTTTATTTATCGTTGGTACACAAAAAGGTAAAGATCCAGTTGGAAAATGGGGCTATAAAAATTCAATTGTTTATGGACTTTTATTTTCTGCGCTTGGAGCAGCGGCAATGATTATTTCAGTTTATTTGGATGTTTTTGTAGGAATGCTTTTTGGTTTATTTATTGTCGCTTTGGGTTTTTCACTTCAACAAACAGCAGCAAATCCATTTGCAATTGCACTTGGTGATGAAAAAACAGGCTCAAATAGGATAAGTCTAGGTGGTGCAATAAATAGTTTGGGTACGTCAATTGCGCCGCTAATAATTGGCTTTGTACTTTTTGGTTCGGTTGTCGTTACAGACGAAATGAAAAAGGAACTTACGACAGATAAAGTTTCAATTCTATATATCTGTGTTGGTTTATTATTTGTCGGAATTGCCGCCTTATTTTACTTTTCTAAAAAAGTTCCTTCAGGCAAAATAATTGAAAATGATAAAACTGAAAAATCCCCAAAAGCTCACAAAGCATTGGCCTCTTTGTTGATAATGACAGGATTATTAATAACTTGTTTCACTCCCGTATTTAATAGTTATCGAACTTACGAAGCAAAGCAAATTGCTAAAACTGAAAAACAACTTGAAAGTGTAAAGAAAATAACCTCAAATGATGCTACAATTTCCGTTTTGCAGAAAGAAATAGAAACTTTAAAAAGACCACTTGAACAGAAAAGAATGCTGTGGTTAATTGGTGGTTTACTTGCAGTTGTTGGAGGAATTTTATCATCATTTGTTTTAGCTAGAAAAAAGAAAGAAGGATGGGGCGCAATGCAATATCCGCAACTTGTTCTCGGAATGCTTGCCATTTTTCTATACGTTGGAGTTGAAGTTGCTATTGGAAGTAATTTAAGTGAATTACTTTCTAAAAAGGAATTTGGGGGTTATAGTTCTATTCAGACAGCTCCTTTTATTGGACTTTTCTGGGGGAGTTTAATGATAGGTCGCTGGGCGAGTGCTATTCATGCATTTGAATTAAGTAAAAAAATGAAAACAATTTTAACAAGTATAATTCCGTTTTTAGCATTCGGTTTGGTTCTAGGTTTTTCTGCAATTATGGGTCATGAAATCAAAGATTTATATTTGTACATAATTTGCGTAGCAGTGCTTGTTGTTGGTTTTTATTTTACCCAAAATAAACCTGCAAAAACTTTATTGATTTTTAGTTTATTAGGTGTGATTGCAACTTGCATTGGTATTTTTTCATCGGGAATAATTTCTGTCTACGCTTTCCTTTCTGCTGGTTTATTTTGTTCTATTATGTGGCCATGTATTTTTTCACTTTCACTTGCAGGACTTGGAAAATACAAAGCTCAAGGTTCAGCTTTTTTAATTATGATGATACTTGGTGGTGCCATTATTCCTCTTATTCAGGCGAAATTAGTTGACATAACAGGAATTCAAAAATCATATCTTGTAGGAACCTTTTGTTTTATTTACCTTGCAATTTTTGCTGTTTGGGTGAATAAAATTTTGAAAAAACAAGGAGTTGGTCTGGACTAAAATATAGAAAAACCTCCAAAATTATTTTCATTCGTTAAAAAGTAGTTAATTTTAGCACAAGATTTGAAAAATTACGTCTATAATTTATAAATTCGTACAAAAATATAAAACATATGAAATCAATTTTGTTTTTTTTAGCACTTAGCCTTAGTTTAACTGGGTTTTCACAAAAGATTAAAATAAAAATTAACAATCAAAAAGATACAACGGTCTTTTTAGTTAAGTATTACGGTAAAGGAATGTATTACGCTGACACAGCAATTATGAAAAATGGAGTTGCTGAGTTTAATACAACGATTAAAGGGAAAGAACAAAAGCCTGGAGTCTTCGCTTTATTTATGCCTGGACAAAAATATTTCGATTTTATTTTCAACAATGAAGAGGTAAATTTAGAAACTACCAGTCCTGATTTTGTAAACACAATGGTTGTGAAAAAATCGGAAGAAAATAAAGTTTTTGTTGAATATGTAAAATTCATATCTAAACAAAGAAAAACTGCTGGTGATTTAATTAAACAACGCGATACTTTTAAAAAAGAAGATACTGAATACAAAAATATATCAGCCGAAGTAGATGAAATTAATAAATCTGTTTCAACTTATCAATCTGATTTAATTAAAAACCATGCTTCTAAATTAGTTTCTAAAATCGTTAAAATGTCTGTTGATATTATTGTTCCTGAAGCACCAAGAAATGAAAAAGGAATATTAATTGACTCAAATTTTGCCTACCATTATTACAGAGATCATTATTTTGATAACATCGATTTAAAAGACGATCGTTTATTGAATACACCAATGTTTCACAATAAAATGGAAGAATTTTTCGGGAAAAGAATGTTAATTCAACATCCTGATACTGTTATAAAATATGGCTATTGGTTTGTTGATCAATTGGATCAAAAATCTGAGTTATTCAAATATTGTTTAACGCACATTACTTCCACTTCTGAAAAATCTAATATCATGGGAATGGATAAAGTTTTCGTGAGAATGGGACAAAAATATTATTGTGCAAAAAATGCAGAAGGAAAATCTCCTGCATATTGGATTACAGATGATAAAATGATTGAATTGTGCGAAAAGGTTGAAACTCAAAAAAACTTAGTACAAGGAGTAATTCCACCTAATGTTTCTTTAAGAGATACGACTGACGTAACTTGGAGAGATTTTTACAGCTTGAAATCTGATTACACAATTTTGTTTTTTTGGGATCCAGACTGTGGACATTGTAAAACGTCAACTCCAAAATTGCAAAAATTATATGCAGAAAAATTAAAAGCAAGAAACGTTGAAGTTTTCGCTGTTGCTAAAGCAATTGGTGATGATTTTGATAAATGGAAAACTTTTGTGAACAAGAATAACTTAACTTTTATAAATGTTGGTTTGACTGATAAGTTATATAAAGATGCGCAAGCTGATGCAAGACAATTTATTCCAAAATATACTACAATTCAAGCTTTAAATTATCAAGAAACATTTGATATTTATACAACACCACGTGTTTTTGTATTGGATAAAGATAAAAAAATCATTGCAAAGCAACTTTCTATTTCTCAATTAGAAGATTTTATGGATAGAATGCAAAATGTGAAAGCAGCTAAAATTATTGAGCCAGATCCAGAGGATAAGGAAACAGATAAGCATTGATGAATCACTTGAATTATATCGCCCCGAAAGTCAAATCGATCGGGGCTTTTTTATGAATAAAAATACCATTATCCTTCTTGGACTTGTTACATTATTAATTTTCCCTGCAGTTGCATTCGTTGTCCTTTGGTTTTTTTCTTCCAAGAATCCAATTGATTTATTAGAGCTAAATTCTTTACGCTTGGATTTCATTTCATTGGGAATACTTTTTGGCATTTCTTATGCCTTTTTAAGTTTATGGCTTTTTAGTCGACCTTATTTTGAAAATGAAATGAATCAGCAGAAAAATTTAATTAGTCAATTAAATTTAACGCTTGTTGAAAAAATATTCCTTTCATTTTGCGCAGGTTTTGGAGAAGAAATTTTATTTAGAGCTGGTATGCAGTCTTATTTAGGGGTTTGGATTACGACCATTATTTTTATAGCTATTCATGGTTATTTAAATCCTAAAAAATTAAGGTTAGCAATTTATGGATTATTTTTAATCCCTTTTATTTTAGTTCTTGGTTTTTCATATTTTAAATTTGGACTTTGGTCAATAATTGCAGCACATTTCTCCTATGATTTAGTGCTGTTTCTATTCATTAGGAAAGAAAATACTTCGTTAAATTTTGAATAGAATTTCAGACTTGAAGATACTTTTTCTACTTGTGATGTGGAGGAATAAATTTATTTTTTATTGATACTTAAGTTAGTTATTGGATAGAATTAAAAATATTTTCTTCATTTTCAAATTTTTTTAAATTATTTGTTGTTTTATAAAATTAAAGATTTATCTTTGCATCCCAACAAACATGCATTGGTCATCATTTTAGAAATAATTTAAACAAAAATATGTTAATAATTCCAGTTAAAGAGGGAGAAAACATCGAAAGAGCCCTTAAGAAGTATAAGAAAAAGTTTGACAAAACAAATGTCATGAAACAATTAAGAGCTCGTAAAGAGTTTATTAAGCCGTCGGTTATTAATCGTCAAGATAATATTCGTGCTGCTTACAAAGAGAAAATGTATTCTGCTGAACAGTAGAATTTAAAATATAGTTGAAATTTATTAAACTTTTATTAGAAATAATAGAACTTTAATTTTATTTTATCGTAAAAGGAGCTTATGGCTCCTTTTTTTGTTTTGGAAAAATACGAATCTTATTTAAGTTCTGAAAAAAGATATTCGACTCACACAGTTGAGGCTTATTTAATGGATCTAAAACAATTCTTTGATCACCTTGAAATAAAGGAGTCAAAAGAGCTTGAAGAAATCAATCATCACATTTTAAGATCTTGGATTGTTTTTTTAAGTGAATCAGATATAGAAAATAAATCAATCAATCGTAAGCTTGCAAGTTTGAGAACCTTTTTCAAATGGTGTCTTAAGCAAGAATTAATAAGTCAAAATCCTTCTCTGAAAATTAGAGGACCTAAACCAATTAAAAAACTTCCTTTGTTTATCAAAGAAAATGATTTGTCAAAAGATAAATTAGATGTTTTGTTTTCAAATGATTTTGATGGTATTAGAAATAAACTGATGTTTGAAATGTTTTATCAAACTGGAATTCGTTTGAATGAATTAATTGAATTAAGAGAAGAAAATATTTCAAATTCAAACATCAAAGTTCTTGGTAAAAGAAATAAAGAAAGAATAATACCTATCTCACAAGAATTAACAAATTTAATTCAAGAATATAAAAAATTAAAAAACAACATTTTAAGTAATGAGAATGTGTTTTTTATACTTTTAAATGGAAAAAAGTTGTATCCAAAGTTTGTTTATCGCAAAATAAATACATACCTTAGCTTGGTAACAAGTTTGGATGTGAAAAGTCCACACGTTTTAAGACATACTTTTGCAACACATATGTTGAACAACGGAGCTGGTTTGGAAACTTTAAAAAATTTGCTGGGCCACGCTAGTTTAGCCGCAACACAGATTTATACCCATAACTCGTTTACGCAATTAACTAATATTTATTCATCAGCTCACCCACGTGGGAATAAAAAAGATTAAAACATGGAAGTTAAAGTTCATTCAGTTCATTTTTCGGCTGATAAAAAATTAGTAGATTACATTAATGAGAAGGTAAATAAACTAGATTTATTCTATGATAATATAATTGCAGGAGAAGTATTTTTGCGAATTGATAATACGAGTGAAAATGAGAATAAAATAAGTGAAGTCAAACTTTTCGTTCCAGGCAAAGAATTGTTTGCAAAAAAACAAGGTAAGTCTTTTGAAGAAGCTATTTCTTTGTCAGTAGAAGCCCTAAGGAAACAAGTTGAAAAAACAAAAAAAGTTTCATAAGCTAAAAGCTTGTATATAAATGAATTATTGATGAGGTGAATGTATTCATCTCATTTTTTTTGCTTTTTTTACAAAAAAGCATTGCAGGATTAAATTTTATTCATACATTTGCAAACCCAAAAGTAAATATAATATGATTTTTATTTGGGTTTTAAACAAGTAATCGTTCTTTAAATAATTAATTTTCAAGTATTGCCGGTGTAGCTCAGTTGGTCAGAGCAGCTGATTTGTAATCAGCAGGTCGGAGGTTCGAATCCCTCCACCGGCTCAATATTGGGGGTGTCGCATAGTGGCTATTGCATCAGACTGTAAATCTGCCACCGTAAGGTATCGTTGGTTCGAGTCCATCCACCCCCACAACATTGAAAATAAATAATAAGCGGGAGTAGCTCAGTTGGTAGAGCGTCAGCCTTCCAAGCTGAGGGTCGCGAGTTCGAATCTCGTCTCCCGCTCAACTATTTAAAGAACTTTGCCGGTGTAGCTCAGGGGTAGAGTGCTTCCTTGGTAAGGAAGAGGTCACGAGTTCAATTCTCGTCATTGGCTCATGCGATGTTTCATCCAAATATATGGGTGAAATTTTGTATATAGTAAAGTTGGCAAATTATTAATAACAAAGTAACAAAAAACAAAAATGGCTAAGGAAAATTTTAACCGATCCAAACCACACGTTAACATCGGAACTATCGGACACGTAGATCATGGTAAAACTACCTTGACTGCTGCAATTTCAAGCGTTTTAGCTTCAAGAGGTCTTGCTGCTGTTCGTGATTTCTCTTCAATTGACAACGCACCTGAAGAAAAAGAACGTGGTATCACAATTAACACTTCTCACATTGAGTATGAAACTTTAAACCGTCACTACGCACACGTTGACTGTCCAGGTCACGCGGATTACGTAAAGAACATGGTTACTGGTGCTGCTCAAATGGACGGAGCAATTTTAGTTGTTGCTGCAACAGATGGTCCAATGCCTCAAACTCGTGAGCATATCCTTTTAGGACGCCAAGTAGGTGTTCCAAGAATGGTTGTCTTCATGAATAAAGTTGATATGGTTGACGACGAAGAACTTCTTGAATTAGTTGAGATGGAAATTCGTGAATTATTATCATTCTACAGTTATGATGGAGACAATGCTCCAGTTATTCAAGGTTCTGCTTTAGGGGCTTTAAATAATGAAGAAAAATGGGTTGCTAAAATTGACGAATTAATGGACGCTGTTGATACTTATATCGAATTGCCTCCGCGTGAAGTAGATAAGCCTTTCTTGATGCCAGTTGAAGATGTATTTACGATTACAGGTCGTGGTACAGTTGCAACAGGTCGTATCGAAACAGGTATTATCAATTCTGGAGAATCAGTTGATATTCTAGGTATGGGTGATGAGAAATTATCTTCTACTGTAACAGGTGTTGAAATGTTCCGTAAAATCTTAGATAGAGGTGAAGCTGGTGATAACGTTGGTCTTTTATTAAGAGGTATTGAAAAATCTCAAATTAAAAGAGGAATGGTTATTTGTAAACCAGGATCTACAAAACCTCACAATGATTTTAAAGCTGAAATCTATGTATTGAAAAAAGAAGAAGGTGGACGTCATACTCCATTTCATAACAAATATCGTCCTCAATTCTATTTCCGTACAACTGACGTTACAGGAGAAATCTTCTTAACAGATGGTCGTGAAATGGTAATGCCAGGTGATAATGTTTCAATTACTGTAAAATTAATTGTTCCTGTAGCTATGGACAAAGGTTTACGTTTCGCTATCCGTGAAGGAGGTAGAACTGTTGGAGCTGGTCAAGTTACTGAAATTATAGCTTAAGATTTAAGTATATAATGTTATATTAAAGGGGAACTTGTTTCCCCTTTTTATGCGGGTGTAGCTCAGCTGGTAGAGTAGTGGTCTCCAAAACCATTGGTCGTGAGTTCGAATCTTACCGCCCGCGCTGTTAGTGATTACAAATACAATTAAGGTGTCAAAATTAAAAAATTACTTCAACGAAACTGTTAACGAAATGCGTTACAACGTTTCTTGGCCGACTTTAAAAGAATTGCAGAGCAACACCATTATTGTGGTAGTTGCTACTGTTATTTTTGCAATTCTCATTTTTGTAATGGATTTCCTTTTTGGAATTTCTGCTGCAGATGACAAATCATTTTGGAGAGGTGCTTTAGGTTTCATATATAATATGTTCAAATAGACTTAAACCAAAAATGGGAGATATTAAAAAAAAATGGTACGTTGTTCGTGCTGTTAGTGGAAAAGAAAAAAAAGTTAAGGAGTATCTAGAACTTGAAATTACAAGGCATAAATTAAATGACTTTGTAGAGCAAGTTTTGATTCCTACTGAAAAAGTTTTTCAAATCAAAAATGGAAAAAAAGTAAGTAAAGAAAAATCTTATCTACCTGGTTACGTTTTGATTGAAGCAGCTTTAGTTGGTGAAGTTCCTCACGTTATAAAAGGTATTCCAAATGTTATTGGATTTTTAGGTGCTGAAAAAGGTGGCGCTCCAGTTCCAATGCGTTTAGCTGAAGTTAATCGTATTTTAGGAAAAGTTGACGAACTTCTTGAAACAGAAGAAGAAATGAAAATTCCTTTTGTTGTTGGTGAGCCGGTTAAAGTAATTGATGGACCTTTCCAAAACTTTACTGGTGTTGTTGATGAAATCAACGAAGATAAGAAGAAATTAAAAGTTATGGTGAAAATTTTCGGAAGAAAAAATCTTCTGGAGTTAAGCTATATGCAAGTAGAAAAAGAATTATAAGTTGTATTAACCGTAGGAGTGAGCCCAGTGTCATAAAGCTTCCCATTTGACGCTCATGTTAGACTACATAAATTATAAATAAATGGCTAAAGAAGTAGCAGCATTGATCAAATTACAGATCAAAGGTGGCGCAGCAAATCCAGCTCCTCCAGTAGGACCAGCATTAGGTGCTAAAGGTGTGAACATCATGGAATTTTGTAAGCAATACAATGCTAGAACTCAGGACAAACCTGGAAAAGTTTTACCTTGTGTTATTACTGTTTACAGTGATAAATCATTTGATTTCATTATCAAAACTCCTCCAGCTCCGATTCAAATTTTAGAAGCAGCTAAGCTTAAAAAAGGGTCGCCGACTCCAAATAAAGCGAAAGTAGGTTCTATTACTTGGGATCATGTTAAAGCAATTGCCGAAGACAAAATGACAGATTTTAATTGTTTTACAATAGATTCTGCAATGTCTATGGTAGCTGGAACAGCTAGGAGTATGGGTATAACTGTTAAAGGTGGTGATGCACCAAAAACTAAATAATTGTAAAACATGGCAAGAGTATCTAAAAAGAGAAAAGAGGTGTTAGCTAAATTTGATTTAGTTAAACCTTACAGCTTAGTTGAAGCATGCGATTTAGTGAAAAATATCACTACAACAAAATTCGATGCTTCAGTTGACATCAGTGTAAGATTAGGAGTTGATCCTAGAAAAGCAAATCAAATGGTTCGAGGAACTGTTGCATTACCTCACGGTACTGGTAAGGATGTTAAAGTACTTGTACTTTGTACTCCAGACAAAGAGGCTGAGGCAATTGCTGCAGGTGCAGAATTCGTTGGTTTAGATGACTACATTGAAAAAATTAAAGGTGGTTGGACAGCAGTTGACGTAATCATTACTATGCCATCTGTGATGGGAAAAGTTGGCGCATTAGGTAGAGTATTAGGACCAAGAGGTTTAATGCCTAATCCAAAAACTGGAACTGTAACTATGGAAGTAGGAAAAGCTGTTGAAGAAGTTAAAGCAGGTAAAATTGACTTTAAAGTTGACAAATATGGAAATATTCATACTGCAATTGGAAAAGCTAGTTTTGATGGTGAAAAATTAAAAGAAAATGCGATGGAATTAATCGTTGCTTTGAACAAATTGAAACCATCTGCTGCTAAAGGAACTTATATCAAAAGTGTTTTCATTAGTTCTACAATGAGTCCAAGTATTCAAATTGACGCTAAATCTGTGGTAGCTTAATAAACTTAGTATTATGACAAAAGAAGAAAAAGCTAAATACATAGATGAACTTACAGTAGAATTATCTCAATCAGGTGTTTTTTACCTTGCAGATACTTCAGAATTAACTGTAGAAACTATCAATCAATTACGCAGAAGATGTTTTCAATCTGACATTCGTTTAAAAGTTGTTAAAAATACACTTTTACAAAAAGCGATGGAAAGAATTGAAGGTAAAGACTACAGCGAATTGAATGCAGTTTTATCTGGTCCAACATCTATTATGTTTGCAGAAGTAGGTAATTTACCTGCTAAAATTATCAAAGAATTCCGTAAGAAAAACGCAAAACCAATTCTTAAAGGAGCATTCATTGACGAAGCAATATTCATTGGAGACAATCAACTAGATGCTCTTGCTACTTTAAAAAGCAAAGAGGAATTGGTTGGAGATATTCTTGGATTACTTCAAAGTCCTGCTAAAAACGTTATCTCTGCCCTTAAAGGTCAAGGTGGTAAAATTGCAGGAATATTAAAAACTCTTGAAGAAAGAGTAGCATAAAAAAAGTAAAGTATTTAATTTTTAAAATAAAATAAAAATGGCTGATTTAAAGCAAATTGCGGAAACGCTAGTTAACTTAACAGTAAAAGAAGTAAATGAACTTGCAACTATCCTTAAGGATGAGTACGGAATCGAACCAGCTGCAGCTGCTGCAGTAATGGTATCTGGTGGTGCTGATGCTGGTGAAGCTGCTGCTGAAAAAACTGAATTCGATGTAATATTGAAAGCAGGTGGACCAAACAAGTTGGCTGTAGTGAAATTAGTAAAAGAATTAACTGGTAACGGTTTAAAAGAATCGAAAGATTTAGTTGATGCTGCTCCATCTACATTGAAAGAAGGAATTTCTAAAGATGAAGCTGAAGCACTTAAAAATTCTCTAGTTGAAGCGGGAGCTGAAGTTGAGATTAAATAATTTTTTACAATTTATTCAGGGAAAGGCACTGCTTAATAAGCTAGTGCCTATTCCTGTTTATTTGCATTAAGTGCATAAAAGTCCTTTTTCATAAAATTAATTCTTTTAGCCTTGGCAACATCAAGCAATATATCGACAAGAATAAACTTTGCATCGAGCAAAAGTAAATTTGAATATCCTGATTTTTTAGATATTCAATTAAAATCCTTCCAAGAGTTTTTTCAATTAGAAACTACTCCTGAAAACAGAGATTCTGAAGGATTGTTTAAAGTATTTTCGGAAAATTTCCCTATCACTGATACCAGAAATCAGTTTGTATTGGAATTCCTAGATTACTTCGTTGATCCACCACGCTACACTATTGAAGAGTGTATCGGAAGAGGATTAACTTATAGTGTGCCCCTTAAGGCCAAATTAAAATTGTATTGTACAGATCCTGAGCATGAAGATTTTGAAACAATTGTTCAAGATGTTTATTTGGGAACAATTCCATACATGACTCCAAAAGGATCATTTGTGATCAATGGTGCTGAGCGTGTTATCGTTTCTCAGCTTCATCGTTCCCCAGGTGTTTTCTTTGGTCAAAGTCGCCATGCAAATGGAACAAAATTGTATTCTGCACGTGTTATTCCTTTCAAGGGTTCTTGGATTGAATTCGCTACAGACATAAACAACGTAATGTACGCTTACATCGATCGTAAGAAAAAGTTACCTGTTACAACTTTGTTCAGAGCAATTGGTTATGAAACTGATAAAGATATTCTAGAAATTTTTGGTTTAGCTGATGAAGTTAAAGCAAATAAAGCTAACTTAAAGAAATTAGTTGGTAGAAAACTTGCTGCAAGAGTATTAAAAACTTGGATTGAAGATTTCGTAGATGAAGATACTGGAGAAGTTGTTTCTATAGAAAGAAACGAAGTACTTTTAGATCGTGAAACAGTTTTAGATGAAGATTCAGTTGAGTTAATTATCGATGCTGGTGTAAAAACTGTAATTCTTCACAAAGAAGATGTAAATACAGCAGATTATACTATTATCTATAATACACTTCAAAAAGATACTTCAAATTCTGAAAAAGAAGCCGTAGAACACATATATAGACAACTTAGAAATGCCGAACCACCAGATTATGAAACAGCGAAAAACGTATTTGAAAAATTATTTTTCTCAGACACTCGTTATGATTTAGGTGAAGTAGGTCGTTTTAGACTGAATAAAAAGTTATACTCTGACGATGTTGAAACATCTAGAGTTTTAACTAAGAATGATATTATCTCTATCATTAAATATTTGATTGAATTGATAAATTCTAAAGCAGATGTTGATGATATAGATCATTTATCAAACAGACGTGTAAGAACTGTTGGTGAACAATTATACTCTCAGTTTGGAGTGGGTTTATCAAGAATGGCTCGTACAATTCGTGAAAGAATGAATGTTCGTGATAACGAAGTATTTACTCCAATCGATTTGATAAATGCAAAAACCTTATCTTCTGTAATTAATTCGTTCTTTGGAACGAATCAATTATCTCAATTTATGGATCAAACGAATCCACTCGCTGAGGTAACACACAAAAGAAGATTATCTGCGCTTGGACCTGGTGGGCTTTCTCGTGAAAGGGCTGGTTTTGAGGTTCGTGATGTTCACTATACGCACTACGGTCGTTTATGTACTATCGAAACTCCTGAGGGACCCAATATTGGTTTGATTTCTTCACTATGTGTATTCGCAAAAGTGAATAAATTAGGATTTATTGAAACTCCGTACCGCGAAGTTAAAAATGGTAAAGTGGATTTAAGCCAAGAACCAATTTATTTGACTGCAGAGGAAGAAGGTCAAAAAATGATCGCTCAAGCTAATGCTGTTGTTGATGATAAAGGTAATTTCAATACTGATGTTGTGAAAGCAAGATCTGAAGGTGATTTCCCAGTTATTAGCCCAAAAGAATTACATTTAATGGATGTCGGTGCAAATCAAATTGCGTCAATTGCAGCTTCTTCAATTCCTTTCTTGGAACATGATGATGCTAATCGTGCCTTGATGGGATCAAACATGCAACGTCAAGCTGTTCCATTGTTAAAACCTAATTCTCCAATTGTTGGTACTGGAATCGAACGTTTAGTAGCAAAAGATTCTCGTGTTTTAGTTAACGCAGAAGGAACTGGAGTTGTTGAATATGTTGATGCGAATGAAATTATTATTCGTTATGAATGGACAGAAGATGATAAATTAGTTAGTTTTGATAACGAGGTAACTAATTATTCATTAACGAAATTTAGAAAAACAAATCAAGGTACAACTATCAATTTGAAACCAATTGTTAAAAAAGGTGATAAAGTTGAAAAAGGCCAAGTACTTTGCGAGGGTTTTGCTACTCAACAAGGAGAGTTAGCTTTAGGACAAAATCTTAAAGTTGCATTCATGCCTTGGAAAGGATACAACTTTGAGGATGCGATTGTCATTTCTGAAAAAGTTGTTAGAGATGATATTTTCACATCAATTCACATTGATGAATATTCATTAGATGTTCGTGACACTAAAAGAGGAATGGAGGAATTAACTTCTGATATTCCAAATATTAGTGAAGAAGCAACAAAAGATTTAGATGAAAATGGCTTAATTCGTATTGGTGCTGAAATCAGAGAAGGTGATATCTTAATTGGAAAAATTACTCCTAAAGGGGAAACAGATCCATCTCCAGAAGAAAAACTATTGAGAGCAATCTTTGGTGACAAAGCAGGTGATGTTAAAGATGCGTCTTTAAAAGCTGGTCCATCTTTAAGAGGAGTTGTTATTGAGAAAAAATTATTTTCACGTTCTGTAAAAGATCGTAAATCTAAAGCTCAAGATAAGCCAATTTTGGAATCATTGGATTCAGATTACGAAAAAGATATCGCTGCTTTAAAAGATAAATTAGTTGATAAATTAACAGCAATTTTAGGTGAAACTAAATCAGCAGGAGTTTTCAATAATTTTAAAGAAGAAATCATTAAAAAAGGTACTAAATTCAATCAAAAAAGTTTATCTGCTATTGATTATTCTATTGTTAATCCAACACTTTGGACTGCTGAACTTGAATTAAATACTTTAATTGGTAGAGTAATTCATAACTTCAACATCAAAGCAAACGATTTGTTAGGAGCATACAAACGTAAAAAATTCCATATTTCTGTTGGTGATGAGTTGCCAGCTGGAATTGTAAAAATGGCTAAAGTGTACGTTGCTAAAAAGCGCAAGCTCAAAGTGGGTGACAAAATGGCTGGACGTCACGGAAATAAAGGAATTGTTGCAAATATTGTTCGTCAAGAAGATATGCCTTTCCTTGAAGACGGAACACCGGTTGATATCGTATTGAATCCTTTAGGTGTTCCTTCTCGTATGAACTTAGGTCAAATTTACGAAACAGTTTTAGGCTGGGCTGGAGAAAAATTAGGAATTAAGTTTGCAACGCCAATTTTTGATGGTGCGACTCCTTTGGAAATCGATAGTTGGACTGAAAAGGCTGGTGTACCAAGGTCTGGGAAAACATATTTGTACGATGGTGGAACAGGAGATCGATTTGATCAAACTGCAACTGTTGGAGTTATTTATATGTTGAAACTATCGCACATGGTCGATGACAAAATGCACGCACGTTCAATCGGACCATACTCATTAATTACACAACAACCACTTGGAGGTAAGGCTCAATTTGGAGGTCAGCGTTTTGGTGAAATGGAGGTTTGGGCTCTTGAAGCATTTGGAGCAGCAAATATTTTACAAGAAATATTAACTGTAAAATCAGATGATGTAACAGGTAGAGCTAAAGCATACGAAGCAATCGTTAAAGGAGATAATATTCCTGAACCAGGAATTCCTGAATCATTCAACGTATTGTTGCACGAATTAAGAGGTTTAGGTTTAAATATATCAATGGATTAATTATTCGTTGTTGAATTTTAAAACAAGCAAGTAGAATGGCTTATAGAAAAGAAACACCAAAAAAACAAAGTAGCTTTAATAAAATTACTATCTCATTGGCTTCTCCGGAAATTATTCTGGAGCAGTCAAGTGGGGAGGTATTAAAGCCAGAAACAATAAATTACCGAACATATAAACCTGAAAGAGATGGTTTATTTTGTGAACGTATTTTTGGACCAGTAAAAGATTTTGAATGTCATTGTGGTAAATACAAAAGAATTCGTTATAAAGGAATCGTTTGTGATCGCTGTGGAGTTGAAGTTACTGAAAAGAAAGTACGTCGTGAGAGAATGGGACACATTTCTTTAGTGGTTCCTGTTGCTCATATCTGGTATTTCCGTTCATTGCCAAATAAAATTGGTTATTTACTTGGACTTCCAACTAAAAAATTAGATCAAATTATCTATTACGAGCGTTATGTAGTTATTCAAACTGGGGTTGCAACTAATGTTGATGGTTCATTGTTAAATTATTTAGATTTCATTACTGAAGAAGAGTACATGGATATCTTGGATGTTTTACCAAAGGAAAATCAGTATTTAGAAGATACAGATCCAAATAAATTTATCGCAAAAATGGGTGCTGAAGCACTCCATGATTTGTTGAAAAGATTGAACCTGGATGAAATTTCTTACGATTTACGTCATAAAGCAAATAACGAAACTTCTGTTCAAAGAAAAACGGAAGCTTTAAAGCGTTTACAAGTTGTTGAGGCAATGCGTGAATCTCAAACTCGTATTGAGAATCGTCCAGAATGGATGATTGTAAAAGTTGTTCCAGTAATTCCCCCAGAATTAAGACCTTTAGTGCCTTTAGATGGTGGTCGTTTTGCAACATCTGATTTAAATGACTTGTACAGACGTGTTATCATAAGAAATAATCGTTTAAAAAGATTAATCGAAATCAAAGCTCCTGAAGTGATTTTACGTAATGAAAAACGTATGCTTCAAGAATCTGTTGATTCATTGTTCGATAATTCAAGAAAATCAAGTGCTGTAAAAACAGATGCAAACAGACCATTGAAATCTCTTTCAGATTCATTGAAAGGTAAACAAGGTCGTTTCCGTCAAAACTTACTAGGAAAACGTGTTGATTATTCAGCTCGTTCGGTGATTGTTGTTGGACCAGATTTGAAATTACACGAATGTGGATTGCCAAAAGATATGGCTGCTGAACTTTACAAACCTTTTATCATTCGTAAAATGATTGAACGTGGAATTGTGAAAACAGTAAAATCTGCTAAGAAAATTGTTGATAGAAAAGAACCAGTTGTTTGGGATATTTTAGAAAGTATATTGAAAGGTCACCC
>CANLGD010000051.1 GCA_947490145.1 Flavobacteriia bacterium
GGCTGATGACATGTAGCACATTTTGCTTTGAAAAGTGCTTCACCTTGTGCATTTGCATTAAACGTTCCAGCTAAAAACAACATAGTTGTAGCTCCGAAACCCCAAGTTTTAATACTCCTAAACATCTGATTTATAGATATCTTCATTTAAAATCTTTTTTGTCTTATGCTTTAAAAACGTCTTAAAAACACATTAAGACGCTGGCAAATTTACTATAATCAATAAATGTAATGACATTTTTGTGACAATTTTATCGAAAATTATTATAATTTAGAATAAATCTAAATAGCGTCAAAAATTAAAAAATATATTTGAATAATTCGATTCAATGTAAACAGTTCAAAAATAAAATAATAAGAGATTTTTACTTAAAAGACCAATCATAGGAATCTAGTTCTTTCAAACAAGCTTCTAGGAGTATAATGCTGCCGACAATATCATCCTTGTGTGCCATTTCAATTACTTGATGTAAATGTCTAGTTGGAATTGAAATTGCCCCAGCGATTGAACCGCCTTGAGTCATGCGTTGAATACCCGCTGTGTCTGTTCCTCCAGCAGTTAAAATTTCTGCTTGCCATTTAATATTATTTTTTTCAGCAGTTTTTTTCATATAATTAACCATTCTGTAGTCGCAAATTGTTGCCGCATCCATAATTTTTATTGCTGTTCCTTCTCCTAATTTTGTTATCATTTCATGGTCAGCAGCACCTGGTAAATCGAAAGCGATAGTTGTATCTAAACCAAAACCAAAATCAGGATTTACTTTTAAAGCAGAAACATTAGCTCCACGAATTCCAACTTCTTCTTGAACAGTAAAAACACCATAAATATCATACGGCACCTCTTTATCTTTTAATAATTTCAACGTTTCAATTAAAATAAAAACAGCCAATCGATTATCTAGGGATTTAGAATTCACACATTGACCCATTTCAATATATTCTCTTTCTCGCGTAACTGGATCACCAATTGAAATATTTTCAAAAACTTCTTCTTTTGTCAAACCTGTATCTATAAAATAATCAGTCAATTTTGCGACTTTATTGCGTTCATCTGGAGTCATAACGTGAATTGGTTTTGAAGCCATAACACCAATAATGTCTTTTTTTCCATGAACAATTACTCTCTGAGCGGTCAGTGTTTTAGGGTCAAATCCTCCTAAGGTTGTAAACCGCAGGAATCCCTTATTGTCAATGTGAGTAACCATAAAACCGATTTCATCCATATGTGCTCCAATCATAACTTTTTTGTTTGATTTTCCTCGCTTGATGGCGTATACGTTACCCATATTATCTGTTTCAATTTCATCAACAACGTTTTTCAGTTCATTGATTACTAATTCTCTTACTCTTTGTTCAAATCCCGAAGCACCAGGAGTTTTGCATATTTCTGCTAATAATTTTGAATTGAATTTCATAAAAATAGATTGTTATTTTATACGCAAAGATGCTAAGAAAAATCAAAGGAAACAAAGTTTTTAAACAGTCCTTAAATCTAATACCTTTGTTGTTATGTACTTTGGATTTTTTTGACACAAAGACGCAACGGCTGCAAGAGTTTAACAGGGCAACAAAAAAATAAATAGTTTATTTTAATTATAACTGATCTTTGATAAATCGCATATCTGCATTATCTTGTTATCCACAAACTAGGATTCATTCTGTTAACAGTTCCACCAATAACTTGATGAATTTCAAAATGCGCAACTGAGAGTGATTCTCCATCTTGAACCATAAGTGCACCGATTGATTGTTTTGTTGTAATCTTTGAACCCACGGTAACATAAGATTCCTGTAAATTACTGTAAACTGTCCGATAATTACCATGTTTAATTATAACTACCTTGCCAGCACCGGCTATTGACAAAACACTTGAAACCTCACCTTCAAAGACTGCTCGAACTTGCGAACCTTTTGCTGCACTAATATCAACTCCGTTGTTATTTGTAAAAACATTTGGAACTGTCGGATGAACATTTTTACCAAAATTCTCAGTAATTGAACCACTTGAAACTGGCCAAGGTAAGCGACCTTTATTAGTTTCAAAACCTTGATTTAATGCCAATTCTTTCGGTTCAACAAAAACAGGAGTAACTTTTTCAACTTCTTTTGGTTTTTTGTCACCAGTTACGGTTTTAGATTTTCCTGTTCCAGATTTTGACTTTGAACTAGCTTTCAATTTATCAGAGCTATTAATCTTTTTCTTTTTTTCTAGAGCTGCTAACTCATTTGCGATAGCAGAATCAATTTGATTTTTAATTTTATTTTTGTTTGCTTCGTCTTTTTGAATTTGAGCAATCAATTTTTGTTCAACCCCCTTCAGTCTAACCAATGTTTTTGTTTGAACTTCTTTATCTTGGAGAATTTCTTGTTTTTCGATACGTTTTTTATCAGCAACTTTTTCTTTGTAAGATTTTTCTTGAATCAACTCGCCTTTTTCTTTTGCGATCAATTTTTTACTTTGAAAAATAATCAAACGCTGTTTACGTTTAATTTCAGCAATTTTTTCCAGATACTTTTTTCTTTTTAATGCTTCATAATAAGAGCTTGAAGAAAAAATATACATCATTTTCGCTTCCTTGCTTCTCTTTTTATATGCATAAATAACTAGTTTCCTATACTGTTTTTGAAGTTGTATTAATTTTGATTGCAATTCTTGGATTTGGTTGTTCTTTTGTTCAATTTTTAATTCTGTTCCTCGAATTTGATTATCAAAATTTAGTAATAATTCTTCTCGATACTTAACTTGATTGTCAATTAATTTTAATTCATTTAAGGTAGCTTCGGTATTAATTTTTGTTTTATCCAACAAGTTTTTTGTACTTGAAATATTTTTCTCAAGTCTGTCTTGTTCCTTTTTAAGTTTGTCTGTACTCTTTTGGGAAAAGCCAAAAAAACCTGTCAAAACAAAAATTAGCATTAAGCAATATTTACTCACATACTTCATATCCTTCTGGTATAACTAAAAAAAGTTGTTGTGTTACATTAATTTCTACTTTATCGTAATTCATTTCGACTTGAATTTCATTTCTTGGAGTAAAAACTTTTATAAAAACTTCGTTTGGAACATTGTAATTATCGACCATTTGGCGACTAATAAAATTTACTTGTATTCGAGCTGTGTCAGACTTACTTTCAATCTCTAATTTGTTCAAACTTTTCAAATCATTCGAAAGATAATATTTAATAATGATATCATCTTGTAATTTTTCTTTTTTATCAGATCGTTTAATTTCACGTTTTCTGTGCGAAGAAACAATGTAATTATTTTGATCATGAATTTGAAAATATTTTTGATCAATATCATAAGCTAAAGGCATTCCGAGTAATAACTCTTCGACATTTTTATAATCAAAAGCAATTCCGAAATTATCTTTTATGTAATTTAACTTCGTTTTTGTAAAACATTTTGATCTTTTATTTAAAATAGTCAAACTATCAGGTGTTAAAATAGAATTGTAAATTGGAATGGAAGCATAAGTAATTAATGCACTTAGCGCAGAATCTTTTACCATTCGGACACTTGTTTTAAAAGAAATATTTTGAGTTGTGTCTCTGTATTTAGTTGATATTTTTGAATAAAAAGTAGTCGGTTTTTGAAGGCTTAGGCTATCTAACACTGAAACTAGTTCTGAAGTTTTTTTTCTTTCAATCTTTTCTGGTATTTCTCCAACTGTTTTCTGGGAACACGAGAAAAGAAGGGTTGCAGAAATGAAAAGAATTAAAGAGGTTAATTTTTGTTGTCCAAAACATTTTTTTAACCCCAGCGAAGCAAAGGAGACATATACTTGAGTGCTTTGATTTTTTTTGTTTGGATGGATAATTTTTTTAAAGAAAGATGCAACAATGGTAAGAAGTTCACAAAGAAAATCATTTATGAAACTAAAAAAATAATTGAATGTACAAACCTTAACTTCAAAAATTGAATTTCTTGAAATTATTGATTTTTTTAAATTAGTTTGCTTTCTAATAAACAGGTTCAAGGTATTGTTTTTTTTCAATTTTGTCAATTAATTTAGTATTTGTTGAACCCATTTCTTTGGCTCTTTTCCATGAAATCAGTGCTTCATCTACTTTTCCAAGTTTAAAAAGCGCGTCTCCTCTGTGTTCAATAATATGCTTATCTGATGGACTTTTAAGTATTGCTAAATTAAATTGATCCAAAGATTCTTGGAATTTTCCTTTTTGAAATAAAATCCAGCCATAAGTATCTAAAAAATGTGACTCATTTGGGGAATTTTCTAAAACTTGCTTTATCAAAGACTCAGCTTTTTCAAGGTCTGTATTTGAAATTGCTAAACGATAAGCATAATTATTTTTATATAAAATATTTTTATCATCTAATTTTAGTGCTTTTTCATAGGATTCTTTCCCTTCCTTTAATTTCTTTAATGAAAAATAAGCGTCCCCTTTTTGGGCCAAAATTTCACCTTTTAAAACGTTATCGTTTACAACAAGTTCTTCTCCAAGGATTAATTTTTCGATAGCTTCATCGTATTTTTTATCTTGAATTGCTGAAATTCCAAAAAACAAATAGACTTTACTAATTGCTGGAAAATATTCCAAACATTTCTTTGAATCCACGTATAAGTTTTTGTAATCTTGGTTTTGATATTCCATTATTAAAACTTGTTCCCAAATTACAAATTTTGATTGATCAAATTTGATTGCTTCTTTAAAATCTAATAAAGCTTCATTTTCTTTTTGTTCTTTTAAATAAAAATCTCCTCGAAGTGAAAAAACACGCGCGTCATTTGGATATTTACTGACCAATATATTCGCCAATTCCATCATTTCTGGATCCAATTTAAATTGTGTTTCGAACATACTTAAAAGTATTTTCACTTTTGTATCTAAGACAACATCATCGCAAGAAAAAGCCTTAACTAATTCCTCATACGACTTTTTTCTGTCTGCTTTATGATCATAATACTGAGCTAAAGCTAAGTGCGCATTTCCATTATTTGGTTGAGCATCTGCTAGTTTTATTAAATACGAAAACGCTTTTTCATCTTCTTTTTTATCGAAATAATAATCGACTAAATTCGCTAGAAGCTGGGAGTCATCAGGGAATAAAACCAAACATTTAGTAATTTCACTTACAGCTTTTTCATCTTGTTTAATTCTCATATAAAGTTTAAACTTCTCTAAGCTAAGTTCTGGATTCATTCCAATCTCGTTTTCGAGTTTATCTAAAACTTTAACTGAACCAGCAATGTCATTTGATCTCATCAAAGATTCTGCATAAGAAAAAAGCCAATCAATGTTATTTGGTTCTAATTGAGCTAATTTTTTAAATATTTTTGTCGATTCCTTGTAATCTTTGGCTTCAAAAAGCATGTATGCATATTCTTGCAAATACCATTTGTTAGATGGATCTAATTCCACAGCGCTTTTAATCACAACACTTGATTTTGCAAGTTGTTTTGTGTCTAAATATAACTCAGATAGCGCAAAACAAACAGCATCGTCATTGGGATTTACAAGTAAACATGCTTCAAGTGCTGCGATCGCCTGAGTTAATTGACCTTTATGTTTTAAACGCAATCCTTCATGAAATCTTTCAATATACGGATAATCTGCTTTTGAGAAAGTTGCTTTTTTATCCACAGTCTTTTTTATGGATCCACACGAAACCAAAACAAGTAATAACAATAAATAATAAGTAGTTCTCAAAATAAATTTAATATTAATTAGGTTTCTACATTAATCAATTACAGAATAATCGCTCATGCTAACATCCCTAGCAATTCCATTAAATTTAGCAAAATTTCCTACCATTGAATCTACAATAACCGCATTTTCGATAGCTGTATTTTTCTGAAAGATACTATTTTTTATGATACTAGAATTAACTGTGGAATTTTCTCCAATCGAAACGTGGGGTCCGATTATAGCATTTGAAATCACAACATTCTCTCCAATAAAACATGGTGGAATAATAATTGCATCAATCAGTTTTACAGAATCATGAACTAATTTTCGATTTTTCTCCAAATCATATTCTAAAACACGCTGATTTGTATAAACAGTTACTTCTTTATTGCCACAATCTAACCATTCATCAACTTTTCCTGGTTTGAATTTATTCCCTTTTTCAGTTAGCCTTCTCAAAGCATCAGGAAGTTGATATTCTCCACTTTTGATTACGTGATTATCAATTAAATAATTTAATTCATGATGTAAATCTTCTCCCCTTTTGAAATAGTAAACTCCAATCATTGCTAAATCTGAAACGAAAGTTTGAGGCTTTTCAACAAAATCAATAATATCTCCACTTTCGTTCATTTTTACTACACCAAAAGAAGATGGATCTTCAATTTGTTTTACCCACAAAATTCCATCAACTGTTGGATCAATTTTAAAATCTGCTTTAAACAATGTATCCGCAAAAGCAACAACAACTGGTCCTGTTAATAATTCTTTAGCGCATAAAACAGCATGAGCAGTACCCAAAGCTTCTGTTTGATAAAAAATTGTACCTTTAGCTCCTAATTTTTCAGCAACTTGGATTAATTCTTTTTCAACTTCTGCACCAAAATCTCCAATTACGAAACCAATTTCTTCAATTTGTTCCGAACAAACGGAAGCAATATCTTCGACCAAACGGTGAACAATTGCTTTTCCGCCAACAGCAATTAAAGGCTTTGGTGTTGTTAAGGTGTGCGGGCGAAGACGACTTCCACGACCTGCCATTGGTATGATTACTTTCATAAATTTTTCCTTTAATTACTTTTTCCCTGTACTACCAAATCCACCTTCTCCTCTTCCGGAATCTGTTAATTCAACAGTTTCAATCCAACGAGCTTGTTTTACTTCAGCAAAAACAAGTTGAGCGATTCTATCTCCATCATTTATTTCAAATATTACACTTGAAAGGTTAACTAAAATCACGCCTATTTCTCCACGATAATCTGCATCTACAGTTCCGGGAGAATTTAGAACGGTAATTCCATTTTTAAAAGCCAAACCACTTCTTGGACGAACTTGAGCTTCAAAACCTTGCGGAATTTCCAAAAACAAACCCGTTTTGACCAATACTCTTTCTAAAGGTTTTAGTTCAATTTGTTCTGAAATATTAGCTTTTAAATCCAAACCGGCTGCACCTAAAGTTTCATACTTTGGCAAATCGTGTTTTGACTTATTAATGATTTTTACTTCCATCTTTTTTTGATTGCAGATTGGCGAATTACAGATTACAGATTGCCTCGCTTTCAAAATAATTTCCTTGAAAACGAAGCAATCTGTAATCTGCCAATTTGTAATTTGTAATTGGCAAAATTATTTTTGTTTTGCCTTCGTGATAATTTCCTCAGCTTGCTTCACATAAGCTTGATCACCATCTGCTTCTGCCAATTTTTTAGCAATTTCCGCTGTTTCAATTGCTCCTTTATTATCTTTTAATTCCAATTGAATTTTTGCTTTTAATACCGCTGACCAATACGCTATTGGATTTAACTCAAAAGCTTTTGCAGCCCACTCAAGTGCTTTTTTCAAATCTTTTTTGTTGTCAAAATAATATTGTGCAGCTTGATGATAAGGTCTTTTATCTTGCGCCATTGCAGCTTCAATGTTTTTCATCAATTTATTGTCAATATCAACAGTAATATCAAAAGATACTTTTGTGTTTTCCCAAGTGATATCAGTTGTTAATTGTGTTGTTTTTGTATTTGAAAACTGAACAGTAAATGTTTCAACAACATCTGTTAATTTCTGTGTTTTAACTAAAATTCTTGCGGCATCTAAAGAATCGTTGTAGCCATCAGATCCCCAAAGTGTCAAATCTTTGTTGAAAATAATTGTCCATTCATCTTTTGTTGGAATCGTGTAAACTGCATATGTTCCAGCTTTCAAAGCGCTTCCATTAACTTTAACGTCTTCTGTAAAAGTAATTTTTGATGAAGCATTTGCACCAGTTCTCCAAAGTTCATTAAAAGGCACAACATCACCAAATACTATTCTGTTATTTTTACTCGGACGAGAGTATTCCACTGTAACGTCTCCCAAACCAACAGCTTGTTTTAACGTCGAAATCGGACTTTTTGCAGGTGTTTTTAATTGTTGAGCAAATAAATTTATGGAGATTGATGCACAAAAAAGTATGATACTTAAAAAAGATAATTTCATGTTAATTTTGGGTTTTTTAGTTAAAAATTTATGCAAATTTAATTTATTTTCATTAAAAAGTCAATTAATTCATTGAATTTGAATTAAAGGTAAAAAAGACTGTTGATTTACGCGTAATAATTAATTATTTTGGTTCAAAAATAACTTTATTAAAAAAGGCTTGGGGTCGATTTGAATTCATGAATTTATTTCCTCCATAGCAAATTAATTTTATCAATTTTCCGTTGACAATAAAAATTCTTTTCCAGCTTAAACCAGCGGCATACTCGTATCCAACTCCTTCAAAAGCTTGAATACTATTTTGATGTTTAAGCTCCGTAAAATTTGATTTTTCAGGAAGATCGATTACATCCGCCGCGTATTCAGCTAAATTATCATTTTGAGAATTTTCAATTTCAATCACAAAAGTATTTCCTTGTCCCATTTCCTGATAAATTAATCTAAAATAATTTACATTGGTATCCATAATTGGTTTTCCTCCAAAAACAGCGGTAAATTTTTCTTTCTTATCAAAATAGGTAAATTTATTAAACTTCGCTATTTTTTGCTCAGCCTCTGTTTTTATCGAAGAATAAGATGCAAAAACCTGACGCACAATATATCCCTTTTTTCTTAACAGAGTAATAATTCCATCATTTCCAGCTAGATGGCCACAACCTACTGCAACAAATAAACTCTTGTTTCTGCACAATGTATCTATTCCATTAACCATATTTATATTTCTCTTGACAATTAATCTATCATAAGCATTCTTTGAATCGTTCAATTGATTTTGAATTATTGATCTAACTTTTTCTATATCACCTTTTAAATAAGCATAGAATAAATTATCTTGCACAATTTTCAAATCCTGCAGATTCTTTTGAGTTGCAGTTCTTTCATAAACCGACTCAAATGCTTCAATTTGTTCTTCAACTGTTTCCAGCGGGAAAAAAGCTTTTCCCATGTTATAAGCCATTTGTTGAAAATACAAATCTAAAAATTGCGGTCTCCCATCTTCATTTCCATATTTTGTCTGAGTTGGTTTTGTATCACTTGTAAATGCTTTACCATTTGAATCAAAATCAAGATTAACTTCTTTCAAGCGCATATCATATTCAGCAAATAGTTGATAAATATCTGCTTCTAATACAACTGCTTCTGCATTTAAAAATGCGGCATTAGTGCTATCTGAAAGCTTAAATACTCGCGCATCGTTTGAATGATAGCTTCCAAATAAATAACTGTTTTTTTTAAGTCCATTGCCCGAAATTTGCCACAATAGTTGATTGTTTGTTATCAAAGATTGTGAAAAAAAACTTGGACTCAAAAAAGTTAAAAGAAATATAATTAAAGAAATTTTCATGAAATTGTACGCGCTAAAACTATACCAAAGGTAAGAGAAATTAATTTATAAAATAAATTCGTGCATTAATATTCATAAGACGCTGTTGATCCACTCAATTTGGAAATACATTTTTCTCTTATTTTCCAGATATCATCTAAAGTAAAATTCAACTTTTTTCTTTTCAACCAAGCTTCTAAGAAATTTTTATGAATCATTGGTTTCCAGTCAAATACTTGTTGAGAATCACATCTTTGTTCACGAATTAAAAATGGCTCAAAAGAACTAACTTCACTATTTTCAGTAGTGAAATCAAAACGATGATTACTAAAACGGAAATAACAATGTGCTTCAGGAATTGCATCTAATTCCGCTTCAACTAAAATTGATTTTATTTTGGGCGAATAATTTTCATTCATCAAAAAAATCCCTACCATTAGTTCAACTTCAGTAACTTTGTTTAACTCGCAAATTTCCATTAAAAACCCATGTTTCGTTGAACAAGTTGCTTTATTTTCTGAAAAAATCAAAGCAAAATTATTTCTAACAGAATTTCTTCCAAAAGGGATTTTTTGCACAAAACGAATTAATTCATGGAAAGTTGAAATGTCATTTTTCGCTAAATATTCAGAATAGTTTCCTTTAGAAATTATTTCAAAATCGGGGAAGTTTACTAGCTTATTCAACTTAATTTCCTAAAAACTGGCCTAAATTCAACTTTGAAGCGTCAATTGTTTTTGTTTCATCCACAGGAAATTTCTTTGAAAGTCCAAAAACTGATCCTTTGACTTTTCCTAAAAATCGGACATTTAATTGTTTTTTTCCAATAAATTTCATAGCTGAAAACATCGCTCCATCAGCCAATTTAAAACGCAATTTTGTTTCATAAACTCCTTCGCGTTTCTTTTTAAAAACTACTTTTTTATCTAGATAAGCAATTCCCATTTCTTGCCCCTCTACAAAAATATTCAATTTTGAGGGCTTAACTTTTATTTTAAAACCATTTTCATTGTTTAATTTGAATGCAAAGTTTAAACGTAATTCGTTGTTGGCAAAACTTTCTATCTTATAACTTTCAATTCCATTAAAATCCACATCTTTAAATTCGCAAGAAAATAAAATCAATGAACTTAAAAATACTACAATTAAATTTTTCATTTTTTTGTCAATTTTGTAAATTCACTATAAAAATATGGTATTGTTTCGATTCCTTTGTAGAAATTAAATAAACCGAAATGCTCATTTGGTGAATGTATAGCATCGCTATCTAATCCAAAGCCCATCATAATCGTTTTTAAGCCCAAAATTTGCTCAAAAAGTGCAATAATTGGAATACTTCCTCCACTTCTTACGGGAATTGGTTTTTTACCAAAAGTCGTTTCATAAGCAAAACTTGCCGCTTGGTAAGCCAAAGAATCAATTGGAGTTACAACTGGTTCACCACCATGATGCGGGGTTACAACAACTTTTATTCCGTCAGGAGCGAGAGATTCAAAATGTTTTTGGAATAATTCAGTAATTTCATCAGGCATTTGATGTGGAACAAGTCTCATGGAGATTTTTGCATAAGCTTTTGATGCTATTACTGTTTTTGCACCTTCTCCAGTGTATCCACCCCAAATTCCATTTACATCTAAAGTTGGACGAATTGAACCTCTTTCTGGTGTTGAATATCCTGTTTCACCTGAAACGTTTGTAATATTCAAAGCTTTACAATAATTTTCGTGACTGAAAGGAGCTTTTGCCATTTCGTTGCGCTCATTATCAGATAATTCTTGCACTTTATCGTAAAATCCAGGAACTGTAATATGATTATTTTCATCGTGTAACGAAGCAATCATCTTTGTCAAAGCGTTAATTGGATTTGCAACACAACCACCATATAAACCTGAATGTAAATCACGGTTTGGACCAGTAACTTCAACTTCAACATAGCTTAAACCTCTCAAACCTGTTGTAATTGAAGGTGTGTCATTTGATAGCATTCCTGTGTCCGAAACTAGAATAATGTCTGCTTTTAATAATTCTTTACTTTCAGAAATAAAAGTTCCAAGATTTACACTTCCTACCTCTTCTTCTCCTTCAATCATGAATTTCACGTTACATGGAAGTTCGTTATTTTGAATCATTGCTTCAACAGCTTTCACGTGCATAAACATTTGACCTTTATCATCACACGAACCACGAGCAAAAATTGCCCCTTCAGGATGAATTTCTGTGACTTTGATTATTGGTTCAAAAGCGGGGTTTGTCCACAATTCAATTGGGTCAGCAGGCTGCACATCATAATGACCATAAACTAAAACTGTTGGCAGATTTGCATCAATTATTTTTTCTCCATAAACTATAGCATGCCCTTTTGTTGGGAAAATCTGAACATTTTCTACCCCACTATTTTTTAAATTTTGAGCTACAGATTCAGCGGCATTTTGAACATCTGTGATATATGCTTTATCAGCAGAAATTGAAGGAATTTTTAATAAATCAATTAATTCATTTAAGAATTTATCTTTATTTTTCTGAATGTAATTTTGAGTATTTTGCATTGAATTTAAGGTTTGCTTTACAATAATAAACTTTAATATTTTCTTTTTTCCGGTATAAAGTTAAATTAAATTAAATTAAACGTCACTTTTTTCATATTTTTACGTCCTATTACTAAACATTTTTTTAAAAATTCTATGAAACAATTACTGCTTATATCACTTTTGTTTATTAATTTTTCGACTTTTAGTCAGTTGACAGTTGATAATAGTCAAACTCCAGAACAATTGGTTCAAAATATTCTAGCTGGTCCTGGGGTTGTAATTTCTAATGTAACTTTTAATGGTGCAGCAGGAAATATAATTTCAACTCAATGTGGGTCATTTAATGGACAAAATTCAAATGTTGGAATAAACTCTGGAGTTATTTTGACAACAGGAGATATCCAAATTGCTGAAGGACCCAATGATTTAGGAGGTGCAGGAAACAGTTTATTTGAGCCAGGTGATGATATTGATTTAAATGCAATTGCAACGCAAGATTTAAATGATCAAGCGGTTTTAGAATTTGATTTTATTCCTGTGGGAGATTCAATTTCGTTTAAGTATGTTTTTTCTTCTGAAGAGTACAATGAATATGTTTGTTCTGATTTCAATGATGTATTTGGTTTTTTTATAAGTGGACCAGGAATTAACGGAACATTTTCAAATAATGGAGAAAACATTGCTTTAATTCCTGGAACAAACACCGCAGTTGCTATAAACACTGTAAATATTGGAGTTTCAGGTAGTAATGGTGATCCAGTAAATTGTGATAATATAGATCCAAATTGGCCAGCGTATAGCATTTTCTTCAACGACAATACTTTACAAACTGTTCAATACGATGGAATGACTGTTGTTTTAACAGCAGCAGCGGCTGTTCAATGTGGACAAACTTACCATATTAAAATGGCTATTGCTGACGCCTTTGATGGTGCATTTGATTCTGGGGTTTTCCTCCAAGCAGGAAGTTTAAGCTCAGTTGGTTTAGAAATAGATTTATCAACTGTGACCGGAGATACAATTATTTATGAAAATTGCACCTCAGCCCAATTTATTTTTACCCGTCCTCAATCGCTCATTGCAGATTCAGCAGTAATAAATTATGTATTAAGTGGAACTGCATTGGAGGGGATTGATTTTACTTCTATGATAGATTCAATTGTTTTTGTGCCTGGAGAAGATACGGTCATAATTTCTTTAAACGCTTTACAAGACGGAATTTTAGAGGGAAATGAAACTGTTATTATTACTGCTACATTAATCTCAGAATGTGGAGATACAATTATTAAAACTAAAAGTCTTACAATTTCAGAAGATCCAATCTTTGATGCGACCGTAAATGCTCCAGAAGTTTTTTGCCCAAATGACTCAGTTTATATGACTGTGGCTGCGCAAGGAGGAACACCACCCTATATTTATACCTGGGAAAATGGAGAAATAGGAGATTCTGTTCCAGGTGCCATAAATGGAGTAGGAATACAAACATACACCGTAAATATTGTCGATTTATGTGGATTTACTTTTCAAGATTCTGTAACCATAACACAATCTCCTCCTCCAGCAATTAATTTAACAGTCAATGATGAAACCGCAACTTGTATAGAAGATTCTGTTCAAATGTTTGCTTTCCCAACTGGCGGCGCACAACCTTTAACAACAACTTGGAGTAATGGAGCAACTGGAAATACAGTTTTTGGTCTTTCCGCTGGTAATCCAACATATATAGTTACCGTTACAGATGCTTGTAATAATTTCATTACAGATAACGTTTCCATTACTGTTGATATTCCTACCCCGCTTACCATCACTGTTACCGCTCCGGCTGCAACCTGTATACAACTTGCGGTTCCAATGACAGCTACCCCTAGTGGTGGTTTTGGAACAATTACATATATTTGGAACAATGGTGGATCAACTAGCGTTGTGAATGGTGTTACTGCTGGAAATCCTACTTATACAGTTGTCGCAACTGATCTCTGCGGACAAACAGTAAATGGAACTGTAACGATACAAAGTGCTCCCGATCCAATATTATCAATAGTGGCTCCTGATGTAACAATAGTATGTCCATCAAATTCAGTTTCATTAAATGCAGCAGCAAGTAATGGATTTATGCCTTATAGTTATGCATGGACAAATACATCAAGTACTGGTCCGCAAATCACTGTCAGTGCATTGACTAATGGAAGTCAAAATTTTGATGTTACTGCAACCGATATTTGCGGGAACACTATAACAGAAACTATTACGTTGACATTAAATCAACTATTAAATATTGATAATATGGGTCAAGTAAGCTCCGTTTTTTGCGCACCTACAGGGGTAGCAAATGCAAGTGTTACTGGTAGCATTGGCACTACAACATTCACTTGGAATGGTCCTGGAGCTAATGGACCTATTATCAATAATACGCTTTCAGCAACTAATTTGACAAGTGGTTGGTATTATTTTACTGTCCAAGATGCAGTTTGTCAAGATGCAGATAGTATTTTTGTTGAAGTTTTAGACGAAGTAGTTGCAAATTTTGCAGTTAGTTCAATAGTAGGAACCTTGCCACAAACAGTAATTTTTACTAATTCTAGTTTAAATGCTACTTCTTTTGACTGGAACTTTGGGAATGGAAACTCTAACAACTCTGTTGATATTTCTGATCAATCATCCATATACACTATTGCTGGAAAATATACAATTGAATTAATTGCCTTTCAAGGAATTTGTTCTGATACAGCAACAGCAGTGATAGATGTCATTGCAGATCCAACAATACATCTACCAAATATTTTTACGCCTAATGGGGATTTAGACAATGAAGGCTTTACTTTAGATCCACAATATTTCAAAACATTCACCTTTGTAATTCTAAATCGTTGGGGGAACATCATGTTTGAAGGAGACTTAGTAAATCACTTGTGGAATGGTATGACGACAAATAATGATCCTGCAAGTCCAGGAACCTATTTTTACACGTATACAGGAGAAGCCTTAAACGGAGAAATAATATCTGGAGAGGGGCTTTTTCAATTAGTTAGATAATTTTTATAAGATAATTTTTATAAATAATTAAACCATGTTATTACCTTTTAATTTAAACAAGTGGATTGAAGAAAATCGAGAATTTCTTAAACCGCCAATTAATAACAAAAATCTTTACAAAGAAGCGGGAGATTTTATCGTCATGATTGTGGGAGGTCCAAATGCTAGAAAGGATTACCACTACAATGAAAGTGAAGAACTATTCTATCAAATAGAAGGTGACATAACTGTAAAACTTCAAATTGATGGTGAATCCAAAGATTTCCAAATCAAAGAAGGAGAGATATTTTTATTACCCGCTGGAATTCCACACAACCCAATTAGAGGCGAAAATACTGTTGGTTTAGTGATTGAAAAAATTAGAAAAGGAACAAATTTAACTGATGGATTAAATTGGTATTGTGAACAATGTAATTTTCCACTTCAAGCCTATAAATTTCCTTTAGAAAATATTGAACATGATTTTATTTCACGATTTAGAGAATTTTATAGCTCATTGGAAATGAGAACATGCAAATCTTGCGGAAATGTAATGGAAGTTGATGAACGATTTGTCTAAAATTAGACGAAAAAATTTTAAACGAAATACTATACACTAGTCTTTATTAGGAATTCAAGAACAAAAGCAATTTTTTCAAACCTTTATAACAAAGTTTACGTTATTAAATTAAACTATACTTTAATGCTGATAAAAAATCTCTTCATATTTTGCTTATTTTTAAGTTCTTGGAATTTATTTTCTCAAGTTGTTATTAATGAATATTCCTGCTCTAACATCAGTGGTCCAATGAATTCTTTTGGAGATCGAGAGGATTGGGTGGAACTTTACAATACTTCGGCAGCTCCTGTAAATTTAACTGGATTTCATTTATCAGATAAATCTTCTAACATGACCAAATGGCAAATTCCTTCAGGAATTATTCCAGCGAATGGTTATTTGATGGTTTACTGTTCAGGAAAAAACACTGTTGCAGGAACAGAACTACACCCAAATTTTAAATTAACACAAACGGAAAAGGAATGGATAATTCTCGCAAATAATTCGGGAGCAAATGTCGATTCTTTGAAAATTGTGCATTTTACTAAACAAGATCATTCTATTGGAAGAGCAACTGATGGGGCAGCAACTTGGAAATTATTCTTAAATCCAACGCCAAATTCAACAAATGTTGGTGCAATTAATTTTTATACTCCAACTCCTATTTTTTCTTTAGGCTCCGGATTTTATGTTGGAAGTCAAACGGTTACAATTTCGTGTTCAAATACAAGTGCGACAATTCGCTATACAACAAATGGTTCAACTCCAACATCAACTTCGACTCTTTATGCTGGTCCAATAAATATTCCAACAACCACCGTTTTAAGAGCTGCTGCTTTTAGTACAGATCAACCGAGTTTCACACAATCATCTACTTATTTTATAGATATCGATCACACAGTTCCTGTTATTTCAATCGCTTCTGGTGAAGTTTCACAATTAATTGAATTTGGTGATAATAGCATAGAACCACAAGGATTTTTTGAATATTTTGAGGCAGATAATTCATTTGTGACAAAAGGAGAAGGTGAATTTAATAAACATGGAAACGATTCTTGGGCTTATGATCAAAGAGGTTTTGATTACATTATGAGAGATCAATATGGTTATAACGATGATATTGAACATCAAATTTTTCCAGAAAAAACAAGAGATAAATTTCAAAAATTAATCATAAAAGCCGCGGCAAACGATAATTACCCTGCCGAAAATGGTGCTCACATTCGCGATGCATTTGTTCATACTCTTTCTCAAAAGGCTGGAATGAAAATGGATGAAAGAACCTGGAAACCATGTATTTTATACTTAAACGGTCAATATTGGGGAGTTTACGATATTCGTGAGAAAGTCGATGATTCAGATTTTACAGATTATTATTTTGACCAAGGAAGTGACGATTTGTATTTTCTAAAAACTTGGGGCGGTACTTGGGAAGAATATGGAGCGCCTAATGCTCAGCCTGATTGGGATGCTTTATTGAATTACATCCAAACAAATAATATGGGTGTTCAGGCAAACTTTGATTACGTTGACAGCAAATACAATTGGAACTCCTTAGTGGATTATTTTGTTTTAAATTCCTACATCGTTTGTATGGATTGGCTTAATTGGAACACCGCGTGGTGGAAAGGAAATAATCCAGCTGGAAATCACAAAAAATGGCGTTATGCTTTGTGGGATATGGATGCAAGTTTCGGACATTACATCAATTATACTGGGATTCCTGATGAAAGTGCCAATGCAGATCCCTGTAACGTTGAAAACTTACCAGATCCAGGAAATCAAGGACATTCTGTGATTTTACAAAAATTAATGAATGAAAATCCTGTTGTGGAACAATATTACATCAACAGATATGCCGATTTATTAAATACTTATCTTTCTTGTGATTACATGAATTTCCTTTTAGATAGTATGATTGCTCAAATTGAGCCTGAAATGAATGGACAAATTACAAAATGGGGAGGAACTTATGCTGGTTGGCAAGCTGAAGTTCAACAATTAAGGGACTTTATCAATACGCGTTGTGTACAATTAAATACTGGAATGGTTAATTGTTATGCACTTTCAGGCCCTTTTCCCTTTGAAATGAATGTAGCTCCCGTCAATTCAGGAAATGTGCAAGTAAATTCAAATGTATTAACATCTTACCCTTGGAATGGAAGTTATTTTGGAGGAATAGAAAATTTACTTTATGCAAATGCAAATCCTGGATATATATTTGATCACTGGGAATATAGTTCTGGAACCTTAAATCAAGCAATTGTTGAAGATACAAATGCAATATTAATAACAGCAGCAACAATTGTTACAGCGGTTTTTGTACCTGACGTTAATCCTGATACCGATGGTGATGGCTTAACAGATGCAATTGAAGCAACTTTAGGAACTGACCCAACAGATATTGATTCGGATAACGACGGATTAAGTGACGGACTCGAAGTTGGAAATGGAACTGATCCTTTAGATATCTGTAATCCAAATCAAAGTTTTCCGTCCTGTGATCCAGATAATGATGGTTTAACAAATGGAGCTGAACAAGCTGCAGGAACAAATCCTGGAAATCCTGATTCTGATTTAGATGGAATTATTGACGGACAAGAAATCAATTCTGGTTCAAATCCTTTGGATGCATGTAGTCCTAATTTGAATAACAATTTATGTGATTCTGATGGAGATGGATTATTAAATTCAACTGAGATTATCACTGGAACAAATCCAACTAATCCTGATTCTGATGGTGATGGATTTTCTGACGGTGTTGAAATTACAAATGGTACAAATCCCGTAGATCCTTGTAATCCAAACACATTGTTCGCTACTTGTGACCCTGATGGTGATGGTTTGGATAATCAAACAGAAACTGTCATCGGAACAAATCCAACTAATTCAGATTCGGATGGTGATTTTATTTCAGATGGCGTTGAAGTTGCTAACAATTCAAATCCACTAGATGAATGCAGCCCAAATCAAACAACGATTGATTGTATACCAAAACCAAAGGGAGAAAGTGGAGTAAATATTCCAACAGCTTTTTCTCCAGATGGCGATTTTGTGAACGATTTCATCAGACCAATTATTGGAAGTGATGTTTCTTCTTTCACTTTAAAAATATTTGATCGTTGGGGGAACTTACTTTTTAGTTCTAGTGATGCAAGTTTAGCTTGGGATGGAACTGCAAATGGTAAAAAATTAAACGAAGGAGTTTATGCATACATGCTAGAAATCAATTTTAAAGAAGCGCCTCAAGAATTGAAATCTGGAAACATTACTTTAATTCGTAAAAAATGATTTATCGCTTAAAATCTGGTGCAAAAATCCTTTTGATTCTAACAATTTATTTGCTTTCAACTAATTTCTATGCACAAGATTTTCATTTTTCGCAAATTTCAGAAGCTCCCTTATTGTTAAATCCAGCTGCAACTGGAGTTTTAAATGGAAAAGCACGTTTTCAATTAAATCAACGCAATCAATGGATTGGCGCTAACACGCAATTTATGACCAGTTCCTTTTCTGGAGATGCCAATTTTTTGAAACCTAAAAACGGAGATGTCGCTCATTTTGGTATTGGAGGTTTTTTATACAATGACATTGGCGGAGACTCAAAATTTGGTATTCAAGCTGCATCCGTTTCATTGTCTGGAATTTTGCCCATAAATGGCAGTGGACATCAATTATCAGCAGGAATACAAAGTGGCTTTACATCACGAAAAAGTGATTTAACCCGAGTAAGTTTTGAAAATCAATGGAATGGAACTTCTTTTGATCCTTTAATCGGAAGTGGTGAGCCAACAAGTTTAACTAATTTTAGGTATTTTGATGCTTCAGCAGGACTTTTATATCAGTACAATGGAGCTACAACAAATTTTAGGCGTACAGATGAAAAAATCTTTCTTTTAGGAGCTTCAGTTTACCACGCAAACAATCCTTCTTTGGAATATACTTCCATCTTAAATAATAAATTGTACCGCAAATTTGTCTTTCACAGTTCTTACACGGCTGATATTCCAAATTCAAATTGGGGCTACTCTTTGAGTGTTGTTCAATTTTTTCAAGGACCTCATCACGAAACAATTTTTGGAGGAACACTAAAAAATAAACTTCAAAGCGGTACAAAAATTACTGGATTTTACCAAGATGCGTTTTTTGGTTTTGGACTTTACACGAGATGGAAAGATGCAATTATTCCAAAAATTTACCTCGATTTTGGTAATTTCAAATTGGGTGTTTCGTATGATGTGACCATTTCTCAATTAAGAAAAGTTCATAAAGGGGGTTCATTGGAATTTTTACTTTCTTATACAATTAAGGAGAAGGCGAATTTTAAGAGATAGGCTTTAGGCTTAAAAGCGAAGCCTAAGCTAATTCTTTTGGATAATCTCATACTCAATCTAATTCTTTAGGTTGATTTGTGCATTAAATTTAAAGATTATAAAATTAAAAGTGTAATTGCTGCTACTAATACTATTGAAAAAAACAATATACATCCAGAATTTAACAGAGTGTTATTTTGTACTTTTTTAATTTGACTTTTTTCCTGTTCTGTTAATGGAAAATGAATTTTTCCTGTTTTTAAATAATTCAAATATAAAAACGCAAAACCTGGCGACATCATTTGATTGTAGTATGCGTCAGCATTTGGAAAAAGTCTTGGATTTAAAGGCACTGGTTTTCCATAAAAACTTATAAATAAGCTCTCAATAAATTCACTTTTCATAAATTTTGCCTTCTCATTACTTGTGTGAAATTCAATTTCAATTAAATTAATCATTTTATCGTAAGTTCCACCTTTGATTATTTTGTATAAAAACTCCTGATACCTAGCGCGTTTTGGTTCACTAAAAAATTCAGGGTCTTCATAATCAATACTAATACTTAAAAAATCTTTAATGGCTTTTTCATAGTCTTTTTTTAATGGATTCATATTAATTTTGTGTGTCTTTTATTTAGTATTGCGTAACACATTTTTTCAAATTTCAGATAATCGAACACAGGTTAACAAGTTTAAAATAGTAGTAGGCATTATTTCACAAGTGCTTTCTAAATAAGCCTATCAAGGCTCACCAATTTCGCTTTTTACTAGCAACGCATTAATTCTTTTGCATAATTATAGGAGTTAACTTTTCTTTTAACTGGTCAAATTCTACTTGATTCATAATCCCTAAATCAACTAAATCTTTTGCCTCCTTCAATTTAGCGATTGCCTGTTCTTTTGTCATTGCTGCATTAGGATTAACAACTTCTTTTGTTTCTATTGCCATTTCCAAATCAACAATTGTTCTGTTACGAGCCAATTTAGGTGCAGAAGGATTTTGTACGAACAAATTTATTTGAACTTGCGAGTTTTTAGTCATTTTTGTGTGTTGAACTTTGATTGCTGTCACAACCACTTCTTCACCCGAATACACATCTCCTAATTGCTCAGGAGCTATTAGTAATGACTTACCAAGAGAAAGCTCTCCAAAAAACAAGCGTGTAAATCTTGTATTTGCATTTAGTGGACTTCCAAATTTCAATTTTGTTCCCACTTTTATTTCTGAACCATCTTTCAGATAATAAGTTGTCAAAGTATCTCCGTTGGAATAATTCGAAGTTACTGTTAAATCTTTTGTTTGCTCATAGTTCAATGTTTGACCAAAGCACATATTCCCAACAAGAAGAACTGGTAAAATAAGTTTTTTCATATCTTTTTTTTTTTTTTACAAATCTCACTCCTTCTCCAGACAACTGAAGTCATAAAAAGAAAAAATCTAAAAATTTTCAGACAACTCAGGTCAATTTTTTGCTCAGGTTCGTGATTTATTCTACTTTAGTTGACTTAAATGAATAACCTATGCTCAATCAACATAAAATTTTAAGGGTGTTGAAACTCATTTCCTATCTTGAACAAAGTCCGTCAAAAACAATAGGGCACTTGGCTAAAATTCTGGAATCAACCGATAGGACTGTTTATCGTTATTTTGATTTGATTCGTGAATGTGGCTTTGAACTGCAAAGAGACGAACATAATCGATTTTATATAATAGATGAAAGATCTAATGGTGTCAGATTTTCAGAGGAGGAAGCAAAATTTATAAGTGATTTAATTTTAACTTATGGAAAGCAAAACAAACTCAAAGATTCCATTTTAACCAAGATATATTTGGGTTCAGAAATACCGATGGTTGCAAGCCACTTGGTATATGCAAAAAACAACAAAGTTATAGAGCGCTTAGCTTTGGCAATGGCAAACAAGGAACAAGTAATTTTGAGAAAATATCAATCAATAAACACGGGTACCATTTGCGATAGATTAGTTGAGCCTTTTGATTTTACCGACAATTACACATCTGTTATGGCTTTTGAAATATCTTCTAAAAAAAATAAAACTTTTCACATTGACAGAATCGCTTTTGTTGATTTTAGTGGAAAACCTTTCTTGAACACTGCAAAATTTGAAAAACAAATTCTCGACATATTTGGATTTAGTTTTTCAGGAAAGACCTACCCCATTCATTTGGAACTCGATTTAAAACAAATTCTGTTACTGAAAGAGCAATATCCATTAACTGCACCATTTATTCAGTTCAATTATCACACAAATATGTATGATTTTAAAGTACACATTAATAATATGATGCCAATTACACGGTTTATAAAGGGAATTAAGCCATAGCAGTTTCCTAAATAATTTGCATCTTTACGCTTTCAATCAATATTAATCTTCCGAAATGGCATTATTTCAA
>CANLGD010000052.1 GCA_947490145.1 Flavobacteriia bacterium
TGGGTTAAAGTTGAAGGTAATGTTGCAACAGTAGGAATTACAGATTTCGCACAAAGCGAACTAGGTGATATCGTTTACGTTGAAATTGAGACTGAAGGAGAAGAATTAAATTCTGAGGAAGTTTTTGGTTCTGTTGAAGCGGTAAAAACTGTTTCTGATTTATTTATGCCTTTATCCGGAAAAATAATAGAATTTAATACAGGCTTGGAATCAGATCCAGAAGCTGTAAATAATGACCCATACGGCAAAGGTTGGATGATTAAAATTGAAATTTCCGATGCTTCAGAACTTGATAATTTATTAAGCGCTGATGATTATCAAAATCATATAGGATAGAAATCCCTTTAAAAAAATAAAAAGCCCAAACTTTTTTTAAGTTTGGGCTTTTTTATGCTGTTTTAATTTTCCTCACTTTCCAATATTCTCAAGCCAATATCTAAAACCTCAGTTAAATTTTCTTGGACAACAGCTTGTTCTATTTGAAAATAGTAAATTCCTTTTATTGGGAATTTTCGTTTTTTAAAGTACAATAAATTTTCAACGATAGTCCCAGATTTCGTTCCAATCCATGTTCCATCAGGATTTGTAATATCTATTCTATATGGTTCTCTGCCTTTTATTTTATTTGGCATTTTTGTATTCAAATAAATCCAAGCATTGCTGTAAGCGTAATCTGTTGTATTTCTCAAAGTTAATATAAAATCATAATAAACACTTGTATCTTTAATTTCAATCTTAAACATTGGTTTCACTTTTTGATTCCACGTATTTCCTTTGAAAGAGTATGATTTTTCATAAAACGATTGTTCTGTGCAGCTTATCAAAAATAAACCACCAAAAAGTAAAAAAAGTATTTTTACAAAAAACTTATGAGATAGGATTTTGCTCATTATTTGATGTGTTATTTTTCTTAAATGGTTTTCTTTTCTTAAACTTTTTACGTGTAACAACTTCTGAATCAGAATTTTCTCCAGCCACCTTTTCAACATTTTCTGAATTAGTATTTGGAACTAAATTTTTTCCTTCTACTTTTTGTTGATGAGAAGGATTATTTTGCCTATTTTGATTTGGGTTCGGCTTAATCTGATTCGGATTTAACTTTATTTGATTCGGATTAATTTGATTTTGAATATTCCCTTGATTTCCACTTGGTTTTTTCTTCTTTTTATTTTTAAACGTGTTATCAAAACGGCTCAAACTATCTTGTGCATCAACATTTGCATAAACTGGCTCAACCACGATTTTTTTCTCAACATAACCAACCAAATCTGCCGGTTTTTGTTTATCATCATTCATTTTTTTGATTTCCGCAACGCGCTCAGGACTCAAAGCTATCAAACCGGACCCTTCGCTGTACATATACCACATGATTCGTTTGAAAACATCCGTCTTAACATGAAAAGCTGAACCTTTTTCTGTTTGGAGTTTTGTTTCAACCGATGGAAAACTTTTTATGGCATCCAAATACATATCTAATTCATAATTCAAACAACATTTCAATTTTCCACATTGACCTGCCAATTTTTGTGGATTCAAAGATAATTGTTGGTATCTAGCTGCTGAAGTTGAAACGGTTCTGAAATCTGTTAACCAGGTTGAACAGCACAATTCTCTTCCGCAAGAACCAATTCCGCCTAATCGAGAAGCTTCTTGACGGGATCCAATTTGACGCATTTCAACTCTAACTTTGAACTTATCCGCCATATCTTTAATCAACTGACGAAAATCAACACGTTGATCAGCAGTATAATAAAATGCAGCCTTTGTTAAATCTCCTTGATATTCAACATCAGAAATTTTCATCTGCAATTTCAAATTCAAAGCCAAAACTCTTGCTTGAAACATTACTTCTTTCTCTAACTCACGGGATTTCGCCCATTTGTCAATATCGCTTTGATTCGCGATACGAAGTATTTTTTTTGTCTCCAAAGGTTTTAAATTTGGTGACTTTCGGTTTACTTGTATTCTGGCTAATTCCCCAACAATTGACACAACACCAACGTCATATCCTGGGCTAACTTCAACGACAATAACATCACCAACTTGCAAGGATAAATTTTTATCATTGCGGTAAAATTCTTTTCTACTGTTCTTAAAACGAACTTCAATTATGTCGTAAGGCTTTTCTCCGTTTGGCAATGTCATATTACCCAACCAATCAAAAACGCCTAATTTGTTACATCCTCCAGAGCTACAGGTTCCGTTATTTTGACAGCCTTTTGGTGTTCCACCTCCAGAGCTACAAGAATTACATCCCATAGTTATATATTTTGGGTTAAAGGTACAATTTTTTTTTGATTAAGAAATTTCCTATTGAAAATAGATATGAATAGTTAATTTTTAATAGCTTATTTTTCTCACATTAAAACATCATTTCTTTGACTATCCAAACGCAGTAAAATAAACATCATTACAGAGAATGACATCATCGAAGATCCTCCATAACTAAAAAATGGCAGTGGAATTCCAATTACTGGAGCAAAACCAATGTTCATTCCTATATTTATGGCAAAGTGATAAAATAAAATCAAGGAACAGCAATAGGCGTATATTCGGTTAAATTTTGACTTTTGTCTTTCGGCAATAATTACAATTCTAACCAGCATAAACATATACAAAATCATAAAAACCATTGTTCCTAAAAAGCCCCATTCTTCAGCCAATGGACAAAAAATAAAATCGGTTTCACTTTCAGGAACGTGATTCGATTGCACACTTGCAACGGTTGCATTTTGGTATCCTTTTCCTGTCCAACCTCCTGAACCAACAGCAGCCATTGCCCTGTTTCGGTTATAATCTTCTCCGTCAGGATCTTCTTTAAGTCCCAAAAAAAGTTCAATTCTGTCTTTTTGATGGCTTGCTAATCCTTGAAAACCATAATTTACGACAGATGAAATGGTTGAAGTTAAAATGAAACCTATCAAAACAATTAAAGTAACCCGATTGCGATCACGCCGTCCAGATATCCACCTCAAAATAAAAAAACTTATGGCTGCTAACACGAAAAGTGTTCCAATAACACCTGCAAATCCAGGAATAGCTACACTAGGCAGAAAGGAAAATGTTATGATATTATTACTCATTAATAAAGTAACAATGGAAAGAAAAATAACCACAAAAAAGATTGGTATAAAATGGCTACCAACCCAAGTACTTTTAAAATTTACTCCGGGTAGTAAGTTTATCAATTTTAAAATAATCGGATCGTAAGTAATTCCTTCCCGGTACATCACGAATAAAAATGATGTAAAAACAACAAATGTGCCAGCATCTGGTTGCATTAAAATCAGAACCATCGGCCCTACAACAAGAGCATTTGCCAAAAGTACTGTACTCATTTTCTGTTGGTTTACATTTATTTGACTAATATAACTTGACAAAGCAATAGCTGTTCCAATTTTTGCAAATTCAGCAGGTTGAATCCCCATTGAGCCAATACCAAGCCAAGCTCTGGCACCATTGACACTGGGCATGAATAAAACAATCACTAATAAAATGATACAAAAAATATAAATTGGAATTGCAAATTTTCTGTAAATACTTGCATCAATTAGCATTACGAGAAAACCTAAGAACAGTGAAAAAGCAACCCATAAAATTTGTTTCCCATATTTTTGGGAAAAGTCCAAAAGATTTGGATGTTCAGGATCAAATGCAGCAGAATAGACATTTGCAATTCCCATACATAGAAAAAGCATGAACACTATAAAAAGTGGCCAATCAATTGATTTACTAAACGATACTTCTCTTGCCAAATTACTATAAATTTATAAAATCAATGAATTGTATTTTTATCTTTCTTCTTCTTAACATTTAATAAATTAGCATCAATTATTGATTTTTCTTTTAATAAATCACTTACTTTTCCTTGCAAATATGTTTCTATCATCAATTTACAAATTGGCGCTGCCCAAGAGCCACCCCACCCAGCATTTTCTACAATACATGCAATAGCGATTTTAGGATTATCCATTGGTGCATAACACAAAAACACAGAGTGATCTTCTCCTTGTGGATTTTGTACCGTACCAGTTTTTCCGCAAACCGTAATTCCTTTAATTCTTGCTCTAGAACCAGTTCCACTAGGCTCATTAACAACCCTTCTCATGCCTTCTTGAACTCCTTCAAAATGTATAGGGTCTACCATCGTCTTATTCACTTTTTTGAACAAGGGATTTGAACCTTGTCCTCCAATTGCTCTAACAAAATGAGGGGTAAAATACCACCCTTTATTGGCTATTATTGCAGCAATATTAGCCATTTGTAGTGGTGTAACTTTTACTTCTCCTTGTCCAATTGAAATCGAACGAATTGTACTAAAAGCCCACAATAAATGACCATACCATTTGTCGTAATATTTAGAATCTGGAATTAATCCTTGTCTTAAACCAGTAATATCTGTTTCAAATTTTTCGCCTAAACCAAAACTATGCATGTATTTTGCCCAAACATTTAAGCCAGCTTCTGCATCTTCGTAAAACTTTTTCTTTCTACCTTTATGGATAATTTTCCTCACAACGGCGTAATAATATGGATTGCAAGAATATTGCACTGCTTTTTTTAAATCAGTAGCCATGGGATGATTGTGGCAACCAACAATACTTTTATTACACGGAAAACCTGATTCAGTGGTAATAACTCCCTCTTGCAATCCAATTAATGATTGAACTAATTTCAAAATGGAACCAGGAGGATATTCTGCTGCCAATGGCCTCGGATAAAGTGGTTTGTCTGGATCGAGCACTAATTTAGGATAATTTAAGGTTATATTTCTATTTCCTACAAATAAATTTGGGTCAAAGGAAGGGGCAGAGACGAGGGCTAAAATTTCTCCAGATTTAGGTTCAATTGCAACGATACAACCTCTTTTATTGACCATTAATTTTTCTCCATAAGCTTGTAGCTCGATGTCAACACCTAATCTCAGTGCTGGACCTTGTTTTGCAATGGTATCATATTTACCATTTGCGTATGCTTCAATTGCATTATTCATTGCGGATGTTACTATATAATGTACTCCTTTTCTGCCTCTTAATTCTTGTTCATAGAATTTTTCAATTCCTGCTTTTCCAATATTGTCGCCAGATTTATAAAATTTATCTTCTATTATATCATCAGCATTTACTTCAGAAAGATATCCTAAAATATTTGCAGCATTTGAGAATGGATAAGACCTCATAGAGGTAATTTCTTCGTAAAATCCCGGGTAATTTTCTAGATAAGGTGCAATTACAGACATTTCATCAATTGTAAGTTCTTTTACAAAAGGATAGGGTCTAATTTTTTGATAATTTGCTGTTGTTTTTCCAGTAATTTTACTATGATATTTTCCTTCACCTCGAACAATTTCTTTAAAACGGTATTTTACTTTTTCAGGACTCCAACCAATTAATTTAGCGAATGAAACAGTGTCAAAATTTTTGATATTTTCTTCGACCATCATTAAATTGTAATAGGTTCTATTTGTTACAATTTTTTTCCCTTTTCGATCAAAAACAACTCCTCTTGGCGGGGTGATTAACACTCGTTTTTCTGCGATTTCTTGAGCTCTCAACGTCCAACTATCATCAATGATTTGCATATAAAAGAGTCTAGAGGAATAGATCAATCCAATTAAGACAAAAAAGATTATTACGACATATTTTCGGCTGTCAAAATTCATTTCATTTTTGTTTTACGAAGAAATATCGTTTGAATAAGGATGCAAATTACAATCGAAAAAGGCAAACTAAGAATTGTTTTTTGGAAAACAAAAAGTAGCTCATTGAATTTGAAAATTTCTAAAAGAAAAAACCAAAAATGGTGAATCAAAAGTAATAAACTGAAAACAGAAATTACCCATCGAAATTCCATTGTTTGAAGGGATAATTCTATACCAGGATCATAAGAATCTCTTGGCTCAAATAATTTAAAAATGTGTGGGCGTATGTAAGCAATTAAAACAGCTGAAGAAGCATGCAAACCATATGTGTTAGAAATAGAGTCTATTGTAAGTCCGAAAAGAAAAGAAATAAGTAAACTTAGAAAAATATTTAAATCGTAAGGTAAAAGAAAAATAAAAAGTGGATAAATCATAAATTGGATTCCATAATCTATTTCTAATTGATTAAAAACCAGAGCTTGTGCTGAGGCAAAAATCACAAATCGTACTAAATGTTTAATAAATTGAATCATTCGATAATGTCTTCAGGGATTAGTGATTCTATTTTTTCTTGTTCGGTTTTTAGGAAGTTTTTGATTACGTAAACACGTTGAATTTTTCTATAGTCTTCAGAAAACAAGATCGTAACATCCCATAAAGGTTGACCTTCGATTGAGGAAATATTATAAACCTTACCAACCGGAATTCCTTTTGGAAACAAACCTGATCCCCCTCGCGTAACAACTTTTCGCCATTTTTTTATACGTAAATCATTTGATATTCCTGAAATTTGTCCAAAACGAGCATGTGTCCCATCCCATTTTAAAAGTCCAAAAGCATCTGTTCCTTCTATCATCACATCTATGTTTATGTCTGCAGTAAGCACTGATTTCACAATTGCAAAATGCTTACTCACAAAATGCACAACACCTACAACACCTGCATCAGAAAAAACGCCCATATTGCGCTCAATTCCTTGCAGAGATCCAACATTTAAAGTAAAATAATTATTTCTTTTATCAAATGTAGAGTTGATTACTGTTGCAGGAATATATTCATATTGTTGGTGAAATAAAGTGTCGTCAATTTTGACTGTATTTCGAGTTATCTGAATAAAGGAAATTGGATTTTTTTGACGTAATTTTATGTTTTCTCTTTGTAATTTTAAGTTTGAATTCGAAAGATTAAAGAGTTTAGTTACATCATTTTTTACTAATAATATTTTACCAGTAACAATATTTGTACTTGTTAAAACTTGGGTTTTTGGGAAACTCATAAAACTAAAGTATATATACAAAGCAAGAGATTGCAGTCCTATGAATAATAGAAAAACTTGGAACCGTCTAAAAAATGCAAATAATTTACGCATGAAAATTTTACCTAGAATAAAGAGTAACGGCTTTAATCCTAATAAATACTGATTTTTTAAAAAGTAAATCCATCAGATTTCGCCTGTCAATTTCAATCAACAAAGTTAGAATAATTTATTGTATTAATGTGATAAATTTCACAAGAATTTATCAAAAAAAAAGCCCATCAAGATTTTGATCAGCTGGATAAAAATATTTTTGTTTCTTATGATCTGAGTTCGATTATTAATTTTATTCAGAACGCCTATAAATGTTAATATTTGAATAAGGAAAGTAGAAGAACATGAAGTCTCAAGGAAGCTAAATAACGAGTTATTTTGAGCTTTATTTATAAAAAAGAAGTTTGTTTATGGATCGAAAAGTGTAATACTATACTTTTTTCATTAAAATACTTCGTTGATTTTGTAAGTGATAGCTTGATATCACTTACAAAATTGCTTCGTTTTTGACTTTAAAAATTGTATTCTGACAGCTGAGCAGAGACGAAGACAAGTAATATTAATAGTCGAACTCAAACTCAGGTTTATAATTTTGGAATGTTTTCTTCCAAAAATTTACTAAGTGATTTGAATTCATCAATACTTAAATTTGTAGTAGTTTTTGAGGTAATATTATTTGTTCTTATAAATGGTATCCATTTACCGATTACCTCTTTATTTGCAGATGTTACAGGCACTTCTTTCCAAATGAAAGTTCCACTTTGGTCACTATTTACTATTTTCCCTTCATAATATTTATCTTTTGTTTCAATGTAATATTTTTCTCTTTTAGTTGCAGCAGTTGAACCAGCTTTATCTACAGCAATTTCAAATATACATCCAACTTCTAAACCATTAATTGCTTGAGCGGAAATTTCTATATTTGTTTTTCTACTAGAATTAAAGTAGTTTGAATTTATTGTATTCATTGCTGTAATTAATTCTGCTAATTGAGGCTTTGTAAGTTCAATATATCGTGCCTCACTTGAAGTGAAACTTTTATACTCTAATACAAGTTTATTTTCAGATTTATTTGAAGATAAATTTTTTACTGTCATCATACTTGCTTTGAAGTCTAAGATTTTTCCTAGATCTGAATAAGTTTTTTCAAGTAAAACAGCTTCATTTTGGGCATTCACTGCTCCAAACATCAAAATTGAAACGATAGTAATAAAAGCGACTTTTTTCATAATTTTTTCATTTAAACAAATTAATGGATTTCAAAGTTAAAATATTAATTTTAAATAAGATGATTGTCTCTGAAAAATAACATTTTTTTCACATTTTAATTCAATATTGAAATTAAGTGTTTTAAAAAAATAAACGTCCATTAATCCATTCAGGATCTAAAATGGCATTTTTTCTTTTGTAAAAATCCAATGCCAATTTATTCCACTTTAAAACTTGCCAATCCATGCGTTTTACACCAGTTTTTTCAGCAATTTCAACCACCTGATCAAACAATTGACTGCCGATTTTTTGTTCTCGAAACTCTGGTAAAACGTAAAAATCTTCCAGATATAAGCATTTACCTTTCCAAGTAGAGTAGGAAGTGTACCACAAGGCGAAACCAATGATTTTATTATTTTCTTCAGCAACAATTGCCTCGCAAATCTTTTCTTGAAATAAATCTAAGGATAAATTTTGTGCCGTATTTGTCACTTGATCAGGAGCAAACTCATATTTTGCAAGTTCACAAATTAGGTGAAAAATTCCATTTTCATCTCCTATTTTTGCCTTTCTTATTTCCATTTGAATAGGTTAAATTTAGATTATTTGATTGAAAATTTGTTCAACTTCAATAATTGTTTTTTCACAGTCAAGATTTGAATCATCAAATGTATATCGAACTTCTTCACATTTTAGTTGGCAAGAATTTATAGTTGTAAGAATTGTTGCAGAAACATTATTATCTTTTAGAATAGCATTTAATTCATACATTGAGTAAATTGTAGTTTCCTCATTAACAAATAGATAAGCGAAAGACTTTAATGTTAATTCAATTTGAGTAAAAGCTTCTTTTGTTTTTCCTATAGAATTTAAATTTTTGACTAAATCTAGATTTGATTTTATAGTCGAAATGGCTCTAAGTTGAGATGATTTATCTAAAGATTTATTTTTAGAAGTTTTATTAATTTCTCTATTTGTTGAATTAGTTTGTTTTTTGAAGTAGAAAACACCACCAATAAAAGCTAAAAATAATGGACTTATGACACTTGGCCAAAACCAAATTGAGTTTGTAAATGAAGTATTTTCTTTTTTTGCAGAATTTGTACTCGCTGAAATTTCTTTGGTTTTTGAATTTTCTGCTGATTTAGTGTCATTATTTTTTACGACTTTATCATTCGTTTTATCTGAAATTGAAGGCAAAACAGAAATGGAAACTCCTTCCTTTTTAATTGTTGTATATTTTTTTAAATTCGGATCAAAATAAGAAATTGATAAAGCAGGAATTTTTTTATCACCAACAGAAAGAGATTGCAAATTGTAAGTATAAACAATTGAACCTTCAGCTCCATTATTTCCATAATTTATATTCTCTCTGATTTCTGGATCACCATAAACAATCAAACCATTTGGAAGATTTAAATTTGGTGTGTTAATATTTTGAATATTTCCTGTTCCTGAAATTTCGAGCTCTAAAACAACAACATCCTTTTCTTTAATTTTATTTTTGTCGATTTTAAATGAGAAATCAAATTTTCCCACGGCACCAATAAAATCTTTAGGAGCATTTCCTGGTAAGGGTAGAACTTCAATTATTGCGCCGTTTGAGGTGAAAGAAATACGATCAGAAAAAATTCCACCATCACGATATTGTAATGACATTTCAAATGGTTTAATTTTCATTTTCCCAGTTGAAGAAGGAAAAACAACTTGCTTACCATATGTAAAAGTTAGGTATTGAGAACCTTTATAATTTTCCTTTTTGAGTAATAAATTACTTGTTTTATCTATTTCTTTAATTTCTGAACCGCCATCAATTTCAAAAGATTGATAAGCTTCGAGCATATTAATATCTAATTTAGAATAAACTTTGGATTCTAAAACGATGGATTCTCCTTCATAAATTTTTGTTTTCGAACGCTGGATAATCCCAAATACGGGCTGGCTTTGATTTTTTCTTGAAATTTCCTTCTCATCCGTAGAATAAGTTGTTTCTTTTTCAACTTTTACGACGACTTTATTTGATTTATAAATTGCTTTTTTATTTTTTATGTATGCATAAATTGAATAGCTTCCATTTTCCTTGAAAGCGCCGTTTTGTGAAAAATAATAAATTGTGGAAACTGATCCGGTATTATGATCCATCTCTTGTTCCAATCCATTCATACTTCCGTAACCTTGAATAAACTCGTCCGGAAAGGCAATTTCCACGTTTCCTTCAACATTTGATTTTACGGTAAATGTTAATGGGTTTCCAATTTCTACATTTTTGGCATCAACATTCAAACTTACAAAAGCTTTTTGCGCAACACTCAAAAAAATGAACAAACAAAATGATATGCTAAAAAACACTTTCATTACCAATCTTTACAAGTTTTAGCTCGCCTTGGCGGATTACCTTTAGATTTCTGTCCACCTAACTTTTTTTTGGTTTCCATTTCTTTTTTAACTAAATCATCTAACATACGATCTGTTTTTTTGTCATTTAATATAGATTGGTGATTTTCTTTAGACTTTTCTTCAGTAGGTTTATTTTCCTCATTCTTTTTGTCTTGAGGTTTATTTATTTCCTTCGATTTCTCGTTAGGTTTACTATTGGTAGGATTATGTTGAGGTTTTTTTTTCTCTTCATTTTTCTTCTTGTCTTTTTTTTCCTCTTCTTTCTTCTTTTTTTTGAGAGCTTCAGCTAAATTATAGCGCGTTTGTTCATCGGAAGGATTATTTCTCAACGATTTTTTGTAGGCTTCAACTGCTTGTTTATAATTTTTTTGTTTCAAGTGAGCATTACCAATATTGTGGTAGGTTTTGGCTTTCTCTAAAGAAGATTTTTTGGATGTTTTACTTTTGGAATATAATTTTTCTGCTTGTTTAAATTCGTTAGATTTATAAGCACTTTGTGCCATTTCTTCTGATAAATGTACGTTTTTGGGAGCAATTTTTTTTGTCGATTTATATTTTTCAAACGATTCAACAAACTTCCCTTCTTTGTATAATTTTCGTGCACTAGAAAGTGAATCTTTCCAATCTTGAGAAAAACTTGTTAGTGAAAAAATTAAAAGAATAACTATGAAAAAGGACTTCATAGTGCAAAGCTAATAGAATATCGCTTTTCTTTACAAAGATCCTTGGTTAAAAACTGTTAATTATTGTCAGTTTTTGCTTTGAAGAAGGTGAAAGTTTTGAGTTAGAATAATTTTTTCACTGATTGTTGTTTTTTGAACTTTAATTTAAGATGCAGAATAAATCAAACATCTGAAATGAGAAAGTTTTCACAAATTGAGAAAAAATTCTTTATTTTTAATTAAATTGTTATTATTTCTCACAAAATCTTAATTTCAACTCTTCTATTAGCTTGTTCTTCATAAGCAAATTTCGGATCTGTATAGATCGGCATCGTATTTCCATATCCTTTTGAAGTCATTCTGTTTTTATCAATTCCATTGTCAACAAGGTAGTTAAGCACTTTTTTTGCTCTTGCTTCAGAAATTTTTTGTCCCGCATTGCTATTTTCACCTTTTTCTTGAACGTGACCTTGAATTTCGACTTTAATTCCTGCATTTAATGCCATAAAATCTTTCAATCGTCTTAGTTTTGGTTCAGAACTGGGTAAAAATTCACTTGATCCCGGCATAAATTCAATTTCATCTAATTGCACACTTTTTCCTTCGCCAATTGATTCTAGCCAAATCACTAATTCATGCTCAGAACCTGCAGTAACTGGTTCCTCTCTGTCTGTAAAGAAATATCCTAGTGCATCAACTCTCACGGATAATTTCCCAGATTTTTGCATGTTAAAAAAAAAATCTGAACCATTATAAAAAGCAGAAATTGATTTTAAATCTGTAATGACAAGATCTGCAATAACTGGATTGCCTGTTTCTATATCACGAATCATAATGTTGAACGCTGGTGCAAATTCATCATCTCTCTGATCTACAATTTTGTTTTGATTGGATTCTAATTCAGTATCTTGTACTAAAGGTTCGTATTTTAGCGTAAGATTTAATTTGACTTTTTCTTCATTTTCATAGAGAAACAAAATCATAATATTTTGGCCTTTAACTAATTCCATTGGGTAGTAGAAGTTATTATCTACAGAAAATGATAATCCAATTTCTGATTTTGTGGGTTTCAAAATCATCCGTTTGATTTCTGCCACTCCCTTAGTTACATCTCCACAAATATCATTTGATTCATTGGTGAAAATGATCATTTTTGTCAACCCTCTGGGCACCTTAACATTGAGTGACATTCTCCCGTTAAAAGGTGCAACAAATGAACTCCAAAGCGAGTTTTTTTCTTCCACTTGAGCTAATGCTGGATATTTTGCCAAATCATTTAAGGACCTGTATTTTCCTGTAAATTGTAAATCAAAAGTGCCCGGATTTAATATATTCGTAGCACCAACACAATTTGAGATATTATCTGATATTTTACGATTACTTTGAGCAATTACTTTATTGGTGACAGTGCTGATTAAAAATAGCGCAAGAATGAAAAATGAGTTACGAAGCACCATATATTATCGACAGATTTAGTATTTTTTTCGGAATCAAATCAGTTTTTGAGTAACTATTTTTTTAAAGTTAAAATTTAATTTGGGTTTTTGCATTCAAAAATTGAGCCAAAATTGTTGTTATTTATTTTATATCAACGAATAAGCTACCCTTAAGGTTTGTTTGAATAATCAAGTTTTTTGAATCAGGATATATTGATTTTACTCTTACATCCTTCATTTTACCTCTCAATGATATGCTTTCATTGATTTTTTGATTCAATTGAGTTTCAATTTTTTTCTTAGACCCATCCAGAACAGTTGTCATATTAAATTTTGTATAAGATTGAATCATTTTTGTAATCTTGTCATTGAACAACCATTTAGCACTTTTTAGTAAGGCATTTTTTGTTTCTAATTCAAAGCTAAGGTCAGGGAAAGAAATTTCTTGCAATGAATCATTAAAAACCGGCGTTCCAAGAAAAAACATTTTTCCAGTTTTTGCACCAATAAATTCTACCTCTATGCTTAATTGTTGATTCGAGGCACCATAAATTTTTGCTTTTTGCAAAATTATTTTATTCTTTTTGATATCAATTGTTTTGCCAGTTAATGCTCGATTTATCATGGATGAAAGAGAATCGTAATCAGCGATTAAATCCAAATTAATATTAAATCCATCTTCGCTTTTTATTTTTTCTAAATCTGGTAGTTTTTTAGTTAAATCTTGTTCTTTTGTCAAACTCACCTTTGGGAAAGCTTCTATTAAAACGGAAAAATTTAATTTAGTTCCTTTCATTTTTAAATCTTCTAAACCAATTTTTTCTGGTCTGAGGTATAAAAAACCATAATTTTCAATTGCAATTGGTGTTGTAAAGGTTTTCCAAATTGATTCTACCTCTTTTCTGATTTCTAGGGCTTCAATTTCTTTGTCAATTTGCTTACTCAAATCTTTCAATGCTCCTTTTACTTCTTTAATTAGCATTGGTGTAGCATTATACGAAAAAACGGTGATTGCGCATTTATCCTTAGGAATTATATCTTTAAGGATTGTTTTGGATTCCAATTTGAAATTATTTTTTAAGTCAACTTCGGTTGTATATTCTACTTTTATTCTACGCATCGGTTCATCCACTCCACAACTTGCGTAGATTCTTGGAGTAACACAATTTGGAGCACTAGAAAAAATATCGGTACATTTGGCACAATAATTTAAATTCAAAGCATATTTCCCTTCAATATCAATTCCAATTTCCAAAGCTGAATTTCTCCCTGCTTTTCCTTCGATTTTAATAGGATTTCGATTGAATTTATAATCATAACTTACATCTTCACAATTTTGTTCTTTTCCTTTAAATTCATAAGGAACTGCTTCGTCGGCCGCTTTAAAATAAGATTTCATTTCCATTTCAACAGGAATATTCATTACCGATACTTTTTGTACAGGCGGAATGTATTCGCTCACAGCGATCGTTGGTGAAACAGGCGAAATGGTTTTACAGGAAAATAAAAAAAGTACTAAGGAAGGTAAAATTGCTTTTGAAAATTTCATTTTTGTAAAGAATTAAAAATAATTTTTAACAATAAAAAAGGGAGACAGAAATCTCCCTAAAAATTTCATTTTTCGAGTCGAACAATATTTTTAAAAGTGAGTTTACATCGGTAAATTGCTTTTGAATATTGAAGTTAAATAAAGAAAAAACACCACGAAGTCGCACCGAAGGTAATTTTTGGATTTTTTTAATTCATTTTAGCTTGTAAACCTCTATCCAATGCATCTAAAAATTCTTCCGTATATACATAATGTTCACCATGATTCAATTTATTTCCATGAATACAAACAGCTAAATCTTTTGTCATAATTCCACTTTCAACAGTTTCGATACACACTTTTTCAAGTGTTTCACAGAATGTAATTAATTCTTGGTTGTTATCTAATTTTCCTCTGAATGCCAAACCTCTTGTCCAAGCAAAAATTGATGCAATTGGATTTGTGGATGTTTTTCTTCCTGCTTGATGTTCACGGTAATGTCTTGTAACTGTTCCGTGTGCAGCTTCAGCTTCCATAATTTTACCATCAGGAGTAATCAAAACAGAAGTCATTAAACCTAAAGATCCAAATCCTTGTGCAACTGTATCTGATTGAACGTCACCATCGTAATTTTTACAAGCCCAAACAAAATTGCCATTCCATTTTAGCGCAGATGCAACCATGTCATCAATCAAACGATGTTCGTATGTAATTCCTGCAGCATCATATTGTGCTTTAAATTCTGCCTGATAAATTACTTCAAAAATATCTTTGAAACGACCATCGTATTTTTTAAGGATGGTATTTTTTGTAGATAAATACAAAGGCCATTTTTTAGTTAATGCCATGTTAAAGCAAGAACGAGCAAATCCTTCAATACTTTCATCTGTATTATACATTGCCATTCCAACTCCATCGCCTTTGAAATTATACACTTCAAAATTTTGAACATCACCACCATCTTCTGGAGTAAAAGTCATTGTTAATTTCCCTTTCCCTTTGAAAACAGCATCTGTTGCACGGTATTGATCTCCAAATGCATGGCGACCAACAATGATTGGCGCTGTCCAGTTTGTTACCAAACGAGGAACATTTTGCATTACAATTGGTTCTCTAAAAACTGTTCCGTCTAAAATATTACGAATCGTTCCATTTGGAGATTTCCACATCGATTTCAAATTGAATTCTTTTACACGCTCTTCATCTGGTGTTATGGTAGCGCATTTAATTCCAACTTGGTATTTTTTAATTGCTTCAGCAGAGTCAATTGTGATTTGATCATTCGTTTCATCACGTTTTTCGATTCCTAAATCATAATATTTGATATCAAGATCCAAATATGGTAAAATTAATTTATCTTTGATAAACTTCCAGATGATACGCGTCATTTCATCGCCATCTAACTCAACTACAGGGTTTGCAACTTTTATTTTCGACATGGTAAATTATTTTTTTACAAAGTTACTAAAATTAGAGTATTTATCAATTTTGAGGCGAATTTTTTCAATATTCATCAAAATTTGGGATTTCTTAATTTAAAATTTTATCTTTGCCTTATGAAGAAATTTGCATTATTACTGATTTTGTTTTCATTCTTTTCATGTAAAAATGAAACAGACAAAAAAGATGTTTTTGGTAAGGAAAAAGTTGAAAATACAAAAAGTTCTAGTTTTGAAGAACGCGTAAAAAGAGAAATTGAAGTAAAACTTGAAATTCCTGTGAAAGAAAAATATGAATTCAAAATTCATTATGCTTTTTTAAATGCCGACGCAAATAAAGATGCAATCATTACTGTAAACCGTTTAGGTTTCGCAATGGATGAAGCTGCAAAAGCAGAAAATACAGCAAAAAGAGCAGAGTTTGGCTACATGGGAAATTACAATTATTTTTTCTATTACGATGGGAAATTAGATAAAATCTCCGTTCCAATGGTGGTTGCTTCAAGTTCAAAAAGTCCCTTAAAAGTAACATTTAACAACATTCAATCGGAAATCTACCAAGACGTAAGCATTGATTATAGAATTAAAAATGCAGCCTTCAGATCTTATTATCTGATTGAAAACGGTTCCTGTCAAATTATTTTTCAGTGGAAATTGTTTGACCAAATTGGTTTGGATTCTTACGAAGCAAATTTTATAAAATACGATGAAGGTACACTTTCCTTGACGAAAGATATTTTAATTTACAAAGGAAAAATTAAAGATTATACAACAAAAGTGGAAGATATATCCAGATATGATCCAACTATTGAAAACACAAATGAAGAACTTTATAGGTTTTTTTATGATCCTAGGACTATGAAATATATGACAAAAAAGAAGTAAATTTATTTTTTAAGACTTATTTTTTCGTTCCTTTTAGTTTTAAATTTATCATTAGCAAGGGCTAACTCAAAATTTCAAACTTTAAAAAGCGCCTCAAACTAAGCCTTAAAAAACTAAATTTAGAATTATATTTAAAATAAACTAATATGACAACACAAACAATAATTATCCTAACACTAATTGGAATTTCAGCAGGAATTCTGAGTGGCTTTGTCGGAATCGGCGGAGGAATTGTGATTGTTCCTGCCTTGATTTATTTTTTAAATTTCACGCAACATCAAGCGCAAGGCACAAGTTTATTTGTCTTGGTTTTACCAGTTGTAGCACTTGCAATGATGAATTATTGGAAAACAGATAATGTCAATTGGAAATTTGGTTTAGTTATCGCTTCAACTTTTTTTATTGGAGGATATTTTGGTTCAAAATTGGCACTAAAACTTTCTCCAGGAATGGTGAAATTTGTTTTTGGTTTAATCATGGCTTACGTTTCCTTTAAAATGATTGTTTCAGGTTATAATTCTATTCAAAAATGACAGCTATTCAACAAAAAATCAACATTTTAGCCAAAGATATTTTCCCAAAAATTGTTGAATATCGACGACATTTACATCAATTCCCAGAATTATCGTATCAGGAATTTGAAACTGCAGAATTTGTCAAAAAGAAACTTCAAAAAATTGGAATTACAGACATAAAAACGCTTTCAAATACGGGAATTATTGCCTTAATTTCAGGAAAAAATCATACTGAAAATCAAGATTGCATTGCTTTGAGAGCAGATTTAGATGCTTTGCCAATTTTGGAAGAAAATGAAACGGATTATACTTCCAAAAACTTGGGAGTAATGCACGCCTGCGGACACGATGTTCATACTTCTATTCTATTGGGTACAGCAGAAATTTTGTTTCAATTAAGAGATGAATTGCCACAACCAATAAAATTGATTTTTCAGCCAGGAGAAGAAAAAAATCCAGGTGGCGCTTCTTTGTTAATCGCTGAAGGTGTTTTGGAAAATCCCATGGTTAAGGAAATGTTTGCTTTACATGTTTTTCCAGATTTGGAAGTTGGTAAACTGGGTTTCAGAGAAGGTTTGTACATGGCTTCTTGCGATGAAATTTACATGACAATTCACGGAAAAGGTGGACATGGAGCAACTCCAAATCAATGCATTGATCCAATTTTGATTGGCGCAACAATCGTGACGCAATTGCAACAAATTGTGAGTAGAAAATGTGATCCAAAAACGCCTTGTGTTTTATCTTTTGGGCATTTTGAAGGAATTGGAGCAACAAATATTATTCCTTCCAAAGTTATTTTGAAAGGAACTTTTCGCACCATGGATGAAAAATGGCGAGCGGAAGCATTATTAGAAATTGAAAAGCAGGCAAAAGCAATTGTTGAATCTCAAGGTGGAAAATTGGAACTTGAAATAAGTAAAGGGTATCCTTATTTGGAAAACAATCCAGCTTCAACTCAAAAAATTCGATCCAAGGCAATTACACATTTTGGTACTGAAAACGTCATAGATTTACCACTTCGTTTGACTTCTGAAGATTTTGCTTTTTATTCTCAAGTAATTCCAGTTTCGTTTTTCAGATTAGGAGTTCGCAACGAAGAAAAAGGCATAATTCAAGGTGTGCACAACTCGAAATTTGACATTGATGAAGAAGCGCTTAGAATTGGCGTTGAAATGATGAGTTTGATTGCATTTTAATTCTTGGTGCAGCTTTTGACACTAATTTTATGATGAGATTTTTTTATATTCCACTTTTAGTAATGCTTATTTTTTCGTGTTCAAAAGACGCAGAAAACGAAGCTAAAATTGATGTTTTTGAAATCCGAAATGTGGGTTTATTGTCAACTTCTGAATATACAATCGGAAAAGTCATTGAATTGAAAGACGATTCAGAATGGTATAAATTTGGCGACAGAAATAAAATGCGCTTGAATGCCGGACAATTAGACCTTAAAACAAAAGCAAAAGAAAATCTAATTCGCTGCCTAAAACCGTTGATTAAAAAGAATAAAAAATTGATTTTTGCGTTTGTTTGAATTTTTTTTATTTCCAAAAAATAAGTAGATTTACACCTAAGAAAAAAATCCTATTTGAAAGAAACCAAATTCATAGAACAAAACAAGGAAAAGTGGCATCGCTTTGAACAGCTTTCTGAAAGTCAATCCAAAGACCCAGAAGAGTTGAGTTCTTTGTATATGGATATTACGGACGATTTGAGTTACGCACAAACTTTCTATAACCGACGAACGGTGCGTGTTTACTTGAATCAATTGGCGCAACGCGTTTATACAAGTTTACACATTCAAAAAGGAGAATCATTCAAAAAAGTGTTTACCGTTTGGAAAGTTTCCTTGCCTTTGGAAATTTACCGTGCGAGAAAAAATTTACTTTTCGCTTTTATCGTTTTTGCAATTTGGGCAGCAATTGGAGCAATTTCAACACATTATGATCCAGATTTTACAGCAAATGTGATTGGGGCAGACTATGTTAAAATGACCGAAGAAAACATCGCCAAAGGAAATCCTTTGAAAGTGTATGAAACAGATAGCAATCTGGGTATGTTTATCGATATTACTACCAATAATTTACGTGTAGCATTTTACACCTTTATTTTTGGCATATTTTTCACTATTGGATCGCATATTTTCTTGTTCCAAAATTCCATAATGATTGGAACATTTCAATATTATTTTGCCACAAAAGGACTTTTAATAACGTCTTTTTTAGGAATTTGGATACATGGTGCATTTGAAATTTCCGCTTTGGTTTTAGCCGCAGGAGCAGGAATCACAATGGGAAATGGCTGGCTTTTCCCCAAAAATTATTCTCGCTTACAATCATTGCAACTTTCAGCCAAAAGAGGTTTAAAAATCATGTTAAGTTTAGTTCCTTTTATCATTCTTGCAGGATTTTTAGAAAGTTATGTAACAGCAAATTACCTCGAACTAGCTGAATGGACAAAATGGACCTTGATTCTGCTGTCTTTTGCGATCATTTTATTTTATTACGTAATTTATCCAACAATTGTCGCGCGAAAATATCCAGAATTAGTGACAGAAGAAGAAACAGTAAATGTATTTCCAAATTCAGGATTTAATCTGGAAAAAATTAGAACAATTGGGCAAATTTTGTCTGATACTTTTCGTTTTTACAGACTGCATTTTAGTAAATTTTTCAGAATAAATATATTTATGGTTTTCCCCTTGATTTTGATTTTAACCTACTTTCAAAATGATTTACACAAAGATTTAATGGCCACAAATCATTATTTTGATTGGTCTAAACAACTGGAAATCATGATGGGTTTTGGTTATGAAACGAGCCAAGATACTTTAATTAATTTTTGTTGGGCATTTATTATTTCACTTCTTTTTATTGCAATTTCTTATACGTTTTCGGCGATAAATCAAGTATTTACTTGGAAGTCGTTTTTTTCTTTTTTTGCAAAAAGAATCTTTTTAGTTTTTGTAGGAAATTTATTTTTATTCTATACCATTTCTTATATTCCTTGGTATTGGTATTTCATCTTGCTGTTTGCTTTACCTATATTTTATTTGAATGGAACTGTTGCTGGAATTTTAAACGATACGAATGGAAATAAATTTAGTTTAGGCTGGAAATACAGTTTACGATCTTACGGTAATTCACTTTTAACATTGATGATTTTCACTTCCATTTTCGCTTTGTTTTTACAACCAATCGCTTTTGTGGGAAGTATTCACGATGGAAATTTGTTGGAAGATCCACCAATTAGAGATTTATTGGATATGTTGGCAGATTTTGTAAAAAGTACTTGCGACACTTTTGGTTTTGACCGCTGGTTTTGGTCCAATTATGTACGACAAATTGTGTACATTCTGTTCATTTTATGCGTTTTACCTTTATGGATTATTTCAATGCACTTTTTGGCTTACAACGAACATGAAAAAGAAAGTGCTTCGGGTTTAAAAAATGAGTTTAAAAAATTCGGAAAAAGAAGTAGGGTTAAGGAGAATGATGTTGATTATGAGGAAATTAATTCTCTATTAAAAGTATGAAACAGGTTGCACTTTTAACCTTCATTTTTCTAACTTTTGGAATATTTTCCCAAAAGGAAAGACCTACCTTGCAAAATTTTCAGAAAAATTATTCTTACCAAAAAAGCAAAACTTACAAAGGTCCAGAAAATACATATAGCGATTCCCCTGCTGAAATGGGTGATGAAAGTGAAACTTCCAGTTCCAGTTCTTCGTCTTCCTCAGGAAATAATTCCTCAAAAAACTATTCTTCGCAACAAATTCAAAAACAACGCTCGGGTAAAAATGGATCACAAAGTGGAAGCGGTGGTTCTGGAGGAAATGGAAGTGGAACTGGAGGAAACAAGCCTTTGGATCCGGAAATGGGAAAACCAAAACCAATCGAGTTTGACACACCGGATTTAGAAACGCCTGATTTGGACTTACCCGATGTTGATCCACCTTTAGTTTCAGGAACTTTTTGGAAAACACTTTTGATAATTATTTTGGCAATTGCAGTGATTTTTGTCGTTTATTACATTGTTAAAAATCACAAGCCTAGAAATAAAAAAGTCATTTCTAAAATTACGCAAGACGATTGGAATCCAACATTAATTTCAAAAACGGAGTTAGAATTGCGGTTGGAAGAAGCAATGAATCAGGGTGATTTTAGAGAATGCGTTCGAATTTATTTCACCTTTATTTTAAAGGAAATGATTCGCTTAAAGCGCATTAAGTGGAAAAAAGAATTGACAAATTACGATTATGTTTTACAAGCAAAATCTCAGAGCAATCCCGCTGATTTCGAAGAATCAGTGAGAATTTATGATTTAGTTTGGTATGGAGAGTATGAAATTAACCGCGCTGAATACGATAAACTAGCTGTTCACTTGAATAAAAACTACAAAGATTTAGAAAATGCCTAAAAAATTACTCGTCATATTTGCCGCTGTGATTGTCATTTTCACGCTGATTGTTTTCTATTTATTTCAAGACCCAGCAAGTACATCACTTTCTAATAAAGCTTTTGTCTCCACGGAATGGGAAGAAACATTTTCTGTGGAAGATAAAAATCCCAACGGAATTTTCCTTTTTAACGAATTATTAGAATTTCAAACAAAAAAAACGAGTACAATAATCGACCAAGAAATCGATTCATTGAGTTTACCAAAATACAATACCTCTTATTTTTTTATAGGTGATCAGTTTTTATTGAAAACCGAAGAATTTGATTCTATTTTAAATCGAGTTGAAAAAGGTTCAAATTTGTTTATTGCTTATAATACACTTTCCGATAATATTCATTCTTTTTTCTTCAATAAAGCAGAATTTATTTGGGAATATTCAGATTACCTCGATGTGTATGTTGAAAATAAAAATATGCGATTTGCTTCTGTATTTCAGTCTGATACAGTTTGTAGCGAATGGAAT
>CANLGD010000053.1 GCA_947490145.1 Flavobacteriia bacterium
AACTACTTAATAAATCTTCTTTTTTCATATTGTGTGTGTTAAAATTACTAAAAAAGTTATTTCCGAAAAAATATTTTGACCTTTTTGGAGGAGGTCAATATTTTTTCAGAATAACTTTTTAGCTTTACACACTTTATGAGATACTACCTATTTTAGATACAAATTCTTAATTTTTCACTTTTAACTCTGCATTTTTCAAGAAATCTTTCCCCAATTTGGTTTTTCTTGCAAAATTTTCACGACTCTTTCGCGTATAAATTGATGTTCTGGTAAATTCAAATTTGTATCTTTCTCCAAAATTTCTCTTGCTTTTTCTCTTGATAGTGCAACAATTTTACCATCTTTTGCCAAATCAGCAATTTTCAACTCCATAATTCCACTTTGCTGCGTGCCCATTAAATCTCCTGGACCACGCAATTCTAAGTCAACTTCCGCAATTTCAAAACCATCTTGCGTTCGCACCATTGTTTCTAAACGCTTTTTACTTTCTTTTGAAAGTTTGTTTCCTGTCATCAAAAGACAATATGATTTATCTGCTCCACGACCTACTCTGCCGCGCAACTGATGTAATTGTGAAAGTCCAAATCGTTCTGCACTTTCAATAATCATAACCGAAGCATTTGGAACATTTACTCCAACTTCAATTACCGTTGTCGCAACCATAATTTGTGTTTTTCCTTCCACAAAACGATTCATTTCAAAAGCCTTGACTTCAGGCTTTAATTTTCCGTGAACAATGCTTACTTGAAAATCGGGCAAAGGAAATGCTCGTGTAATTGATTCGTATCCTTCTTCTAAATTATGATAATCCAAGGTTTCTGATTCTTGAATCAAGGGAAAAACAACGTAAATTTGTCGTCCTAAGGCAATTTCACGTTTCATAAATCCAAACACCAAAGATCGATCGTTCTCAAAACGATGTTCAGTCGTTATCGGTTTCCTTCCCGGAGGTAGTTCATCAATCACAGAAACATCTAAATCGCCATAAACTGTCATAGCCAAAGTTCTCGGAATTGGAGTTGCAGTCATCACTAAAACATGCGGAGGATTAACATTTTTCTTCCAAAGTTTTGATCTTTGAGCCACACCAAATCGATGTTGCTCGTCAATCACAACTAAACCCAAATTTTTAAAAATTACAGGATCTTCAATTAAAGCGTGTGTTCCGATTAAAATATGTATTTCTCCATTTTCAAGTGCTTCATGAAGGATTTTTCGCTGAGATTTTTTACTTGAACCAGAAAGTTTTTCAACACGAATTGATAAATCTTTGACCAATTCTTTAATTGATTCAAAATGCTGCTGGGCTAAAATTTCAGTTGGTGCCATCATTGCTGCTTGAAAACCATTTCCAACCGCTATTAGCATTGCTAATAATGCAACCATTGTCTTTCCACTTCCAACATCTCCCTGAATCAAGCGATTCATATGAAAACCTTTCCTAAAATCCGCCCTAATTTCTTTTACAACTCTTTTTTGGGCATTTGTCAGTTCAAAAGGCAAATGATTAGAATAGAAATTCATGAATATATCGCCAACTTCAGTGAAAATAAATCCTTTATCTTTACTCAAAGCGATTTGTTTCCTTAGTAATAATTCCATTTGAAGGAAAAATAATTCTTCAAACTTTAAACGAAAACTTGCTCTTTTTGCTAATTCTTCATTTTGTGGATAATGAATTTGTTTCACAGCAGTTTCCCTTTCCAAAAGTCCTAATTCTTGAATCATACTTTGCGGGAAAATTTCCACTATATGGCGGTTTAAACTTTGAACTAAGGTGCTCGTTAATTTTTCAAGACCTTTCGAATGTAAGCCTTTTGAACTTAATTTTTCGGTGCTTCGATAAACCGCCTTCAAACCTTTTAAGGGATCAGTTTTGTCTAATTCTTGTATTTCAGGATGCGGAATATTAAATGAAGAACCAAATAGTTTTGCCTTGCCATAAACTTGAAAAGGAATTCCTTTTTTTAAAATGGGTAAAATATACTTCGCGCCTTGAAACCAAACCAATTCAATTACTCCTGTATTATCTTGAAATTTGGCTGTTAAACGTTTATTTCTTCCAGTCGTAACTTCTTTTACGTCCGTTATAAAACCTTTCATTTGCGCATGACCTTCCAATTGAAAAAGTTCTGCAACCGTATTGTAATGCGAACGATCTACGTAACGAAATGGAAAATATTCCAATAGATCTCCAAAAGTGAATATACTCAATTCTTTTTTCAAAAGTTCAGCACGAAGTGGACCAACACCTTTTAAAAATTCAATTGGGGTATTTAAAAATTCAGACATTGCAACAAAAATATAGAAAATAGAGGGAATTGATTTAAAAAGCTGAAAAATATATTTTAAATTAACTTGTCAAAATAGATTTTTGTATTATCTTTAGTATAAATTTTAAAAAATGCCCCACACAAAAGAACCTGCCGAAATTGTAAAAGATTTCATCAATCAAACCAAACAATCAATTTTTTTAACTGGAAAAGCTGGAACTGGAAAAACCACTTTATTGACGGAAATTATTCGTTCCACGCACAAGCAAACCGTTGTTGTTGCCCCGACAGGAATTGCGGCTTTAAACGCTGGTGGAGTTACGATTCATTCTATGTTTCAATTGCCATTTTCCGCTTTTGTTCCAGATTTTGGAAATGTTCAAAGTTCTTCAGATCGCTTCAAAATTGAAACAAAAGATACCTTGATGCGTCATTTTAGTTTCAATACCAAACGAAAAAAATTACTTCAAAACTTAGAATTACTAATAATTGATGAAGTTAGTATGCTGCGGGCAGATCTATTGGATGCAATTGACTGGGTTTTGCGGAATATTCGCAAGAAAAATGAAGCTTTTGGTGGAGTTCAAGTTTTATTTATTGGCGATTTAATGCAACTTCCTCCAATTGTTAAAAATGAAGAATGGAGTGTTTTATGTAAATATTACAGTGGAATTTTCTTTTTTAATTCAAAAGTACTACAAGAAAAACCACCAATTTACATTGAATTAGAAAAAATTTACCGTCAGGACGACGAAGACTTTATTCGCATTTTAAATAATTTAAGAAACAATCAAATTACCACTACTGATACCGATATTTTAAACAAACAATTAAAACCAAGTTTTGATTCACGTCAAAATTTTGGTTATATTACCTTGACAACACACAATTATAAAGCTGACCAAATTAATAAGCAAGAATTAGATCATTTAACAGAAAAATCTGTAATTTATCAGTCAGAAGTTACGGGAGATTTTCCTCCACATTTATTTCCTTTAGACACCAATTTAGAATTAAAAGTTGGAGCACAAGTTATGTTTATTAAAAATGATTTATCAGCTGAAAAATTGTTTTTTAATGGAAAAATGGGTGTTGTGAAAGCTATTTCTCAAAATGAAATTTTTGTAGAATTTCCGGAGGAGAAAAAAACCATTGAACTAGATAAATACGAATGGGAAAATATACGATATACAGTTGATGAAAACACCAAAGAAATTAATGACGAAGTAATTGGTACTTTTGTTCAATATCCTTTGAAATTAGCTTGGGCAATTACTGTTCATAAAAGTCAAGGTTTAACTTTTGACAAAGCAATTTTAGATGTCTCTGAAGCTTTTGCACCAGGTCAAGCTTATGTTGCACTCAGTCGATTACGTAGTTTGAAAGGATTGGTTTTACTGAAACCTTTCACAACAACATCCATGCAAAGTGATAAGAACGTAATTAATTACGCTCAAAATAAAAGTGACAAAGAATCGCTTTCTCTAGCTTTAACTAATGAGACAAAAAAATATTTATTAGAGCGACTTTCGGAAGTTTTTGATTTGAATAATTTAATCTCATCGTGGAGAATTCACGCAACATCTTACATCTCATCACCAATTAAAGGTGAAAAAATGAAACATCAAGATTGGGCTGTTCATCAAGCTAAAAAAGTGGACGGTTTGGGTGAACCAGCAATAAAATTCACAAATCAATTACGCAGAATTTTTATAGAACCAGATTTTGACCTTACATTTTTAAAAGAAAGAATTGATGCCGCGTACGAATATTTTTACAAAACATTAGATGAAATTTTATTTACTACCTTAAAAAAAATTGAAGAAATAAAACGCAAACCAAAAATCAAAACTTACTTGGATGAATTAATTGAAATCGATGAAATTCAAACAGATGTAATTTTAAATTTGAAGAAAGTTCGCTTGATGTTAGAAGCAATTATTTTGGAAAAACCAATTCAAAAAGATCAAATTTGGAACGATGAGTTGAAATTATACAAATTCACGAAATTAACTTTAGCGAAACAAGACGTTCGACAAAACATGAGTTTGCTTGATTTGGAAGAAGAACAAGATTATGAAGAAGAAATAGTTCTTAAAAAAGCGAAAGGCACTAAAAAAGCAAAATTTGAAAAAATTCCTACAGCTGAAATTACATTAAATATGTTTTTAGCAGGTAAATCGATAAGTGAAATTGCCAAAGAAAGATTATTATCAGAAAGTACGATTTTTAGCCATGCTGGACAATTGGTAAAAGCTGAAAAACTAGAATTAGATCAAATTTTAGAAGAAGAAAAAATCGCAGAATTAGTTGAAGCTTTTAAAGACTTTAATGGAGAATCCGTTACGCCAATTAAAGAAAAAAATGGAGATAAATTTTCTTGGGACGAATTGAGAATCTATCGCTTGAGTTTGTTAAAATAGATCCTTCAGCTTATAGTATTGTATATTCTCGATATCCAATTGAGTGAAGTTTATCCGTAAAATCATCAGTTATTGCTTTTCCCGAATGTTGAATGGTAACGGTTTCTTTTAGTTGATTTATAGTAACATTTTCCACACCTTCGACTTCTGAAATCTTACCTTTTATTGTCTTTTCACAGCAAGTGGTTTTTAAATTGGCAACTAATATTTTTTCAGTTTTCATAAGCTTGATTTTCAACAAAGTTAAGAATCACTGGTTATATTAATTTTGCACAATTTATGGAATTAGTTACAAGAATCGCATGTTAGAATAAATTAAAACGTTTAAGATTAAAAAAATGCCCAGTTTTACCTGAGCATTAATTATTCTTTTTAAACAAGGATTATCTTACAACATCGCCACAACTCCGCCAGCTAAAATTCCAAGTGCGCAAATAGCTAAAACTACTGTATAAACTGGATTAATTTTGTAAGCTTCAAGTTCTTCATTGTCATCTTTCGACATCGATGAAGAAATCATTCTTAGATAATAATAGATTGCAATTCCAGAATTTACCAAAGCGATTATTACCAACCAAGGATAATCTGCAAAAGCACTTGAGAAAACTAAGTATTTTCCAAAGAATCCCGCTAAAGGTGGAACACCAGCTAAGGATAATAAAGCTAAAATCAATACAAAACCTGCGAATGGGTTTTTACGCGCAAAACCTTTGTAAGAAGCTAATTCATCGTCTTCGTCGTCTACAATTTTTGAAACTACAATTAATGCAATTATTGAGAAACCATAAGCTAATAAATATGTCCAAAGGTTGAATGCATTATTCATATTTGATGAAATGATTGTCATCAAGGCATAACCAACGTGCGTGATACTTGAATAGGCAATTAAACGTTTGAATTTCGTTTGTCTGATAGCAGATAAATTTCCAACAAACATGGTTAAAATTGCTAAAATCACTAATGCTGGCGCCCAAAAATCATGAATACCACCAAAAGCAACTGTAAACAATTTTAAGAATGCTCCGAAAGCTGCTAATTTCACTACCGCAGCCATGAAAGCAGTTACGATATTTGGACTTCCTCCGTAAACATCAGGACTCCAAAAGTGAAATGGAGCTGCACCAACTTTGAATAAAAATGAAGCTAAAATAAGCATAACACCAACATACAATAAAGATGAATGCGTTGTTGGATTTTGAATCGCTGCAGCAATTTCATCAATTTTAAATGTTCCAACTGCTCCATATAACCAAGCAATACCGAATAATAGAATTCCTGTTGCAAAAGCTCCTGTAAAGAAATATTTCATGGAAGCTTCACTCGATTTTAAATCTTTTTTTCTACTTCCTGCCATTACATAGATTGGAATTGAAAGGATTTCTAAACCTAAGAAAAACATGAACAAATCCGTGAACGCCAACATGCATAAAACTCCGCACAAAGAAAATAACAACAATGAAATGTATTCTCCTGTGTGCTCAGGTTCTTTTTTGAACGTTTCGTAACCAACCAAAATAATTAGCAAACCAAAAACCAAGGCTACGATTCCATACATGTTTGAAAATACATCGAATTTTAATCCATCGTAATTTAACCATTCGTAAGGAAAATTAACTTGATAAACAAGAGAACTAATTGCAGTTAACAAACCAATCATTGCAGTAATCAAAACCAAAAAAGGTTTTTTAGTCATTGCAATAAACATGGAAATCAATCCTGTGATAAAAATTATAATCAACGCTTCCATCTTATTCTACGATATTTTTTGATAATTCAACTGATTCCATTAACTTGTCAATACTTGGTCCTACGAAGTCAAAAATAACTTGTGGAAACAAACCGATTGCTAAAACTAACATTCCTATTACGAAAAATACAATCCATTCATTCCAAGTTAAATCAATAAATGATTCGTGTTTTGGTGCTCCGAACATACTTAATTGGTAAGCTCTCAAAGTATAAACTGCTCCAAAAACTAAAGTTGTTCCTGCAAGAACTCCGATAATCCATTCGTATTGATATAATTCTTTTAATAATAAAAATTCACCAATAAATCCACTAGAAAATGGAACTGAAACAGATGCAAAACCAATTACAGCAAACCAGAAACCAAATTTCGGAGCTAATTTTGCGATTCCACCTAATTCATATAAATTTCTTGTTTTTAAACGTTGCTCTAATATTCCTGCACATAAAAATAAACCAACAGCTACTAAACTGTGGTTAAACATTTGCAGGAAAGAAGCACTTACTGAATCTTTTGTAAAAACCATAATTCCTGCTGCAATTAATCCAACATGAGAAATAGAAGCAAAAGCAAAAATGCGTTTGATATCTGCTTGTTTGATTGCTAAAATCGCAGTGTAAACGATTCCAATCAAAGATAAAATAACAACAATCGGAACCATACTTTCCATCGCTTCAGGAGCAAGTGGAATCATCCAGCGAACCATTCCGTAAAGTGCCATTTTCAGCATCAAAGCTGAAAGTAACATTGTTCCAACCATTGGAGAAACGGTGTAGGTATCAGGTTGCCATGTATGAAAAGGAAAAATTGGAGTCTTGATGGCAAAAGCTAAAAAGAATCCGCCCATAATCCAAAATGCAGTTTGAGAAGTCAATTGAACTGCCACTAAATCAGCATGAGAAAAACTACTTGCTGTAGATTTAAGCGCAATTAATGAAAGTAACATTGCTAAAGATCCTACAAAGGTATAAATGAAAAATTTAGTTAAGATTTTTTTTCGCTCTTCAGCTCCAAACCATAATGCGATAAGGAAAACTGGAATTAATGTAATTTCCCAGAAGATGTAAAACATCATTCCGTCCATGGAAGTGAAAACTCCAATAAGAGCAAATTGCATTAAAAATAACATCGAAACGAATTTTTTATTAGATGCAATTTCTGATTTAAAATTACTCAAGACAATCAATGGAATAATTGTATTGGTTAAAATCACCATGAATAAACTCATTCCATCGTAACCCATTTTGAATGTTAAACCAAAAGTTGTCACATGATTTGGGTCGAAAATTGAAACGTAATGCGAAGATCCGCAATAAGCTAAAGTGTGAACTAAAGCAACAACTAAAGAAGTTACTGCTCCAGCAATGCTGACGTATTTAAGCGATTGTTTCGGTAAGAAACATGCAATAAGTGCAAATACTAAGGGAATAATTAAAAGTTCCAAATCCTTATTTTTTTATGATAATATATAATACTAATCCAACGATGCCAAAAACCATCCATAAAATGTAACTAGAAACAATTCCAGATTGCCATTTACGAACAATTTCTCCTGATTTTCCAACTAAATTTGCAAAACCATAAATTGATTTATTCAAGAAAGCTACTTCAAAGAATCTGTGTCCAAAAGTTGAAATTAATTCAATTGGTTTCACAAATAAGAAATTATAGATTTCATCTAAATACAATTTGTTTGCAGAAAGTTTTACCCATCCTGTAATTTTATCATCTGAAACTGGAACACTTTCTTTTTTCACATAAATGAAATAAGACACAACTAAAGCAATGATTGTTAAAATCGAAGCTGAAGTCATCAACATAATTGTTTGTCCGTTTGATAAGTGAACTGGATCAACAGCACTTAAACCTAAAGTTGTGTGTTCCAAGAAATGTGACATCCAATGAGAGATTCCTTCTCCAAATAAACTTGGAATATTCAAAACTCCACCAATTACTGAAAGTACAGCCAAAACCATTAAAGGTAAAGTCATGTTTAATGGACTTTCATGTAAATGATGTTTTACCTCATCTGAACCTCTGAATTTACCGTAGAAAACAACAAAATATAATCTGAACATATAAATTGCAGTCAATAAAGCACTGAAAGCTAGCGAAATATAAATTATAATGTTGTGATGTAAAGCGTGAGCTAAAATTTCATCTTTAGAGAAAAACCCTGAAAGAAAAGGAAAACCAGCAATTGCTAAAGTTCCAATTAAAAATGTAATGTGTGTAATTGGAATGTATTTTTTCAAACCACCCATTTGACGAATATCTTGTTCATCAGACATTGCATGTATTACTGAACCTGAACCTAGGAATAAAAGTGCTTTGAAAAATGCGTGTGTTGTAACGTGGAAAATTGCTGCAGTATAACCGCCCATTCCAAGTGAAACAAAAATAAATCCTAATTGAGAAACAGTTGAGTAAGCCAATACTTTTTTGATGTCGTTTTGTCGCATGGCAATAAAAGCGGCAACTAAAGAAGTAGCCAAACCAACGTAAAGCATAATGTCTTGTGTCATTGGCGCTAATTCAAATAAGAAATTTGAACGAACAACCAGGAAAATACCAGCGGTAACCATTGTCGCAGCGTGAATCAATGCAGAAACAGGAGTTGGTCCCGCCATTGCATCAGGAAGCCAAGTAAATAATGGGATTTGAGCAGATTTTCCAGTTGCACCAATAAATAAGCAAAAGGTAATTCCAAACATCATCCAAGTTGTTGGGTTTATTCCTTCAACTAAAATCATTTGCGCTAATTCTCTATATTCAAGTGTTCCGAATTGAGCTAAAATTAAGAATAAGCCAATCAATAAACCTAAATCTCCGATACGATTCATGATAAATGCTTTTCTTGCGGCTACACTGTTCAAAAGTCCTTTTTTCTCATCACTGAAGTGAAATCCGATTAGTAGGTAAGAACAAATTCCAACACCTTCCCAACCGAAGAATAACATGAAATAATTACTTCCTAAAATCAAAATTAACATGGAGAAAATAAAGATATTTAAGTAAGTAAAGAATTTGTAATATCCTTTGTCATGACTCATGTATCCCATCGAGAATAAGTGAATCAATGAACCTACACCAGTTACAATTAAAGTCATCCAAATGGAAAGTGCATCAACTTGCAAACTAAAATTTAAGTGAAAACTTTCGAAATTTATAAATTGATATAAATGCACAATTTTCATTTCATGTAAAGATGAAAAGGCTGTAATAGCTAATCCAAAAGAAGCAAACATTACAACAGTTGCGATCGTACCAACAATTTTCTTAGGAAGGTTTTTCCCAAAAATCCCGTTGATTAAAGCTCCAAGTAATGGCAGTGCTAAAATGCTTAATATGATTGTTTCTATTGTCATTTTTTACCCTTTTAATTTATTAAAAATTCCAACGTCAACTGTACGAGCATTTCTGTAGGCCATTACCAAAATTGATAAACCAACAGTAGCTTCTGCAGCAGCTACAACCATGATGAAGAATACAAATATTTGACCATCTGCTTTTCCAAAATAAGATGAGAATGCTACCAAAAGTAAATTTGCTGCATTTAACATTAATTCAATACACATCAATAAGATGATTGAATTTCGACGCGTCATAACTCCCAAAGCACCTATAACAAAAAGTACTGTTGCGAAAATTAAATAAAACTGAATCGATACGCCAGATTCAAAAACTGTTGCTAAAATCATATTACTCGATTATTTGTGATTCCCTTTTTGCTAATAATACTGCTCCAACGATTGCTGCGATAAACAAAATGGATGAAACTTCAAAAGGAAGGACGTATTTTGTAAACAATAAGTGTCCTAAGTTTTGAACCAAACCAGATGCGTTATCCGTTACTTTTTCAGCAACTTGCAAAACAACTGTGTCTTTAATCGCTGCAACTAAAACAAGTAACAAAGACCCACCAGCCAAGGCTGACGCAATTTTCACCAAGAGGGAAGATTTTGGTTCGTTTTCTTTACTTAAGTTTAATAACATTAAGACGAATAAGAACAAAACCATTATTGCACCAGCATAAACCATCATATTTACGATTGCAACAAACTGAGCATTTAACATGATATAATTTGCTGAGATTAAAAAGAAAGTCAGAATTAAATACATGACACTTCTTATTGGATGTTTACTTAAAACTACCATTAAGGCAGAACCTACAGTTAAACCTCCAAGGATATAAACTAATATTTCTATACTCATTTTTCTGTTCTTTTACCGGTACTTTGTCTGTCTGTAATATCAATACGATAATCCATAGACTCTACTAATTTATCTTTTCCGTAAATGAAATCTGCTCTTTCATATTCTGTAGGAACAAGTCTGTCTGTTAAGAAAATTGCTTCTTTTGGACACGCCTCTTCGCATAAGCCACAAAAGATGCAACGCAACATATTAATTTCATAAATTTCCGCGTATTTTTCTTCACGGTATAAATGTTCTTCACCTTGTTCACGTTCGTTAGCAACCATTGTAATTGCTTCTGCAGGACATGCAACAGCGCATAAACCGCAGGCAGTGCAATTTTCACGACCTTGCTCATCGCGCTTTAAAACGTGCATTCCTCTGTAAACTGGAGCAAAAGCTTTTGTTTGTTCAGGATATTTTAAGGTATTGTGTTTTCTGAATAAATGTGTAAATGTAATCCACATTCCTCCTAAAATCGCAGGTAAATATAGTTTTTCCATAAACGTCATTGGTTTATCTGAAACTACTTTACTTCTATTTGATAGACTTTGCATATTTTTAATTCTAAAATATTAATTAAACCAACCGCTTGTAAAAGCAATTACTAATCCTGTTACTAATAAATTAATTAAAGCTAAAGGAATTAATCTTTTCCAGCCTAAGTGCATTAATTGGTCAAAACGGAAACGAGGTAAAGTCCAACGAATCCACATGATTACAAATATGAAAAAGAATATTTTAACAAATAATGCAACAACGCCTAATACAGCTAAGGTATTTCCTTCTACACTATCCATTCCTGGAAAATTGTAACCTCCAAAGAATAAAATTGAAATTACTGCCGAAGAAATGAACATTCCAACATACTCAGCAAATAGGAAAAAACCAAGTTTCATAGAACCATATTCTGTATGGTAACCTCCAATTAATTCACTCTCACATTCCGCTAAATCAAAAGGAGCACGATTTAATTCCGCTAGTGAACATACAAAAAAGATTACAAAAGCAAGTGGCTGATAAAAAATATTCCAATTCATTCCGTGTTGCGCTTCAGTGATATCCCTTAAACTCAAACTTCCAGTCATCATTACTATGGTAATCACTGAAATTCCCATTGCAAGTTCGTAAGAAATCATTTGGGAAGAAGCACGAATTGCTCCAAAAAGAGAAAACTTATTATTTGAAGCCCAACCTCCAATCATGATTCCATATACTCCGACTGATACAACTCCCAAAATGAATAAGATTCCTATGTCAAAATCAGCAACTTGAAGAACAATATTTCCACTAGCCGTAACAATATCTGGTCCCCAAGGAATAATTGTACTTGTCATTAAAGATGTAAACATCGCAATACCAGGCCCCATAATAAATAGCCATTTATCTGAATTTCTAGGAATAAAATCCTCCTTCAAGAACATTTTAACACCATCAGCAAGCGGTTGCAACAAACCAAATGGTCCAGCTCTATCTGGTCCGATTCGATCTTGAAACCAAGCTGCAACTTTTCGTTCAAAATAAGTTGCATACATCGCTATTACTAAAGAAATAGTAAAGATTATACCAACTAAAATTAGTTTTTCTAACATTCCTCTCTTAGTTTAATTTTTTAATAGTTTGTCTTGGACTTGCATAATTCCCTTGTGAAATCACAGAATGTCTGTTAATTTTTCTGGGTCCAATTATATTCCATTGTGAAATGTCTTTTTTCTCAAAACGACAATCGTTGCAAATCCAGCCAGTTTTACCATCCTGATCTTCGACTTCTCCATATTGATCTTTTCGAGCAGTTACCCTCATAATTTCATTACCAAACATCCAAACAACTGTTTTTCCTGAACATTTGGAACATTCACAAGAAGCTTCCATTGGTTTCAAGAACCAAACGCGGCTTTTAAAACGGAAAGTTTTATCTGTTAAAGCACCTACTGGACAAACATCAATCATATTTCCTGAGAAATCATTATCAATTGCTTTTTCAATGTAAGTACTAATTTCTGCATGTTCTCCACGACCCAAAACGCCATGAACTCTTTTGTCAGTCAATTGATTAGCAACTGCAACACATCTGTAACATAAGATGCAACGGTTCATGTGTAATTTAATCTTATTTCCTATGTCAACTGGATCAAACGTTCTTTTTTCTTCTTCGTAACGAGTACCTTCTCCCCCATTTTCAAAACCTAAATCTTGTAAATGACATTCTCCCGCTTGATCACAAACAGGACAATCCAAAGGATGATTTATCAATAAAAATTCAACGACAGCGCCACGACCAACTTTTACTTTTTCGCTAGTAGTATTTTTCACAACCATTCCATCCATAACTGGAGTGGAACAAGATGCAACTAATTTTGGCATTGGACGAGGATCTTTCTCAGAACCCTGTGAAACCTCAACTAAACATGTCCTACATTTACCTCCAGTTCCTGGTAATTTACTGTAAAAACACATAGCTGGCGGAACAACTTCTCCTCCGATTTGACGAGCAGCACTTAGAATTGTTGTACCCGGTTCTACTTCAATTGTTTTATCGTCAATGGTTACTTTTACCATAATTCGTTTATTTTCTTTTTTATTATCTAATTACACTAAAGTTGGAACAGAAGCCAAGCCAAAATTTCTTTTTTGTGATTCAATTGGTTGATTTACATGCCATTCAAATTCATCTCTAAAATGACGAATTGCAGCAGCAACTGGCCAAGCAGCAGCATCTCCAAGTGGGCAAATTGTATTTCCTTCAATTTTCTTGTTGATTTCAGCTAACAAATCTATGTCGTGCATATATCCTTGACCATTTTCAAGTCTGTGTAGTACTTTTTCCATCCAAGCTGTTCCTTCACGACAAGGAGAACATTGTCCACAAGATTCATGAGCGTAAAAACGAGCAAAATTCCATGTGTTTCTAACGATACATTGATCCTCATCAAAAACGATAAATCCTCCTGAACCAAGCATTGAACCAGATGCGAAACCACCTTCAGACAATCCTTCATAACTCATGATACGGTCATCTCCTGCAGCAGTTTTAGTAACTAAATAATGAGGTAAAATTGGAACTGACGAACCTCCTGGAACAAAAGCTTTTAGCTTTTTACCATTTGCAATTCCTCTACACCAATCGTCTCCGTAAATAAATTCTTCAACTGTCATTCCCATTTCAATCTCATAAACACCTGGACGGGCCAAGTTTCCACAAGCAGAAATTAATTTAGTTCCAGTACTTTTACCAATTCCGATTTTTGCGTATTCTTCTCCACCATCATTCACAATCGGAACAACAGCAGCTAAACTTTCAACATTATTTACAACAGTTGGACATCCCCACAAACCTTTAACAGCAGGAAATGGTGGCTTAATTCTTGGATTTCCACGTTTTCCTTCTAAAGATTCAATTAAAGCAGTTTCTTCCCCACAAATATATGCACCTCCACCTGGAGCAACACGTAAATCTAAATCAAAACCAGAACCTAAAATATTTTTTCCTAAAAATCCTTTGGCATAAGCTTCAGCAATTGCTTTTTCAAGAATTTCTAAAATCCACATATATTCTCCACGAATATAAATAAAAGACAAATTACAACCTAAAGCGTAACTTGACGTTATCATTCCTTCAATCAATAAATGTGGAAGTTTTTCCATCAAGTAGCGATCTTTGAAAGTTCCTGGCTCAGATTCATCTGCATTGCACAATAAATATCTTGGAACACCTTCAGGTTTAGCCAAGAAAGACCATTTCATTCCAGTAGGAAATCCTGCACCACCACGTCCTCGTAAACCAGCAAGTTGAACTTGTTCAACAACTTCTTGTGGTGACATCGTTTTTAATGCTTTTTCAACAGAACGGTAGCCACCGTTTTTTCGATAAACATCAAACGTTTCTATTCCTGGAACAGCATCGTGTTCTAACAACAATCTTCTTCCCATTAGATTTCAATATTTGTATTACCTGCTCGGTAAGCATCAATTAATGTATCTACTTTTTCTTTTGTTAAATGCTCATGGTATTTTTTTCCACATTGTAACATTGGTCCGTAACCACATGCTCCAAGACATTCAGCCGTTTTCAAAGTAAACATTTTATCTTTAGTTGTTTCACCAACTTTTACATCTAATTTATTCTCAATATATTCGATGATATTATCGCTTCCAACCAACATACATGGTCCTGTGCGACAAACTTCGAAAACATATTTACCAATTGGTTCAACATTAAACATGGTATAAAAAGTTGCAACTTCGTAAACTTCGATTGGCTCGATATTTAGAATTTCAGCAACATAATCCATTGTTTCAATGCTTAACCATCCACCAAATTCGTCTTCAGCAAAATGCAAAATACGGATAACAGCACTTTTTGACTTCCCTTCAGGATACTCACTAATGACACGTTGAACCTCAGCCATTTTTTCAGGACTGAAAACGGGCTTTTCGCTATGTCTTTCAGATATTGGAATATGTATTTGTGAACTCATTTATTTTATTTTTTTAGACTTTAAGATTTCAATATTCAAAAGTCAGGACTTGGATTGTCTTGACTTTTGAATCTTTTGGTCTTTTATCTTTTCAATTTCTTTTAATTTAAATTAAGCATCAAGTTCTCCTGCAATTACATTTAAACTACTTAAAGTCAAAACTGCATCACTAATAGTTGAACCAGTAATCATTTCAGGATATGCTTGATAGTATAAAAAGCAAGGTCTTCTGAATTGAAGTCTGTAAGGTGTTCTGCCTCCATCACTTACTAAATAATATCCTAACTCTCCATTTCCACCTTCAACACTGTGGTAAACTTCTCCGGCTGGAATTGGTGTTTCACCCATCACGATTTTAAAGTGATAAATTAATGCTTCCATGTTATTGTAAACTTTCTCTTTTGGAGGAAGGTAAAAATCAGGTAAATCCGCCTTGAAACTTCCTTCTGGAATATTCTTCGCAGCTTGTTCGATAATTCTAAGACTTTGGCGAATTTCTTCTTGACGAACCATGAAACGGTCGTAAGTATCTCCATTAACTCCAACCGGAATATTGAAATCAAAATCTTGATAAGAGCAATAAGGATTCATTGAGCGAACATCGTAATCAATTCCAGCAGCTCTTAAATTTGGCCCTGCAAATCCATATTCTAATGCTCTTTCACCAGAAATTGGACCAGCTTTCATTGTACGATCCATGAATATCCTGTTTCTTGCTAGTAAAGAATCAAATTCATTAAAAACTTTTGGGAAAGTTCTTAAAAATTCTTTTAATTTATAGTGAAAAGTCGGTGAGAAATCTCTTTCGAACCCTCCAATTCTTCCAATATTTGTTGTTAAACGAGCACCACAAACTTCTTCAAAAAGCTCATAGATTTTTTCTCTTTCTTGAAAAACGTAGGTAAAACCAGTTAATGCACCAGTATCAACACCAACAACTGAATTACAAACCAAATGATCTGCAATACGCGCCAATTCCATGATGATAACACGCATGTAATCAACACGTTTTGGAATTTCAGCTTGAATTAATTTTTCAACTGTCATTTCCCATCCAATATTATTGATTGGAGAAGAACAATAGTTTAATCTATCTGTGATTGGTGTGATTTGATTAAAAGGTCTTCTTTCAGCCAATTTTTCAAATGCACGGTGAATATATCCTATAGTTTGTTCGGATGACAAAATTTTCTCACCATCAACTCGCAAGATATTTTGAAAAATACCATGAGTTGCAGGGTGAGTTGGCCCTAAATTTAGGGTTGCAATATCTCCATCAATTGTTTCTTTAGACAATTGAGGTTTTTCATTTTGATTGCTTTTTAAAAGCGATGATTTTTCTTCTTCGATCCAATTACTCATAATTCCTCAATTTATCTTCCGAAGAAGCGATCATCTTTATCTTCACGAGTTGCATCTTCCAAATGATATTCTTTTCTCATTGGGAAATAATCCATATCGTCTTCGTTTAAAATTCGTGTCATATTTGGATGACCTTTGAAAGTAATTCCAAAAAAGTCATACGTTTCTCTTTCTTGCCAATTTGCACCAACGTACAAATCTACAATTGAGTCAACTTCAGGATTTTCTATTGAAAAATAAATTTTTAACCGAATTCTAAAATTGTGAATCAAACTATGTAAATGATAATTTACGCCTAATTCTTTTCTTTTATTATCTGGAAAATGAATTCCACCCAATAAAGTTAAGAAAGAGATTTGAAGTGCTTCATCTTCTTTCAAGAATTTGATTAATTCGTGCACTCTAGTTGGTTCAACAACTAAAGTAAGTAAATCATATGGAGTTTCGCTAGAAAGAATTGCATCACCAAAATGAGTAGAAATTCTTTCTAAAACTGTTTCATTGTTTAATGTAAATTCACTCATTTGTTTCAATATTATGGTCGTGCAACAAATGTTTATATTCTTCAGAATACCTTCTTCTCAAAGGTTCATTTTTCACTAATTCGTGAATTCTGATAATTCCATCAATAATTTGTTCTGGCCTAGGAGGACAACCAGGAACGTAAACGTCAACTGGAATTATTCTGTCAATTCCTTGTAAAACTGAGTACGTATCAAATATTCCACCTGAAGAAGCACAAGCACCAACTGAAAGAACCCATTTTGGTTCAGCCATTTGTTCGTAAACTTTTTTCAAGATTGGTCCCAATTTTTTTGAAATTGTTCCAGCAACAATTAATAAATCCGCTTGACGAGGAGAAAATGACATTCGTTCCATTCCAAAACGAGCTAAATCATAATTACTTCCCATCGTAGCCATGTATTCGATACCACAACATGAAGTAGCGAAAGGCAATGGCCAAACTGAATTTGCTCTTGCTGTTGCAAGAACATGCTCTAAGCGAGAAAGTTGATAACCTTCTCCATTGATTGTTTGTAAATCTTCTATTTTTCCCATTCTAATGCACCTTTTTTGTAAACATATAAAAAGCCTATTAAGAAAAAGGCTACAAACATAATAACAGCTAAAAGTCCTTCTAGTTCTAGGGCTTTAAAGTTTACTGCGTAAGGGTAGAAAAAAATCACCTCTACATCAAATAAAACGAAAAGAATAGCAGTCATGAAATAACGTATGGAAACAGGAAACCGAGCATCGCCATCGGATTCGATTCCACATTCCCAATTTGAATTTTTTGTTTTAGATTTTAATTTAGGACCTAGATAATGCGTGGCAATCAAAGTCGATACAACGAAACCTAAAGCTACAACTGCCTGAATTACAAGCGGGAAATAATCCCCATAATTTGAATTTACCATAAGTGAGCCAAAAATAGGGTGTAAATTTAATATTATTTATTTTAAACACAATATTAAATTTTAAAATTATAGCAAAACAAATATGAGTCTTAAATATTAAACGATGAATATGAAAACCAAGTTTATGGAATCGATCTTGTTAACATTCAAAAAAAATGTAAACAATTTTAATTTTGTGACATTTTTTTAATATTTTTGTATTGCTAAGTGTCAATATGACAATATATAAAATCATGATAAAATCTTATAAAATAATTGCAATAACTGCTTTTCTAATTAATTCAAGCCTATCGATTTGTCAACCTTTTCAGACGATTGGTGGAGCTTTTAGCGTTCCAACTATTCCAAACATCAATTGTGTTGACGCAGAAGCATGTTTTACTTTAACAGAAAATTTAAATTGGCAACAGGGAGCTGTTTGGGATTTAGATACAATCGATTTGAATCTAGCTTTTGATGCAACCTTTTGCATGTTTATAGGATCCAATGATGGAGGTGCGGATGGATTTTCATTCCTGCTAAGAGACCCAAGCTCTAATACTTACGGTGAAGATGGCGGAGCTCTAGGTTATGGAACAGCAAATGGAACTCAAGGGATTTTTCCATCAATTGCAATCGAATTTGACTCATTTTTCAACAATGAATATTTTGACATCCAAGAAGACCACACGCAATTAGTCGTTAATGCTAACGTTACCAGTCCACCAGCTATTCCAGCAATTTCACTTTTACCAAATAATGCGAACATTGAAGATAATAATTTTCATAATTCAAGAATTGTTTGGGATCCAATCACACAAAATTTATCCATGTATTTTGATGGAAATTTGAGGTTTACTTTCAATCAAGATATTATTAATACAGTATTCAATGGTAATTCTCAAGTTATTTGGGGATTTACAGCCTCAACAGGTCAAATGACAAACTTGCACCAAATTTGTTTTCCAAAATTGATTATTGAACTTCCGGATCAAATTGTTTGTTATAACGATTCCACCGTTGTAAATTATTTCCATGAAAATTTGACAGAATATTTTTGGAATACTCCATCAGAAGACTCTTTACTGTATTGGAATAATAGTTTGGGCTTACCATTAACTGACACCAGTTTTTATGCAAATGAAAATGGAATGTACGAATTGCATGTTGAATTCAACAATAAGAATTACGAAACTACTTTCAATTTAACTTATGACAATTCACTTCCAATAAGTTTGGGAACTGATTCAAGTTTTTGTCAAGGTCAAAACATGCTTTTAAAGGATATAAATAATACGATTTGGAATACTCATTTATGGGAAAACGGAAGTTCAAGTGCAACAAAACAAGTTTCAAATGATGGCGTATATTGGTGTGAAGTGAGCAATATTCCGCAATGTAAATATAGGGATAGCATAATAATTACAATTTTACCAACACCAACATTAAATCTTTTACCCTTTGATTCAACCGCATGTGTCCCAGGTACTTTTTTCTTAGAAGCTACGCCAAATCAACTGAATTCTAATATAACTTGGACATTCAGTAATGGAATAATTTTTACAAATCAAAATCAAGTAAATTATTCAAATAATTCAGTTGGAGATTATAGTTTTCAAATTAGTATTATATCTGCTGATAATTGCAGCAATACTTATAATTACACAGATGTTATTCATGTGCTTGAAAATCCTACCGCTCTGTTTTCATACGAAATAAATGAAATATCAAGTGGATATTCGGTTCAATTGACAGATGAATCGCTAAATTATTCAAATTTAGAATGGCTCATTAATCAAAGTGAGCAATCAACTGCAGAAGATCCAATTTTCTATCCCTCAGGAAATAGTAATTTAGTCAGATTAATAGCTTTTAACGGAATTTGTTCTGATACAATTATTAAAACAATTGAATTAGATAACATCGAAGTAATTGTTCCAAATATCATTACAAATCCTGTTGGAAATACGCCAAATTCAATTTTAAATTTATTTAAGGATAATTTCAAAAATTTTAATGTAACAATCTTAAATAGATGGGGAATTAGTGTTTATGAAGGAACAAAAAATAATGAGAAACCTTTGTATTTATGGAATGGTGTAGATTTACAAACACAAAAAAAATGCAGTGACGGTGTTTATTTCATCCTTTTAAAAGGAGAATTAAAAAACGGGGAACAATATGATTATCAAGGATTCGTTACGATTGCTGGAAATTAAATTTTACAAACCCAATTCTTTTGCATACTTTGAAGTTTTTGGTGGGTTCCAAGGATCATCGTACGATTTTTTGAAGAAAAATTCTTGAATATAAGCTATTGATCTTACAATTCTCAAATAATATAACCAAAATAGATTACCATTAAAGGAATGTAAGGCAAAAAGTAAGAAATTGAGGTGTTTTTTTCAGTTCGATATAAGGAGAAAACTAAAAATTTAAAATAATTAGTGCATGTGTAAAGGAAAAAATTCATTGTTAGAATAAAAGACAATTCGTGTGGAAAATTAAAAACCATGTCTATAAAATAAATGTACCATTTCACATTCAAAACAATATTATAAGTAATGTTCTCTAAAAAAGAGAAAAAACTGGAAAAATTAAAATGTTGGCTCGGATAAAAAACATCACGGTGTTTTCTAACTCTAAAACGAATCAAACTTTTATCCCAACGCAATCTTTGCTTTGCTAATTTCCTAAACGTATCTGGAGCATTTGTTAAGCAAACAGCATCAGAGGCAAACTTCACTTTATAACCCATTTTTCGGATTTTCACACTGATATCTCCATCCAAACCAGGGCCAATATCCCAGCCTTGAATTTGACTAATTGCATCTGCACGAAAAGCACCAAAAGCACCAGAAATAATTCTATAAATCCCTAATTGTGAAACAACTACACGTCCAATTGAAATCGTGTCGTAATATTCAATTGCCTGTAAGGTTGCTGCTAAGGATTTTTTATAATTTCGAACCATTACGTTTCCTCCCACTCCACCGATTTTTGAATCCATGTAAAACGGCACAATTATTTGTTGAATTGCATCATAATTGTAGCTGCAATCCGCATCTAAGTATAATACCCCCAATTTTTCGGACAGCTGATTAAAGTGTAATTTTAACAGTTGAATATGAGAAAAGAGAGACGAAAATTTAGTGCATCGTTTAAAGCAAAAGTTGCTATTGAAGCGATAAAGGAAGACAAGACGTTGCAGGAACTT
>CANLGD010000054.1 GCA_947490145.1 Flavobacteriia bacterium
ATTGGTTTGTGAGAAATCCTGGATATACATGCGGACATGGCTCAGTAGGTACTGTTGTTGTTCTAATTTCAGTTGACAACTTTGGGAAAGTAATAGCAACAACAATAGATGAAAGTCGTTGTGAAAATGCAACTTCTTGTATGCGCGAACAAGCATTAAAATATGCGGGAATTTCAAAGTTCAATAGCGGTTCTTCAAAACAAGATGGCTATATCCGATATCGATTTGTTGCACAATAAGAAGTTCAAATAACTAAGTGTCGTTCAGTTCCCGTTTAGATGATAAATTACTCAAATTATATTCAATTCATTTTTGATTAATAGTATCTTTGCAACCTAATTTTTATTTTATGCAAATCACTTTCCCTGATGGTGCCGTTCGCTCGTATGAACTGGGGACATCAGCACTACAAATTGCAGCAAGTATCTCAGAAGGTCTTGCAAGAAACGTTTTAGCGGCAAAAATTAACGATACAGTTAAAGACGCTAATTTACCGATAACTGAAGATAGTAATTTACAGCTGTTAACCTGGAACGATGCAGAAGGCAAATCAACTATGTGGCATTCGTCTGCTCACTTGATGGCCGAAGCATTTGAGTTTCATTTTCCTGGGATTAAATTGGCAATTGGACCTCCCGTAACGAATGGTTTCTATTACGACATCGATTTCATGGAATATTCCATCACCGAAAAGGACTTGGAAAAAGTAGAGGCGAAAATGAAAGAATTGGCAAAAGCTAAAAATCAATTTATTCGTAAAGAAATCTCTAAAGTTGAGGCAATTGCATATTTTGAAGAAAAGCAAGATCCTTATAAATTGGAATTGTTATCCGAGCTAGAAGACGGAACAATAACTTTCTATACGCAAGGAAATTTCACTGATTTATGTCGTGGCCCACACATTCCTGATACAGGATTTATTAAAGCAGTTAAATTGACTTCAATTGCAGGTGCATACTGGCGTGGAGACGAAAAAAATAAACAATTAACACGTATTTACGGAATCACATTTCCTAAAAATTCTGAATTGACAGAGTATTTAGAAAAAGTAGAAGAAGCAAAACGTCGCGACCATAGAAAATTAGGTAAAGAGTTGGAATTGTTTACTTTTTCTCAAAAAGTAGGACAAGGTTTACCAATGTGGTTACCAAAAGGTGCAGCGTTGAGAGAGCGTTTGGAGAATTTCTTGAAAAAAGCACAACGTAAAGCTGGTTATCAGCAAGTTATCACTCCGCACATTGGAAACAAAGAATTGTATGTGACTTCAGGTCATTACGAAAAATATGGTGCCGATTCATTTCAACCAATTAAAACGCCAGATCCAAATGAGGAGTTTTATTTGAAACCTATGAACTGTCCGCATCACTGTGAGATTTTCAAATCAAAACCTCGTTCTTACAAAGATTTGCCAGCTCGTTTTGCTGAATTTGGAACTGTTTACCGTTACGAGCAATCAGGCGAATTACATGGTTTGACGCGTGTTCGTGGATTTACGCAAGATGATGCACACATTTTCTGTACGCAAGATCAAGTAAAAGACGAATTCAAAAAAGTAATTGATATCGTTTTATACGTTTTGAAAACATTGGATTTCCAAAATTTTAAAGCGCAAATCTCTTTGCGTGACAAAACGAATCGTGCGAAATACATCGGAGCAGAAGAAAATTGGGTGAAAGCAGAAAATGCAATAATCGAAGCAGCAGCAGAAAAGAATTTACCAACAGTTGTGGCTTATGGAGAAGCTGCTTTCTATGGTCCTAAATTGGATTTCATGGTACAAGATGCGTTGGGTAGAGAATGGCAGTTAGGAACAATTCAAGTGGATTATAATTTACCAGAACGTTTTGAATTAGAATACATTGGAGCTGACAACGCAAAACATCGTCCAGTTATGATTCACCGTGCACCTTTCGGTTCGATGGAACGTTTTGTAGCTGTACTTTTAGAACATTGCGCAGGAGATTTCCCATTATGGTTAGCTACAGAGCAATTTATTGTACTTCCAATTTCAGAGAAATACAATGAGTACGCAGAAAAAGTTTCAGAATTCCTAAATAATTCCGATATTCGCGGTCTCGTTGACGATCGTAACGAAAAGATTGGTAAGAAAATACGCGATGCGGAAATTGCCAAAATACCTTTTATGCTGATTGTTGGTGAGAAAGAATTTGAACAAAATCAAGTGTCAGTAAGACAAAGAGGAGAGGGAGACAGAGGAGCAATGTCACAAGATGCGTTTATAGAAATAGTAAAAGAAGCCGTTGAAAAACAACTGGCAGTTGAAATTTAATTAATTGAATGAGGAAAAATTCCAGACCATTTGTTAGGAGAGTTGAAGAAGCTCAACATCGTATTAATGATAAAATTATTGCTTCGGAAATTCGCCTTGTAATTGAAGGTGAAGAACCACAAGTAATGTCCGTAGCTGCCGCGATTGCTTTGGCAACTGAGCAAGAAATGGACTTAGTTGAAATTTCACCAAATGCGAAGCCACCTGTATGTAAAATCTTAGATTATAAAAAGTTTTTGTATAATCAAAAGAGAAAACAAAAAGAATTAAAAGCAAAACAAAGCAAAGTTGTTGTTAAAGAAATTCGTTTCGGACCAAATACAGACGATCACGATTTCAACTTTAAATTGGCGCATGCTCGTAAATTCTTAGAAGAAGGAAGTAAAGTGAAAGCTTACGTTTTCTTCCGCGGTAGAACAATCGTTTTTAAAGACAGAGGTGAAATCTTATTACTGAAATTTGCTCAAGAATTGGGTGATGTTGGTGCAGTAGAGCAATTGCCAAAATTAGAAGGTAAGAAAATGATCATAATGATTAATTCGAAAAAGAAATAAATAAGTTGAAAACTGATAACTGAAAACGGAAAGTTAATTTAACTCTCAACTTTCATCTCTCAGTTCTCAACTTGAAAGATGCTGATATAGAAGTTTAACTCTAAAAAAAAGAAGTACAATGCCAAAAATGAAAACAAAATCTAGTGCTAAGAAGCGATTCACAATCACTGGAAGTGGGAAAATCAAGCGTAAACACGCTTTCAAAAGCCACATTTTGACAAAAAAGGCTACTAAACGTAAACGTAATTTGACACATGCTGGATTAGTACACGATGCTGATTTATCAAATATCAAATTACAACTTTGTATGAAGTAGTCCGCTTTGCGGTTTAATAAATTGTTAACCAAATAACGAGTACATAAGTCAGTTGAAACAATACTGCACTCCTTATTAAAAAACTTAAAAATATGCCAAGATCAGTAAATCACGTTGCGTCAAGAGCTAGAAGAAAGAACTTGATGAAACTAGCCAAAGGTTACTTTGGAAGAAGAAAAAATGTATGGACAGTTGCTAAAAACGCTGTTGAAAAAGGATTATTATACGCCTATTCAGGTCGTAAACAAAAGAAAAGAAATTTCCGTTCTTTATGGATTCAACGTATCAACGCTGGAGCTCGTCAACACGGAATGAGCTATTCTCAATTCATGGGTGCTTTAGGAAAAAGTGGAATGGAATTAAACCGTAAGGTTTTAGCTGATTTAGCAATGAATCATCCAGAAGCTTTTAAAGCTGTTTTTGAAGCAGCAGTAAAAAAGTAAGTTAACTTTAAACTCTATAACAGAAAAACGCCTTTCAAAAGAGAGGCGTTTTTTTTACGTGATTTTTTTGCTTACAAAGAAGTATTTTTTCCTATTTTAAGTGCAAAAACCTAATTGATTTTTTTCACTAATTGAAAAAAAATACCAGCAAAAAAAATTGCTGGTATAATCATTTTAACAACTTTAAAGCATAAAGATTGCTAAAAGTTAATCTTATAATCTTCCTCCTGGTCTTTTAATCGGCGTTTTCACGGGATCAATTGTTGTCGTTTTTCCTCCATTCGTTGGATTTGTTTCAACTTTTATCATTCCTTGCGAACCAGTTGTTGTACAATTTGATAAATTTTTGGTATTTGCAATCCATTCACCGTAATCTGGACCAGCATTACTGCTGTTACAACCTGATTTAATGTAAACACCTGTGATACATTTTCCTGCATTTGCGCCAGTTCCTGAAAGGTTAATTGATTTTCCAGTTAAACTTGAAAACTGTTGCTCTTGTCCATCGAAAAACTTAATTACTACATTAATCAAATCTTTCGAACTTGTGCATAAAACTGATTTTGAATCATCTGCAAATGTTGCTCCACACAATGGTTTGCAATCTGCACCAGTAGTAGTTCTGCAACGAGAAACATCTTGAGAATTTGCAATCCATTGTCCATATCCTGGACCATCATTGCTCGAATTGCAACCAGATTTAATCCAAACACCAGCAATACATTTTCCAGCATTTGCTCCGGTTCCGCTAAAAGTTCCTGACATTCCGCTAAGTCCCTCAAATTTTTGAGTTGTTCCGTCCGCAAATTTTAAAACTACATTCGATAAATCTTTAGTACTTGTAACCGAAGCAGATTTAGAATCTGTCGCAAAAGTTGCTCCAACAGTTGGAATACAGGCATTTGGATCTACATACGGTATTTTTAACAAACAATATTTAGCATCACTACCTCCTTGATTTTGAGCATTAATTTGTAAGTTCAAATTGTTGTTTTGCTCAGACATATTTACGCTAAATTGGAAATTTAATTTTCCATTTGCCAAAATAGGGTTGAAGTTTGAAACACTAACACCGTTGATTTTGATACTTACTTGATTCAAATCAGTGATATTAGTAATATAACCAGAAATTACATTATTTCCTAAAGCTAAAGTCGCAGGACAAGAAGCAGGATTTATTAACACGATTTGTGGTTTTTGAATCACAACTGGTTTTTGATAAACAATCGTTTTTGTATCGCTTGAAGAACCATATTGATTTGCAGCACTTACAACAATTACGTTATTTCCTTCAACCAAAGTTGCATTGTAAGTCAATGATCCATTTTGTAAATTGAAATTAGCATTTACATAACTTCCATTAATGGTCATAGACACTTGATTTGCTGCAGTTACAAATTGTGTAGTTGCTTGCACATTAAATGCTCCGTTATTAGTTGTAAATGGGCTTGTTGCAGGATTTGTAATAACTACTTTTGGCGCAACAGCATTTGGATCTTTAATTCGAGTAACTTTTATTTCTTTTACATCCTGTCCACATTCATTCGTTGCTCTTAAAACAAAGGTATTTATTCCCAGTGCTAAACTCGAATTTACACTAAATGTTTTTTGAACTGCATTGTAAACATAGTTTATTATATTGCCATTTTGTGTAATTGTAAATTGTGTAGAATTCATTATTTCTTGTAAATTACCATCCATGCTGAATGTCTCAATGATAGTTTGCCCACCATTTTGAACTGAAGAATTAGAAATATTAACCGTTGGTTTTGTGCACACTTTTTTAGTTATTTTAACATCTAAATTTGCAGAACCACAATCATTTGAAGTTTGAAGACTAATTGTATTTAATCCATCAATCAAATTGATATTAGAAATCAAAATGTGCTGTGCTTGATCAAAAGTGAAGGTTTTTATAACTCCATTTAATTTGAAAATAATGTCGGACGGATTTGAAATATTCAAAATTCCCATTCTTATTTCCATAGAATTAATATCAACTGTTGAAACCATATTTATTGGTTGTATCAACTGAATGATTGGCGTTTTACATGGCTCTCCAACTGGTTTGTATGTAATTATTGTTGTAGCTTTTGTTTCACCACATGCGTTTTTCGCAAGTACTTCAATGATATTTTGGCCTAAAGTATAAGTGATTTTTGTATTAAAAATATTATCACTTGGATTGTAAGAGCCAGAATTTTGTACTACACCATTCAACAAAAGTTTCACTTCATTTGCATTGGTGATATTCATTATTTTCACTTTGATATTACTATTTCCCATTGCGATTTCTGTCCCAGAAGACAATGGATTTACAAATGTAATTACTGGTTTTTCGCATGGTTTTTCATCTAATTTATATATGATATTTGTTGATGCGCTATGCGTTCCAGAAACATTTGTCGCCTGAATAGTGAAAATATTATTTCCTAGACTTAAACCTGTATTGAAAGTCAATTCCTTTGTTGCAAAATTAAACGTATATAAAGCTTGATTTACTGCTAATCCATTTTGTGAAACAACAACTTGACCTACGTTATCAATATTTATGATTGAAGCTTTTACTGCGTAATTTGCATTGTTTACAGTTAATCCAGTTTGACTTGGATTAATAAAAGTTACAAATGGGGGTTTTACAATAATTTCTTTTTTGTAGATAATTGTTCTCGAGTCAGTAGCTTGACCAGCAGCGTTTGTTCCTTGAATTGTCACTGTGTTAGTTCCTTCGTTTAATGACATTGTGAAAGTCACTTTTTTAGTTGAACTATTGTATGAGAATCCAGAAAACATATTTCCGTTCACTGTCACAGTAATGTTTTGTTGGTTTTCAACATTTAAGACTGTCGCTTCAATTGGAGTTATTGCATTTCCAGTTGTGTAAGGATTTACAATTGGAACAGTAATCATAACAACTGGCGGAAGTAATGGCTCAGATTGTTTGTAGATAATTGTTGTAGATTTATAATCCTGCCCAGCAGTATTTGTTGCAGTAATTTCAAAAATATTTGCACCATTTATCAATGCAGAACTGAAATCCATGTATTGAGTTGACGCATTGTATGTAAATGCATTTGAAATAATTCCATTGATTTTTAACTGAATATTCAAGTTAGAGGCAACATATTGTACTTTTGCTTTTAAAGCATAACTTGGAGTGAAAACAGTCATTGGATTCAAAATTGGATCAATAAATGTAACAATCGGCGGAACAATAACTTCTGCTTTTTTGTAAATAATTGTTGTAGATTTAGAATCAACCCCTACATTATTTGTTCCCGTAATTACAACAACGTTTGCTCCTTCAAGTAAAGTTTGATTGAAGGAAACAACTTTTGTAGCTGCGCTGTAATTGAAATTTGTTAAATTATTCCCGTTAATATTTACATTGATATTTGCGCTACCATCAACATTTAAAACTGTTGCAGAAATTTTCATGGTAGAAATATCTGTATAGTAAGGAGAAATACTTGGATTAGTAAAAGTCACCAAAGGAGCTTGGAGAACTGTCGCTTTTCTATAAATGATAACGACTTGTTTTGAATCAACTCCATCACCGTTTGTTCCAGTAACAACAATCATATTTGTTCCTTCAACTAGATTTAACATCACAGAAACATTTCCATTTGCTGCTGTGAAAACAAAATTTGTAATATTTTGTCCGTTTAAAGTCACTTTCGCTTGACTTTGGTAAGTGATATTTAAGATTGTTGCACTTAAATTAAATAAACTGTTTTCGCTATTGTATGGAGAAACTGAAGGATTTGTAATTGTTACAACTGGTGGTTTTATAGCAGCTACTTCCAAAATAATGATGGTCGTTGCTTGAGCAGAGCCAGCGCTATTTGAAGCGATAATTTCAAATACATTTTGTCCAGGAACTAAAATAACAGAACTTTGGAAATCGTCACTATTCGCATTGTAAGTGAAATTTTGATTCACATTCCCATTTTGTTTAAATGTAATATTTTCCCTTCCAACAACATTCAATACATCAGCATTAATCAAATAGGATGGATTTAAAACTGTTATTGGACTGCGATTTGGGTCCACAAAATACACAACGGGAAGTTGCTCCGTTTGAATTGGATTGTAAATAATTGTTGTTGTTTCGGTATCACTTCCAGCAGCATTTGTCCCTGAAATAGTGATTACATTTGTTCCAACTGTTAAATTTAAAACCGAAGACAAATTTCCTGTAGCAGGATTAAAATTGAAGTTTGAAAACGTTTGCCCGTTCATCAACATAGAAACTTGGCTAGCAGTTTGAACATTTAAAACACGTGCATTCAGGTTAAATACCGGATTTGACGTTGTCTGAGGATTTGATGCTGGATTTTGAAACGTTACAATCGGCAAAGCCTGCTGTTGCTGCCTGTATATAATAATTGTAGTTTCTTGATCTGTTCCATACGCATTTGAAGCAATAATTTCAAATACATTTTGTCCAGGTTGCAACACAACTTGGCTCACCAATTTATCACTTGACGCATTGTAACTGAAATTACTTATAAAAACGCCATTTTGACGGAAATTGATGTTATCACGACCGTTCACATTTTTTACCAAGGCTTGAATTGTATAATTTGGATTGTCAACTGTAGTTCCAGATATTGCTGGAGTCGTATAAATTACTTCTGGTGGCAATTGCGCATCAACTTGTGTATCGTAATTTTTTTCATCAGTATAAACTGAATTGCCAATATGGCGATTTTTCAAATGAAAACGAACGTAAGCACTTGTGTAGTGATACCAATCATTTTTGTATTTTCCTGCAGGATTATTTACACCATCGTAATTATCCCCTTGCGTAAAAGTCGTTTTATGTTCTAATCCCATCGAAAAACGAGGGAAAACTTGATAACCGATACCAAATCCCAGACTTGGAGTAAAAATAAAATTTGCTCTAGAAGCACTTCCATCTAAATTTGTTTCATAAGAATCGTCCAAAACACCATTTAATGTGCTTGTTGAATATTCTGTTAATTCATCGTATTTATACATTCCTCCTAAAGAATCTTCGCTATTCAATAAGTTTCCAGTTGTTTTAAAAGCGGTAATTCCCACTCCACCAAAAACGAATAAATCCCAACCAGTTCTTTCTCTGAATTTATTTGCGTGTAAAACCAACTCCAATGAACCTTCATAGGTTTTAGCGTAGAAATTATTCAAAGAGTAGCCTAAACTATCTTGATAATTAGTCTTTCCGGCACTTAAGGTTTTATTTGTATAATTAAAACCAGTTGTGTCGTTGTTTTGACCATACCAATCACCTTTTAAATACCTTCCTCTGATGTCAAAGGAAATTAATCTTCCATAATTGTAATTAAATGATTTACCTAGGGTTAGTCCCCAACCCCAATCATTTTTACTTTTAACATCTGTTGAGTTCCAGGTTACTCCATAGTTTGCTGTCCAGAACCAACGAGAGTCTTTTTCATAGTCAACAAATTTTCGTCTTTGACCAAACAAAGACAAAAAAGTCATTAAAAATACGATCGATAATGTAATTTTTTTGTTACTCATGCGTTTTATTCTTTTATAGGTGAATTCGAGAGATTTCGTGTTCATAAAGCGTTATTTTAATTAATTGAATTGTTAATCTGAGATTGACTCCCAATTTGATTTGCACAAAACGATTATTATGCCAAAAGTCATAAAAATTCTTGAAATAGAAGTAATTTCACTAATTTTACATACAAATTAATTTTATCAAGTGATTAAAAATCGAGTAAATACAAGCATCTTGAATCAAAAAAAACTTTTTGTTAATGTTTGGTTAAATGCATTTTTGAGTCTTTTTGTCGGAAGTTTATCATTTTCGCAAGTGAGTTACGATAATTGTGGTCAAGCATTAGAAATTTGTCCCAATGTCAATTTTTCGATAAATAACATTGCTGCCACAAAAACCCTTTGCGCCAATTGTGATGATAATTTTTCATTTTGTTTTACACCAAACAATACAGTTTGGCTAAAATTCATTTCTAATTCTTTAGGTGGAAATGCGCAGATTGATTTTTCTAATTTAGTATTTGAAAGCAATGCAAATCAAGGTAATGAAATACAAGCAACGTTAATTGAATCTTTAGCGCCTTGCGATGCAACAACTTATTCAGTTCTCGGAAATTGTGTAACAAATGCTACAACAAATTTTTCTATAAACGCCATTTTATTGCCTTCAACAGTTTATTATCTTGTCATAAATGGAGCAAAAAATGGAGCTGGAATTACGAAAGCAGCAGAGGTTTCAATGGATGTAGTTTTAAGTGGAGTAGGAGTAAATCGCATAAATCCATCATTAGCAATTTTTGGACAAGATTCTTTGTGTCAAAATTATGTCGCTACTTTTGAAGCTAACTCACTCAACTGCCCGGATAGTTCTGCTTTCCAATGGTTTATCAACGGTGAATTAGTAGCAGTTACTTCAGGAATTATGTTTCAAACTTCTGCTCTAAAAAACAACGATGTCTTGTCTGTTTCAAACTCTTGTTTTTTGCAATGTCCTGTGTTGCAAAATTTTATTTCCCCCCCAATTTTTGTGGAGACATTTAGTGTAAATGCAGGGGAAGATAAATTTATTATTCCTGGTGAAACAGTAATATTAGATGGAAGTTCAGATGTTGACACTTTCTATTGGTCGCCCATAACTTATATGACAAACAATAAGATTTTAAATCCAGTTGTGAATCCTGAATTTACAACGAGTTATTTTCTAACTGGAGAAAAAAATGGCTGTCTTTTAAGTGATGAAACAGTTGTTACAGTTGATTTATTGCTGAAAATTACGAATTCATTTACTCCAAATGAAGATGGATATAATGATACCTGGGAAATTCCTGCTTTAATTCAATATCCAAATTGTTTGGTCCAAATTTTTAACCGATGGGGACAAATGGTTTTTACTTCAATTGGCTACAACGAAAAAAAGGCATGGAATGGAAAAATTAATGGAAAGCTTGCCGACGCGTCTGTGTTTTATTATTCGATTGATTTGAGAAATGGGGATGATAAAATAATTAAAGGAAGCGTAAGTTTAATCAAATAATAAAATGACTGACTCTAAATTCTTAACTCATCGTTATTCCAAAAAATTAAATTTTGCATTAGCTCAGGCTAACTTAAAATTAAATTTTTTAAAATGCCTCGACTTAAAAATTTATAAACAGACATTAGTTTTGTGTTTGTTCCTTTTATCCACAAATATTTCAGCTCAACAAATTCCGCAATACAGTCAATGGTTTTGGAACATGTATTCCATCAATCCTGCTTTTGTTGGTTTAAAGCAATGTTTAGAAATTAAAACGGTTTATAGAAATCAATGGTCAAATTTGGAGGGTTCGCCAAACAGTGGATTTTTAACTTTTAGTACGCCAATTTATACTTTACGAAAAAAAGAATACACGCCAAGACAAGGTTGCGGATTCAAATATGAAACAGAAAAAATTGGTCCATTTACCATGAATCGATTTAATTTGTCTTATGCAGGACATTTTAATTTCACAGCAGACACACGTCTTTCACTTGGACTTTCAGCAGGATTTAAGCAATGGGTTTTTGACAAGCAAAAAGTTACCACTTTAGTTCCAGACCCAATTGTAAATGAAAGCAATTCCTATTTTTCCCCTGATGCAACATTCGGCGCTTGGTGGAATGGCAAAAATTATTTTGTAAGTGCCTCATTTCATGAATTAATTCGCAGCAAATGGGATAATATTGGAACAACTTCTCGCTTTAAAATTCACACTTTTTTGAGCGCAGGATTGAGAAAATCTATCAATAATCAATTCACACTTTTACCTTTTGTTTTGGTGCGTATTCCTCCAAAAGGTCCACTTTCAATGGATTTGAACTTGGTTTTAAATTACAGTAACAAAATAGATTTCGGTGTTGGATTTAGAAATGGAGACGCACTTACAGCTTTGTTGCAAATAAAATTTAGAGAAAATTTTGCCATTGGCTATTCATTTGATTATGTGATTTCAAAATTAGGGCGAGATCAGTTTTTTTCCCATGAATTTGGCTTGACTTATGGGACATGTAAAGGAAAAGCAACGAGTCAAACTATTTGTCCACTTTTTTAGTCCGCCTTGGCGGATAAGATTTCTAGACTTAAGAAAAAAGACTCTAAAATTCATTCTTCCGTAAAATAACTTACCTCTTTTAAAATAACTTTTGGTTCTGGAATATCCACTTGAGAAGATGTTTTTAGCATTTGCATAACAATTTATTTAGGTGAATTTGTATTTGTTACCAATATTTGGTACATTTGTTAAAAATTAGTTTTATGCGAAAAAACACATCTGTTTCTTTAGGTTTACATTTTGAAAATTTCATTTCAAATAAAGTTAATTCAGGTTTATATTCCTCTGCTAGTGAAGTAATAAGAGAAGCATTAAGACTGTTGGAAGTTGAAGAGAAAAAGTTGGATTACTTAAAAAAGGAACTAGAAATTGGCGAAAATAGTGGTTTAAATTTTGACTTTGATCCTCAAGAACATTTGAAAATGCTACATACTAAACATGTTGTTTCGAAATAAAGTATGGAAAACGTAAATCATCCTCTAAAGTATGTATTAACAGAAAAAGCAACGCTCGATTTAGAGGAGATTTGGATTTATACATTTAAAACCTGGTCAAAGAACCAAGCGGACTTTTATTATCTTGAATTGCTCAAAGCTTTTGATTTTATAGCAAAAAATCCTAGTTCTAAAAATATAAAAATCTGTCCAATTAAACCCTATTTTACTTTAAAGGTAAATTCTCATGTAGTGTATTTTAAAGCAAATACGGTAAATAATTACATCGAAATTATACGTATTTTACATAAACGAATGGATATAGAAAAACGAATTAAACCTTGAGAAAGTATTTAAAATTAATTCGACTCTAAAATTCATTTTGCCGTAAAATAACTTACCTCTTTTAAGGTGCTCACACGTGTAGATTATTTTACTTTTTGAATACGAATTTTTCTAATTCCCCTCCACAATTTTAATTTCATCCTCAGTCAAACCATACAATTCATACACCATTTGGTCTATTTCTTTGTCGGTTTTATCAATTTCAGATTTTAGTTCTTGGGCTTTCATTTTGTATTCTTCAAATACATCCATCCAATCGAGTTCATCTTTTTTAGATAGTTGCGAGCCCCCAACGTTTTTGATACTTTTGTTAAGTTCTTTGATGAAATCTGTAAATTCTAAATCGTACCATTTTTCTAATTTCCCGGTTAGTTTTTCAATTTTGTATTGTTTGGAGAAATAAGTGGAGAATTTGTGGCTCAAAGCTTGAAAATCCTTATTTAAAGTAAGAATAAAGTCAGCTTTTACAATAAAAGGCTTCTGTGTATCAATTGAAACTTGTTTGATTGGGAATTTTCTTAAATCATTGAGAATAATTTTAGGAAATAATTTTCTAACTGACTTTGCAGTATTTTTCACAAAGTAATATGACATCAAAGTGCTATTTAAAAGGACTAAAATAAATTTTAAAGAATATTTTGACTTTTCTTTTTCTATAATAGCAATATTACTCATATTGAATAAGTATATATCTTCGCTGTAAGTCGAAATTAAACTATGTGGAAAATGACCTGTAATTTCTCGGATTATAATTTTTTTTCCATCAAATAAATTAAATGTTCTTGGAGCTGCTAAATGTCTACCATATTTCAAAAATGAACCAGACCAATTTAGATTATATCTTCCAACATCCTTTCCTTCTAAATATTCAAACGTTGTTTCATCTATTTTACTTTTAAAATCATAAGGTCTACTTTTTACATCCTCAGCAGTTTGTTTTGGTTCCCCCTTGTCTTTTTCGTATGCTTTAAGTCCAGCTTTTATTTCAACGATTTTATCAAGTATAATAGTGTTTTTCGAGATTAAGGCATTAAATTTAGTACTTTGTTCATCTAAAAAAACTCTAAACTCCAAACCTTCATTCTCTGAAAATTCAGATTGCTTCTTTGAATGTGAAAAATAGAACTCTTTTCCATTATTCAAATAAATATTTAGGTTATTTTTTGAACTTGATACTTTTTCAGCAATCAAGATAACGGTTTCTACATTAGCATTTTCAAAAGAAAATCCTTCCAAATTTATTATTTGTTGCAAAGAACAGGTGGCAAGTAAAAATTTTCTTAACCCTTCTCCAGAATACATCATTAACCAAGAGTTTGGTATAATTAGACCATAATTACCTTTGTTTTTAATAATTTCCACAGACTTCTCAATAAAAAGTAAATATGTGTTTATTTGATATTTTGACGATTCAAAATGTTCAATAAAGTAGTTTTTTTCTTCCTGACTAAAATTATCACGTGCAAAAACATACGGAGGATTCCCAATTATCACATCAAAACCACCATTATATTCCTCTTTGAAACAATCTTCACGACTTTTTACAAAACTTTCTATGATTTTTTTGAGTTGAGGATTGTTTGGTAAATTGTGTTTTACTTTGTTTTCGTCGATGTAATTAACAGTGTTCCAAAAATGGTTATCGTCTTTAATTGGGTTGTTGCCGAATTTTTGTGTCCAAAGACTATTTTGTTTTTCTCCTCTTTCAGTCGAGGGAGTAATTATACTCGTCAAGGGAGCATGCTCCCTTGGTGAAACTATTGTTTTTCCTCGTAAAATATTAACTTCTCTTGCCGTTTTGGACTTAATTTTTTGTATTATCTTCGGTATATCTTCCTCTTCGCAAATCAATAAAATGTGCATGTGGTCATAGCACAAATTAAATGCAGCAATATTCAAATTGTCCTCTTTGGCTATTTTACCAACCGTTTTCGCTATCAATTCTTCCTCCTCTTTTGTCATTGGAAAAACTTCTGCGTTTGGTTTTGTACCTTCAAACCTTCGTTCCCTTGCGTGGTAATCAATCATTCTTTGTGAGGTTCGACTATCGTGCAATGAAGTTGTAATGTGGTAAGCAAATTTATTTTTTTCTTTAAATACTTCAGGAAATTCTTTCTCCCACGAAAAAGCTTTATCTCCAGCAACGGAAACATCATCAATTAAAGAATTTCCACATTTGATGTTGTTATTTAAAGAATTTAGTTTCCTACCCTTTTGAGCCGTTCGTAACCACAAGGAAAGTTTAGCAATTTCAACAGATTCATCGTTTAAATCAACTCCATAAATGTTGTTTTCCAAGATGTGTAATTCCGCACCAGGGAAACCGAGAGAAGTTCCAATTAATTGAGATTCTAATTCGTCAATGTATTTGTGTTCTTGAATAAGAAATTCTAAAGCTTGGTTTAGGAACGCTCCAGAACCACAAGCAGGATCACAGATTGTAATTTGCAACAACCAATCGCGGTAATCGTGTAAAGACTTGTCTAATTTCTGAATGGTTGTTTTGTTGCGGTTTTTACGCCCTTTTGCAAATTCTTCGTCAATGATTTCAAATTCGGTTTTCTTTTCTTCACACAATTTTCCGATAGTGTTGTCGACGATGTATTTGGTGATGTATTTTGGGGTATAGAAAACTCCATCTTTTTTACGTTTCGTTTTTGTTTTATCGATTTCAGCTCCTGCAATTGCAGATTTTATTTCGTCAATTTCATTTAAGGAATTTTCAAAAATATGACCTAAAATGTTTACATCTACATCGCTGTCAAAATCGTAATCACTTAAAATAATGGAATGTTTGTGCAGAATGTCATCGTCTATTTTTACATTGTCTAAAATTTCATCAGGCAAAAATAAACCTCCATTATAGGCAAAGATTTCAAATTCTGCTGTGATTGCATCACCTGTCTTTTTTCCGAAAGCAGGTAGCGTTACCATTGCTCCAGTATTTAAATCGTCAAAATAAACTTTGTAACGGTCGTAAAGTGAAACAGGTATTCGTTTAACCTTAACAATATCTTCCCATTCCAAGTTAATTCTACGAATTAGATTTGTAGGAACTAGTTGTCTGTCTTCCGCAAAGAAAATGAATAAAAAGCGGTCTAATAATTTTTGTGTTTTCTTGAAAAGAAGCAGCTTATCGTATTGTGGATTGAGTTCTACTAAATTGTTATACAAAGCACTTTTAAAATCAGAATAGTCTTTGTATAGTTTCTTTGTTATTTGACTTTCTTTGGAAACTGATTCGTCTTTTAAATGTTTTGGAATGTTGTTTTTAACATTGTCAAATGACAAACAACAGTATAAAAAATCAAAGTCTTTTCGAGTTAATGTGAACAAATTGAACTCAATAAAATCTACTGCATTATCAATGTAAAAACGTAGCTTTTCGAAATTGGAAGTTATGACATAAACACACTCTGTTTGGTTATTTTTATAGCCGAAAGCTTGTGTTTCGATTTTGCCTAAATCAGTTGTATCTGTACCTTTTAACTCAATTACAGCTTTTACTTTTCCATCAATCAATATTGCTCCATCCGCTTTTTTGGAGTTGGTTTCATTTTTTTGTTCTGTTAATAAATTGAAATTAACATCAGGATTAATGGTGTATCCAAAAATATTTACAAATAATTCTCTTAAAAAACCTTCTTGGTATTGCTCTTCTTTACTGTTTCGGATATTGGATTGCTTTTCTAAATGGTGAAAAACAGCTGTGAAATCATGCCACTTTTGGTCGAGTTGTTTTTGATCTAAAGATTGTAAATGTTTTGTAATTACTGATTGTTGGAATAATGCCATGTTGAATTTTATCCGCGATTTGAACGTTAATACAAAAATAATTTTTTTTGTGAGATATTACAACATTTATCATAAAAGTTAAAAAAGAATTTGAAAATTAACTTTAAGACTCCAAGAATAACTTTTTTATTTCTTGCTTTCACATTAAATAATTGTTAGATTTACCTCGTGAAATTAATTCAAAAAAGTATCATTTATTCATTAATCGGACTTATTTTCTTTGGTTCGGTAGGTGTTAGTGTGTTTTCACATTTCTGTTCTATCAAAGGAACAGACTACAGTTTTTTTGTTAAAAAGGAAGATTCTTGTAAAATAAAAGTTTCAAACCAAGTTAAGATTGAAAGTTGTTGTCACAAAAAAGTTCAAGAATCGAATGAAAAAATAAGTTCAGAAAAATGCTGTAAAGAAGAAATGAGTGTTTATAAATTAAACACTGAAAATTACAGTAAAATTCTCAAGCTTAAGCAACACGTAAAATATTACAAATCATTTTCTTATTTCTCAGAATTATTCCCAACAATCTTCTCAAAAGAAGAACAAATTGCCCAAAATGAAAATGGTCCACCTATAAAATCGGGCAAAAAAATCATCATAGAAAACCAAGTTTTTAGAATATAGGATTTAAGTAATTGAGCTTATTATAAGATAACAATTTGTTCAAATAATTATTTAAGTATTCACTCACCATTAGCGAATCCAACAAAGCGATAAATTTCGATGGAAAACCATACAATTCTATGTTTTCTATGTTCCTATCCACCTTGGCGGAGGTGAAATAAAATGTATATCTTTCAATGAATACACTTTATTTATATTCAATTCAAAAAATGAAATTACTTATTTTAGTGAGTTTTCTTTTGACTTATTTCTCTGGAATTAGTCAATTAAAAGGTGTGATTTATGGTCATCAGGAAAGCAAACGTGAGCTTCTAATTGGAGCAAAAATCAAATCCATAAAAACAAAAACAGGTGTCGTTTCGGACAAAGATGCTATGTTTGAAATTACTTTAAGTAAAAATTTACCTGATACACTTGTATTTTCAGCATTTGGATATTACAACGATACACTTATTGTCACAAATAAAGATCGATTTGCTTTAATTGAAATCAATTTATATGCTGACAATTTACTTCCTGAAATAATTGCAGTAGCAAAAAGAGAAGGACATGGGATTTTGAAATTGAAAGTTTTACAAGTTGAAAACATCGGTGAAGGAGAACTTAGAAAAGCAGCTTGTTGTAATTTGTCTGAATCTTTTCTAACGAATGTTTCAGTTGATGTCAGCACAACAGATGCAATTTCTGGAGCAAAAAAAATCCAAATGATGGGTTTAGATGGCGTTTACACAGCAATTCAAATGGAAAATATTCCCTACATAAAAGGCTTAGAAAGTTCTTTTGGTTTAAGTACAATTTCAGGAACTTGGATTGAATCAATCCAGATTACAAAAGGAACAGGAAATGTTGTAAACGGCTATGAATCAATGGCGGGATTGGTAAATCTAGAACTGAAAAAGCCAGAAAAAATGGATAAACTATACCTTAATGCTTATGGAAATATTTTTGGTCGAGCAGAATTAAATTTTAGCACAGCAACAAAAGTTGGCAAAAAATGGAATACTGGATTATTTGTTTATGGTGTAAATAGTGCAGGAGAAATCGACAACAATAAAGATGGATTTAGAGACATTCCTTTGAGTAAAAATATTTCTGTTTTGAACCGTTGGAGATACGATGGAAAAAATATGGAAGCACAATTTGGACTAAATTCTTATTATAAAGAAAGAATTGGAGGTCAAACGTCTTTTTCACCAGCTAGAAAAGATTCTTTATATGGTGTTCACGTGGTATTACGTCACGTTGATTTATTTGCCAAAACAGGTTTTTTTATTCCAAATAAACCTTATGCTTCAGTTGGAATTGTTTACAATTTAAAATACCAAGAAACAGATGCCCTTTTTGGAGTAAGACAATTTTCAGGGATTGAAAAAAGAGGCTACATAAACGCAATTTATGACGGAATAATAGGAAATACAAATCACGGATTTAAAGCTGGATTTAGTTTTGTCTATTCAGATATTTCTCAGAAAGTTGATTCTGTAGGACTTTCAAATAGAGATTCTTTGCGCTTGGCTCGAATTGAAATTATTCCAGGTGTTTTTTCTGAATACACATATAAAGGTTCGCGATTAACAACTGTTTGGGGAGTTAGAGGAGATTATCACAATTTATATGGATTTCAATTTTCTCCAAGACTTCATGGTAAATTCTCTATAAATGAGCGTCTAGATTTCCGGTTTACAACAGGAAAAGCATTCCGAGTTTCGAATGTAATTATTGATAATATTTCTCTTTTGTCTTCGTCCAGAAAATGGATCATTTCGGATAGTATTTTACCCGAAATTTCTTGGAATTTTGGAGGTTCGTTTAATCAAGAATTTAATTTTAGAAAACGAAAATCCAATTTAAGTGTAGATTATTATCACACTTTATTTCAAAATCAATTGATTGTGGATCGTGATTTAGCTGTTGACAAAATTTATTTCAGAAATCTAATTGGAAAATCATATTCAAATAGTTTTCAAGTTGAATTAAGTTTACCGATTTCCAATACTTTAGATATAAGACTTGCGTATAAATATTTGGATGTAAAGGCAATTTTTGGAAATAAAATGCAACAACAAATGATGATTCCAAGACACAGAGCATTTATTAATTTAGCATATAAAACCAGAAATAAACGTTGGGAATACGATTTCACAGCAACAGTTTATGGAAAAAGTAGGTTAAATATGGTTTTACTTCCAGATTCAAGTTTCACAACAAAAAATGAATCAGATGTTTATCCTATTTTGAATGCACAAATTACGCATGTTTATAAAGTGTGGGATTTTTACATTGGAGGAGAAAACATTGGGAATTACATTCAAAAAGATGCGCTAATCGATCCGAAAAATCCTTTTGGTTCGTTTTTTGATGCTACAAGAACGTGGGCACCAATTCAAGGAATAAATGTTTATATTGGGGTTCGATATAAGATTAAAAGAGCGAAGGAGTAGATTATTAGATTTACTTCGTAGCTTCTTCGCGGTGTTCGATTATTGGATTAATCGACTCAATAAAATTAGATTCAAAATTAGCTTATAGCGTTTATGAGGAAATTAAAAATAAAATAAATTTAAAAATAAAAAACATGAAAAATATAGCTCTCCGCCAAGGTGGAATTTTAACACTAGTAGCAGTTATGAGTTTTTTGACACTTTCTGCTCAAGATCAACCTAAAGCCAAAAGTCAAACAGTTGTGATAAAAACAACCGCTGAATGTGGAGATTGTAAAGAACGAATTGAATCGAAATTAAACTATACTAAAGGAATAATCTTTGCAGAATTAGATATTCCCACAAAGCAATTGACTGTGAAATTTAAAACTTCCAAAATAACATTAGACGAAATAAAAAAAATAATTTCAGAAATTGGCTATGATGCTGATGATGTAAAAGCAAATGCTGAAAAGCAAAAAGAATTGCCCAAGTGTTGTCAGCCTGGTGGAATGAAATAGAAAAAAGAAACTTTATTTTTCTATTTTACTTGAGATAGGTGAGGTTTTTTCGGTAAATTTTGTGTAAATTAACTGGCAGACTTTGTCCATCGCTGAAAATAACTTTACGTCCAAATTTGAGTCATTTGTTATACTTGTTAAAGTAACAACTGCGTTGTACAATATAATATTATCCTTTCGCCCAATCCGTTCTACGAGATTAATTTTATTACTTCCTTTTGGAGATTCTGAAACGATTATTTCTTCCGTATTAATATCTAATGCAAACAATATATTCATATTCATTCCTCTTTAATTGATTTGATTAATTATTAATGTAAATGACAACGACCACTTGAGTTTGTTGTTTTATTCTTGCATCTTACCCCTTTTTTAGTAATCCCTGAGCATTGTTCAGCATTATTTGCTGGACTTTTTGCGGTTCCTCCACTTTCACAGCATTGTTGCCCAACTCGTTTATTATGAACCTTACAAACACAACTATTAGATTTACTTCGATTACAGGTAAAACATAATAATTGAATATTTGATACTTCGCTGCTACCACCACAAGAGTATGGTACGATGTGATCATATTCTAAATCTCGAGAACTTCCGCAACATTGGCAAATTCCACTATCTCTATTATATACAATTTTTTTTGTGTTTTGTGAAATATATCTGCTTTGAGAAAAACAATCAAAATTTAGTATTAGTAGTATGAAAACAACAAATAAATTTTTCATTTAAAATAAAAAAACCGCTTGAATTATTCCAAGCAGTTGCAATAATACGAAAAAATTACTTGTTTTTTAAATTTTTGAGATAAAAAAACATCTCTCTCGAATGAAGTTTTACAACTATTCTAAAAAAATGGTTTTAAATTAGAGCTTCGAATTTTTTACAAATCGTTGAAATGATTTTCAAAGAATCAGTTAATATTTCTTGCTCTTCAGTAATTTCTTTAATCCAATCAACAAAAACTAGATTGAATTTGTCTAAAACAAAAAAAGTCTCACATTTCCCGAAAAGTCGGGACAAGCTCTGTGAAGCTTTAGCGGGGAATACTGGGTTCGAACCAGAGAGCCTCCCGATTCAAACAATTTTTTCATCGGGATGCTCTGAACAAGAATAATCTCTTACTAAATCTTCAATTTTCTTTCGAGATTTCCAAGATTTAATTTTTTTCTCAAAAGTAAAAGCTTCGTCCTTTAACTCAAATTGTTTAATAAATAATATTTCCCAATCATTTGCTTGATTTGTAAATCCTTTATGATTTGAA
>CANLGD010000055.1 GCA_947490145.1 Flavobacteriia bacterium
AAAAAAAAAAAGAGGATGATTTCTCATCCCCTAAGTCGGGGTGGCCAGATTCGAACTGACGGCCTCCTGCTCCCAAAGCAGGCGCGATACCGGGCTACGCTACACCCCGAAAATACTATTAAAATAATAACTATTTTCTTCGTTTTTTAATAAAAATATTTTTCCTTTTTCGCTTAAAAGGAGTGCAAAGATAAACATTAATTTTAGATTAACAAGTAAATAATTAAATAAACTTTAAAACCAAAATAATACAAGAAAAACCTATTTCTGAGGAAGCGAGATTATCTCAAGCAAAGCTTGTCGATGTTCTACGTTTCACTTCGGTACGAACTCGCGGCGACTTCTCATCACGCTTTTACCTTCATTACATTGCGGAGGAAGCGAGATTATCTCAAGCAAAGCTTTTCGATGTTCTACGTTTCACTCCGGTACGAACTCGCGGCGACTTCTCATCACGCTTTTACCTTCATTACATTGCGGAGGAAGCGAGATTCGAACTCGCGGTACAGTTACCCGTACGTCAGTTTAGCAAACTGGTGGTTTTAGCCACTCACCCATTCCTCCTTAATTCTCAAAGAACTGAGTGCAAAAGTAATAAATTCTTTACAAAATCAAAACTTTTTCTTAAAAAAGAATTTATTTTAACTAAAATATAAGGTAAATAATTTTGTGGTATTCAGTAAAGCAAAAAGGAGGAAGAAATAATAGACTGATTTGTATTGCTTTGAATCTTTTTGCTTTCGAAAAAATAGCAATATAGGTAAAGATAAAAAACAAACATAATATAAATAGAATAGGAATTCAAACTGTGTCAAGATTACAAAAATAATTGTCGAAGCCAAAAAAAAGTAGGAAGTAATGCTTTTATCCTTTAAAACAAAACCTATCAATAGGGTAAAATAAAAAATCAAAGTCATGAAAAAAGCAAAATCTGGCAACAGACTTTCGGCTAATTTGGTCATTTCTTCCGAATTGAAAAACAATTCTAAATTGTAAAAATTATTGACAAAATTAGCTGCAGAAAAAGCTACAAGTAAAAGTGAATTTATTTTTGCTACTTTAAAATTTAAAATCAAAAAATAAATCGCTACTGCAGTCAATACAAAATCATTTATCGGAAAAGTAAAAAGAAATTTTCCTGTATTTAAAAAATTAGAAAAACCGAGAAAAAAAATGGTCAAACCGGCTAAAAAAAGAGTTCTTCTTTCTTTGTCAATTGAATTAAACTTTACTTCTTGCGGCAGATTTTGCTCCAAATTTTCATCTAAACGGTCACTCATTTTTTTGCTAAGGCTTCTTCAACAAATTTGAAAGTAGATAAAACTTCAGGTAAACCGTTTACAACCGCTACATTGTGCTCAAAATGTGCACTTGGTAAATTATCCTCTGTATAAATAGTCCAGTTATCATCAGCTGTAACAACTTTCCAAGTTCCCATGTTAATCATTGGTTCAATTGCAATAACTAATCCCTCTTGAATTTTTTTACCTTGACCCCTGCGACCATAATTTGGAACTTGTGGTTCTTCATGTAAGGCTCTTCCAAGTCCATGCCCAACTAAATCTCTTACGACTCCGTAACCGTTTTTTTCAGCGTGTTCTTGGATGAAAAACCCAATATCCCCTACTCTATTTCCAATTCTCGTTGCCTGAACACCGATATCCAAACATTCTTTGGTAACTTGAAGTAATTTTTTAACTTGCGGAGAAACTTCGCCAATTTCAAAAGTATAGGCGTGATCTCCATAATATCCTTCAAAAAAAGAACCGCAATCAACTGAAACAATATCGCCAGACTTAAAGGGAATATCTGTTGGTAATCCATGTACAACTTGATCGTTTACAGAAATCAATAAAGTACTCGGGCAACCATACAAACCTTTAAATCCAGGAATTGCTTTTTGAGAACGAATGTAATCTTCCGCCATTTGATCCAAAAAATTTGGAGTAATTCCTTCATTTATGACCTCTGCAACTTTACCTAATGTGCGACTTACAATCTGAGCAGCTTCCCTCATTATTTCGATTTCCGCAGCTGTTTTGTAAATTATTCTTTCCTTATTAAACATTATTTGTTTGTGTTTTTTTTTAATTGAAGTTATACAAAGTCTATCTTTCTTTGAAACCAAATTAGAATTTAAACTCCATTTTTTTAACTTTTTCTTGCCAAAAAGTTGAGCAAAATACACGGCTTGTATTTATATTTTGTCCACAAATCCTCTGAACAATAGTATTCTGTTTTTTAGTGGTCAATTTTAAAAACTTCTAAAACTCTAAAATTGAAATGATCAAGTCCATTTCATTTCTTTACTTTTCCAATTTTTAAGAGTTTTATTTCATTTTTAAAACCATTAAACACTAGTCCGACTAGTTTAAAAAAATCAAGAATGTATTGAATTTAATTATATTGTAAATTAAAAAGCTGAATCCAATTAAGAATTCAGCTTTAAAATTAACGTATATCTTAAGCTAAAACTTCACGAACCTTATCAGCTGCTTCTTGTAAAAGTACCGCTGAATGAACGTTAAGTCCTGATTCGTCAATTAATTTTTTCGCTTCAACTGCATTTGTCCCTTGAAGACGAACGATAATTGGAACTGGAATATTGCCCATATTTTTGTAAGCATCAACAACACCTTGCGCAACACGGTCACAACGAACGATTCCACCAAAAATATTGATTAAGATTGCTTTAACATTCGGATCTTTTAAAATAATGTGAAATGCTTTTTCAACACGCTCAGCATCTGCAGTTCCACCAACGTCCAAGAAATTAGCTGGATTACCTCCAGAATATTTAATGATATCCATTGTTGCCATTGCTAAACCTGCACCGTTAACCATACAAGCAACGTTTCCGTCTAATTTCACGAAATTTAATCCTGCTGCATCCGCTTCAACTTCTGTTGGATCCTCCTCAGTAGTATCACGCATTGCTAAATAATCTGGGTGACGGAACAGTGAATTTCCATCTAAGGTTACTTTAGCATCAACAGCGATAATTTTGTTATCAGAGGTTTTTAAAACTGGATTGATTTCAAACATTGAAGCATCACATCCTTCGTAAGCATTGTAAAGATTTACAACAAACTTAGTCATTTGCTTAAAAGCTTCTCCTGAAAGGCCTAATTCAAAAGCAATTTTACGTGCTTGAAAACCCTGAATTCCAACTCTTGGATCAATTTCTTCTTTATGAATTAAATGAGGTGTATTTTCAGAAACTGTTTCAATATCCATTCCACCTTCTGTAGAATAAATAATTACATTTCTTCCTCTCTCTCTGTCTAATAAAACTGACATATAGAATTCAGAAACTTCAGTTTCACCTGGATAATAAACGTCCTCAGCTAATAAAACTTTATTTACTTTCTTCCCTTTACCGTTTGTTTGCGCCGTTGTTAAATGTCCTCCTAAGATTCCTTTCACTTTTTCTTCAACTTGATCAATTCCTTTTGCAAGAACAACACCGTGAGAACCTGTTTCTTCAACAACTCCTTTTCCACGACCACCAGCATGGATTTGTGCTTTCACAACATACCATCCTGTACCAGTTTCTTCTGTTAATTTTTTAGCAGCTGCGACTGCATCTTCCAATTTGTCAACAACAACACCTCGTTGAACAACAACTCCGTATTTTGTTAAAATCGATTTCCCTTGATATTCGTGTAAATTCATTACTTTATTTTTTTCGGTGTAAAGATACGATTTTAATTTTATTTGAATCGATTTTTTACTCAGAAATTTTGATTAACTTGTTTTGAAACAAAATGACATCATAATTGTTTTAGTAATCAATATATTTTAAATAAAATAAAAAATAATGTTAGACGATTTTTCAGGATTTTCTAAAAGAGCAAACTTAGATGAAAAGGACTATTATTTAAGTCCTGAGGGATATATTATATTTACGGAAAAACATCATTTAAAAAGAGGATATTGCTGCAAAAGCGGTTGTAAACATTGTCCTTATGGATTTGATAAGAAAACGGGAAGATTGAAGGAATTATGAGTTATGAATTATGAGTTTTGAATTTTGAGTTATAAATAAATCGTACTCTTAATTCTACGCTTTTCATTTTTCACTCTTCATTCTCAACTTTTAAGTCTTTTCCTTTTTTCGGGAAATATTTTTTTTGTCTAATTAAAATCATCCCAACCCCGCAGCTTATTGAAAAGTCGGCAATATTCCAAATTGCAGGAAAAATTCCCTCACCACCAACATATGGAACCCATTTTGGCCAAATAAAATTGAACTGAAACATATCAACAACATTTCCAAAAAGAAAACCAGTTTGTCTTACATCTTGCTGTTCGTAAAATCCAAAATCATTTTTTATTCCCGAACCTTCAATTAAATTAAAGGACATGTTTGGATCAAATTTAAAAATGAAATCATAGAGCATTGAGTCAATTAAATTACCAGTTGCCCCAGCAAAAATTAATCCAACAGCGATTAAAAATTCTAAGCGAACTGCTGTTTTTGCTTGTCTAAACCAATAAATTGCAATCGCAATGATTGCTCCGATTCTAAAAACACTTAGTGCTAATTTCGCCCACATACTTGCGCCAAAAGTAGTACCAAAAGCCATTCCTTGATTTTCTACGTAAATTAAGCGAAACCAATCACCAAATAGATTTATGGGAGCATCATTATAACTGACATTGGTTTTAACCCAAATTTTTAGAATCTGATCTAAAGCTAAAATAAAAAATACAAGTAAACCAACTATTAAAAATTTTTTCTTCACGGATTATTTTTGAGCGTTTTTAGCCTCGATACTCATTGTAGCGTGAGGCACCAGCATCAATCTTTCTTTTTGAATTAATTTACCTGTTACACGACAAATTCCGTAAGTTTTGTTTTTAATTCTCAATAAAGCACTGTGCAAACTTTGAATGAATTTTTCTTGACGAGCAGCTAACTGAGCTACCTCTTCACGCGATAAAGTTTCAGAACCATCTTCCATCATATTGAAAGTACGCCCTGTATCGTCCGTTCCATGATCATCACTCAATGAAAGTGAACCTTTTAATAAATCATAATCTATATTAGCTTCAACTAACTTTCCGTTAATTAAATCTTCAAATTCTTTTAAATCTGAGTCTGAGTATCTTGTTTTTTCTGTTGACATGCTATCAAATTTTAATTATACTTTTTTCAAAGATGCGCAAATATAATTTAAAATTATTGGTTTCTTTCATTTGAATTAAACTTTTTCTTAACAATTTGAAGAGTTTTCAACTTTTTTTCTATTCTGATATATAAAGCAAAGGAAATATTCGACCATAATTCAATTATACTCATTGTAGGCTTCTTTACGCAAACCTTTTACTGGTTTGTTTCGTCTATGTGTGAAAGCTAATTATGATATATATGCGTTTTGATTCGATCCATAACAAATTAATAAAGGTTGATGCTATTCAACAAATAAATGACGGAGTTATCGTACTAAAACATTTCTTTGAATTAAATGTAAAATTACTTCCGATTTATTTTGATTTAAATATAAAATCACCGAAAAATGTGCGAGATTATTTAGACATTGACAAAATAAAGACTGTTTTTGACTCTTATAATTTTGATGTTAAAGCTTCAAAAGTGCTTTTAAATTCAGATATTTTAGATTACATTCAACATGCTTATTTTGTTATTCAAAATAGTACTAGTACGATTGAAGAAAAACAACAAGCCTTAAATTTATTTATCAATGAATGCAAAGATTTAAAAAAATCTTGGATAAAGATTAATGCTAATTGACGTGATTTTGAGATTTAATTCTACAAAATCCTACTCAGCTTTGATTTTAGAAAAATATTAATTTATCAAAATGAAATCAACAAAAGATCCAGGTTTGAGCTCCAAACTCAAAAAGCCTGTCAAAAAATATCACAAGAAATTGAACTTCCTGTTGATAAAATTGATAAATTGATCGAATTGCTATATTCTTAGGGATGCAATTAATCGCAACCCTAAGAAATACTAAATTAAAATTTTAATCACATCCTTTTTTCCACTTTGAATCATATATTCAATTAAAACACTTTTTCCAGTAACAGACAAACGACTGGTTAAATCTTCCACTTTTTCAATTGGAACATTGTCAACTTTTGTAATAATCATTTCTTCTTCAAAACCAATTGATTTGAGTTTACCCGCACTAATTGTCCTTATTTTTGCACCGTACTTTGTATTCAATTCCTTTTTTTCTTTCTCGGTTAAAAGTATGAAAGTTGCTCCTAAAGCGGTATTTCTAATAATATCACTTTTCTTTAAAAGTTTCGTTTCTCCTTCGCTATTTCTTAAAACAATATCCACAATTTCTTCATCACCTTTCTTGGTTCTTATAGTAACAGTTACTTTGTCTCCAGGAGTTCTTTTGCCAATTTCTTCTTGAAGAGAGGCAACTGAATTAATCTCTTTCGTTCCAATTTTCAAAATTACGTCTCCATCTTTAACTCCTGCATTTGCTGCACCACCATTTTCAATTACGTTTGCAATGAAAACGCCTTTTAAATTCGGCAAATCATTTTTCTCTTTAATTTCTTGATTAATTTGAGCCAATTGTACTCCTAAAAATCCTCTTTGAACAATTCCATAATCAATTAAATCACGCATTACTTTTTGCATTAAATTGACAGGAATCGCAAATGAATAACCAGCATAACTTCCGGTTTGTGAAGCGATTGCTGTATTTATTCCTACTAATTCTCCTTTTGTATTTACCAAAGCGCCTCCACTGTTTCCTGGATTTACGGCTGCGTCAGTTTGAATAAACGATTCGATAGGGTTTGAATCAGATCTGGTTTTATCGCCTAAAAGATTTATGTTTCTTGCTTTTGCACTAACGATTCCAGCAGTGACTGTTGAAGTTAAATTAAATGGATTTCCAACTGCCAAAACCCATTCTCCAACTCTTAAATCATCAGAATTCCCTAATGAAATCGGACTTAAATTTTTAGCGTCAATTTTCAAAACTGCTAAATCAGTTGATGGATCGGTCCCGACAACAGTTGCGGTATATTTTGAGTTGTCATTTAAAATTACTTCAATTTCATTTGCTTCATTGATTACGTGATTATTCGTCACAATATATCCTTCTGAAGAAACAATTACACCTGAACCAGAGCCTGAACCATATTGTTTAAATTCTCTACTTCCTGTTCCTGGACCATTGAAAAATTCAAAAAACGGATCGTATTGTACGGAAGTATGGACAGTTTTTGTAGTAACATGCACAACTGAGTTAATCGAACTTTCAGAAGCTGCAACAAAATCTACCAAACCAGAATTTTGTCCATCCAAACTCACCATTTTAGAATAATTCATTCTATTTCCGTCAATTACTTGATCTGATAATGAGCCATTTGATGTATTTGATACAAATAAATAAGCTCCAAAAGGAATTAAGCCTCCGACAATTCCCAATGCTAAAGTTTTAATTGCTGTATTCATTTTTGATTTTTATTAATATTTTTGTTTATGCAATATTAACGAGTATAATTAATATAAATTCTAGTTGTGATGTTAAGGATTGTTAAGTTGATTCTTAAAAAATTGTTAAAAAATCAAAGTTTATCCCTCAATGTAATTCGATTACAGTAATTTCTGGTTTGATACCTACTCTTCCCATGTAACCCAAGCATCCCAAACCACGATTTACGTACAGTTTTTGCTTTTCTGTTCCATAAATTCCAGCCCATTGAGGATAAATATACTTTGACGGACTCCATTTAAATCCAGGAATTTCAATTCCGAACTGAAATCCATGAGTGTGTCCCGCCAAGGTTAAATCAATTTCTGGAAAATCAGTTGTCACTTGCAAATTCCAATGACTTGGGTCGTGAGAAAGTAAAATTTGAAAACTCGATTTATCAATATTTTCATAAGCTTTGTGTAAATCACCATATTTCTTAAAATTGTAATTTCCTCCCCAATTTTCAATTCCAATTAAAGTGAAAAACTCATTCTCTTTCTCAATTTTAACGTGATTATTTAACATTAAATTCCAACCAATTTTAGAATGAAATTCTATCATATCAAGCATGTTTTTATCTTTTTCAGCTTCAGAATTCCACGAAGCATAATCACCGTAATCATGATTTCCAAGGGTTGAGAAAACTCCAAAAGGTGCTTTTAATTGATTTAAAATATGCTCAAACTCAAAAGCTTCCTCCGTTTTATTATTCACTAAATCTCCCGTAAATACAATTAAATCAGGCTTTTGCTCCATAACTAAATTAATGGCTTTTTGCAATTGGTAATTCCCTTGTAAACTTCCTGTGTGAATATCAGAAATTTGCACAATTTTGAATCCTTTAAAAGAATTTGGAATTTTGGGAGAATTAAATTTCAATTTATGAACTTTAAAATCGTAAGCTGTGCGCACGATTCCATAAGAAAATGTTACAATCGGAAGCAAAGCAGAACTTAAAGCAACTTTTGAAACGAAAGCTCTACGAGAATTTAAAACACCTTCAATATCTTCTTTCCCAACTGAGAAAATCAAACTTCTTAACCAATTAAAAAAGGTGAAAAGGAAGAAAACCAGGGCAATTACAAGCTTAGTTACTAATAAAATAAAAAAAACATTTACTATTAAATTTCTACTAAATGTGCTGTCAATCATTCGACTAGAAAAAGTCACAACATAAATTGAAATTGTTGAAATCCACCAAATCCAGATAAACTTTTTAACATTAAAATTAGTAGAATTTGAAATATATGCTTTTGCAACTAAAAACGACCCAATTTCAGCTAAAAGCAAGATTGAGATTAAAACTATTGGAAAAATTAATCCTCTTTTCATAAATCGAGAACAAAAATATGTAAAAGAAGTTCTTATTTTTGTAAAGAAATAATTTATTAAATTTCTTTTAACAAATATTACATAATCATAATTCCATGGAAAACATTTTTAATTCTGAAAAATCAATATTGCAAGAAATTCCAGAATTTAAATTAAATGGAATCAATCTATTTGTAAAGAGAGATGATTTAATTCATGAATTTGTTTCTGGAAATAAATGGCGAAAATTAAAATATTCTTTTCTTCAAGCTGCATCAAAAGGTAAATCAGGAATTTTAACATTTGGCGGAGCCTTTTCAAACCATTTAGTAGCAACAGCTTCTGCTTGCCATGCTTTAAATTTTAAATCAATTGGTTTTGTTAGAGGAAATGAATTAAATTCAGATTCAAATAAAACCCTCAAAAAATGCCATGAATTGGGAATGAATTTAGTTTTTTTAGATCGTGATACATATTCTCAAAGGAATGAGTACGATTATTTGAATGAATTAAGAAATGAATACCCGGATTATTTCATCGCTCCTGAAGGAGGAGCCAATTTTTACGGAATAATTGGTTGTCAGGAAATTTGGAACGAAATACCACACAAAATAGATCATATTTTTGTTTCTCAAGGAACAACGACAACAAGCTGCGGGCTTTTATTGGGACTTCCTGAAAAAACAACATTACATGTAATTCCAGCCTTAAAAGGTTTCGATTCTCTTTCCGAAATGAAAAAATTACTAAAAAATACACTTTTTGAAGAAGATTTAATCGAAGATTTAATGCAAAAAGTTGTGGTTCATTCAGCATGTCATTTTGGAGGTTATGGAAAATACACGCAAGAATTATTAGATTTTATTGAGGTTATAAAACTAAAATATGCGATTCCATTGGATCATATTTACACTGGAAAAGCATTTTTTGCATTGATGAAGGAAATACAAAAACCAGCCTATAAAAATCAAACAATTGTATTTTTACATACTGGAGGTTTGCAGGGAAACTTATAAAAAATTATTAATGAAAAATACTGAGTACATAAATAAACTGAGAGTTTTTGCAACTTTGATGGTCATCATGCTTCATGTTTCCGCTCCAGTTCGTGATCAACTTGAAAACATGAACGCTTTAAATTGGTTTATCGGAAGTTTATTCGATGGATTTTCAAGAGCGGGAGTTCCTCTCTTTTTGATGATTAGTGGAGCACTTTTACTTAATAAAAAAGAATCACTCAAAGATTTCTATGTAAAAAGATTGTTGCGGATTTTAATTCCTTTTTTATTTTGGGGACTATTTTATGGATTTTACTGGACAATAAGCCTAGGAAAAGAATTGAATGTAACAGAAACATTATTAAGTGTTTTTAAAGGCCCTACTTCCTATCACTTATGGTATCTTTACACAATAATCGGAATTTATTTGGTCAGCCCTTTTTTAAGAATTTTGATTGAAAACATTACGAAAGTGCAAATACAAATATTACTAATCTTAGGTTTGATATTCAATATATTATTGCCTCACATTTATTCTGAATTTTATATCTGGTTTAAAACAGATTTAAAATTAGGTTTTAAATTGCCTATGATTGACGTTTATTTATGGTATTTCATTTTAGGATTTTACCTTCAAAAATATTTTTCTCCATCAAAAAAAGCAAACTTTTATTTATTTGCTTACATTTTCACTTCAGTAATTACCGTTTTCTTAGGGTATTTGGTTTATGTTCATGGCAAAACTTACAACCCATTATTTATTCTAAATGAATCACCATTCGTTTTTTTACAAGCAACTTTTATTTATTTACATTTCAAAAGGAAAAATTTTGAAGAAAAAAATAAACAATCGAAAATTATTTCAACACTTAATTTTTTAAGTTTTGGCTTATACCTAATTCATCCATTTCTAATCGATTTATTCGATAAAGGGTTTCTGGGTTTTGCGCTACATGCAAAAAAAATGGATACGATACTTTCAATCCCTTTGAGCTTTTTAACCATTGTAATAACTTCAACAGTTGTTTGTTGGATCATTTCAAAAATTCCTATTTTTAAAAAGACAATAAACTAGGGATCAATAAATTGAATTAAAATCTGTTATTTTTTGGTTATAAATTAAACCAAACCAGAAAATAACGTAATTTTGCTAACTGGAATGAAAAAAATAAAAATAAGTTTGGGTAAATTATTTTGTTTAGCAACAGTTTTGTTGCTGACAGTAAATTTATTTGCGTACACTTATATTCCAACTAGTTTAAAAACTGAAAACAAAAAACTCTTTTCTGAAAAAACTGAAAAATTTAATTTTTCAAGCTTAAACGAAACTAATAAAAATGATTTACTTTTTGAGGAAGAACTTTTAGAAGAAGAATCATTAGAGGAAAATTTTCAAAATTTTGACGAAATAGGAATTACATTCTCATTTTTCAGAATTATTAATTTAACTCCTTTATCTACTATTTCAGTTTTTAATCACACCATTTTAGCAGTTAATTCTGTCCCAAAATGGTTGATGATTAGACATATATTAATATGATTTTATAAAAATAGGATTTGTAATCCATCATAATTCAATTTAATGAATTAAAGGATTTTTACTTATTTTTTAAATCAAAATCATGAAAGAAAATCATTCAAAATTTGATTTGGAGCATGTTATTCGCGAGCTAAAACATTTTTTGCCAGCTCAAGCTCCATTAAAGGATTTCATACATCACAATACTTTACACGCTTTTCAGCAAGAATCTTTCCATCTTGCACTCAATAAAGCAACTAAAATTTTTGGATATAAAACGTATTTAACATTTCAAGAATACCAAAAAATGTATGAAGAATCTAACATTTCTAAGCAAATTTTAGAGAAAATTATAATAATAAAAAAAGGAAAAGAAAACATTAATTTTTGGCTAAACCACCTATTAACAGTGAATGAATTAAATTTCACATCTTCCAGAATTGGCTCAATTCGAGACACTTGGAAAGATAAATTTTATTTCGACATTGACGTTCGTGTTCATCCATTTTTATTCAGATTATTAGGTAGTTACTTAGATCAAGGAATTGCAATTTGGAATTTTCCTGGCGACTCAAAAGATTTCATGAAATCAGTCAGAGATTTGGAACGGAATAGTAAAATCAGTCTTTTTAAATCGAAAAGAGTGAAAAAATTGCTTTTGACACCTAAATTAAAAGTTGAAAGTTTACTAGAAATACTAGTTGGTGATGAAGATTTATATGAACACTATATTTTTGACCAACAATTTGCTCATCCAGGATGGTCTGGAATTGTAGCAGTAATTGAGGATAATCCTCATACTTTACTTGATGGGAAATTAATCTCTTTAATTGATTTAATCAAACTTGAGTGTTTATTTGAAATCGATGCGCTTGATAATCGATTTGGTGATATTTGGGCTCCAATTTCTTCTAAAATAAAAAACAAACCTGTTCATCTTTTTGATAAAATAAAAAGAACTGAAAAAGATGAGTTAAAAGAAATTTGGCAAGAGGCTTTTGAATGGACATATTACGACCAAGTGCTATTTGGAATAAAAAATCAATTTGATAAATTACAATTAGTTGAAAGCAAAAAAGAAAATGAAACCTTAGAAGCAAAAAAGCAAAAGAAGTTTCAAGCCATTTTTTGTATTGATGATCGCGAATGTTCCATCAGAAGACATATTGAAAAAGAAGTTCCAACGTGTGAAACTTTTGGAACGGCAGGACATTTTAATGTGGAATTTTATTTCCAACCGGAAAACGGGAAATTTTACACAAAAGTTTGTCCAGCACCTGTAACACCAAAATTTCTAATTAAAGAATTTGAAAACAGTAAGAAAAAGAAAAAAGATTTTCATTACAACAAACAATCTCATTCTTTAATTGTCGGTTGGTTTTTAACGCATACAATTGGTTTATGGTCAGGGATTCGATTAGCAATGTCAATTTTTAGACCAATAAAAAATGCCTCAACTAGTGACGCATCTGCTCACATGGATAAAAATTCATCCTTAACAATTGAAAATACTGATCCAACTCAAATCAGCGACGGCTTACAAATTGGCTTTTCAATTCTTGAAATGACGGATAGAGTTGAAGGTTTGTTGAAAAGTATCGGTTTGGTGAAAGATTTTGCTCCTCTTGTATATGCAGTAGGGCACGGTTCAACTAGTGTAAACAACACACATTATGCAGGATATGATTGCGGCGCTTGCTCAGGAAGACCTGGTTCAGTAAATGCACGTGTAATTTCCTCCATGGCTAACAATACAAAAGTAAGAGCCGAATTGGAAAAAAGGGGAATTTCTATTTCTAATGAAACCCAATTCATAGGAGCTTTGCATGATACATCGCGTGATGAAATGTCTTATTTTGATGTAAAAGTGCTATCCAAAGAAAATTACAAATTGTACTTAGAAAACAAAAAGTCATTCATTGTAGCTTTAGATAATAATTCAAAAGAAAGATCGAGAAGATTTGTTTCCATCAATTCTAATAATTCAAGTGCAAAAATTCATGAACAGGTAAAAACAAGAACCGTTTCTTTATTTGAGCCACGACCTGAACTAAATCATGCAACAAATGCTTTATCTATCGTTGGTAGAAGAAATTTCACCAAAGGTGTTTTTCTTGATAGACGTTCTTTCTTAAATTCGTTTGACTATCGTGTCGATCCTGAAGGAAATTATTTATTGAATATTTTAAACGCTGTTGCACCCGTTTGTGGGGGAATTAATTTAGAATATTATTTCTCACGTGTTGATAATCATAATTTAGGTGCTGGGACAAAATTACCACACAATGTCATGGGTTTAATTGGCGTTGCTAATGGAATTGACGGAGATTTAAGAACTGGTTTGCCAAAGCAAATGATCGAAGTTCACGATCCAATTAGACTATTAGTAATTGTGGAACATTTTCCGGAAATTGTTTTAAAAACGATTAAAAGAAACCCAGCAACCTACAATTGGTTCGAAAAAGATTGGGTTAAACTTGTTGCTTGTAACCCAGAAACGAATGATTTTTATGAATTTAAAGAGGGAGAATTTATTCCTTACCACCTTGTTCAAAAATCAATTGAAACCTTGGAAAACTTTACAGATACTTTTGAAAAAGAAATAGATAATTTACCCGTTTTTTTAATTAATAATTAATTATGGAAAATATCATTCAAATTTTAGTTTTACTTCCAATAATTGGTTTTATTTTAAGCTTAATAATTCCTAAGAAGCAAGAGAGGCAACTAGCTTGGAACACAATCCTATTCATTTCTTTGCATTTCATTACCCTTTGTATCTTCACTTTTTTGTGGTTTCAGGATGGAGGGAAAGTAATCAACATGAAAGAATTAACAATCTTTAAATCAATTGGATATGAATTTTATGTCGATTTTTATTTTGATAAAATTGCACTTACTTATTTATTTTTAGGAGCATTTATTAGTTTGTTAATTGCGCAATATAGTAGGTTTTACATGCATAGAGAAACTGGTTATAAACGTTTCTTTAACACATTTATGTTCTTTTATTTAGGATATTCAATTGTTGTTTGCGCTGGGAATCTTGAGACACTTTTCATTGGCTGGGAAATTTTAGGAATTTCTTCGTTTTTATTGATAGCATTTTATCGCGATCGCTATTTACCAGTGAAAAATGCAGTAAAAGTATTTTCAATATACAGAATTGGCGATGTCGGAATTTTATTAGCTATGTGGTTGAGTCATCATTTATGGCATGAAAACATTTCTTTTATGAAGCTTAATAATTATGAAATTGTCCATGAGCACTTATCTCAACATTCTTGGGTTGGCGTGACAATTTCCTTAATGCTCTTGCTATCTGCGATGGCAAAATCCGCAATTTTCCCGTTTTCATCTTGGCTCCCAAGGGCAATGGAAGGTCCAACGCCATCGAGTGCCGTTTTTTACGGTTCACTTTCGGTTCATATTGGAGCATTTTTATTGTTAAGAACCTATCATTTTTGGGAACATCAAACAACAATGCAACTTGTGGTGATTGTCTTTGGATTGATTACAAGTGTAATTTCAACATTAACAGCTAGAGTTCAATCGAATATTAAAAGTCAAATTGCCTATTCATCTTTAGCACAAATTGGATTAATTTTTATTGAAATCGCATTAGGTTTGGAAGAATTAGCGCTTGTTCATATTGCAGGTAACGCTTTTTTGAGAACATATCAATTACTAATATCTCCTTCAACAGTAACTTATAAAATACGAGAACAATTTTTCAATTTCATTCCAAGAAAAAAAACCTTAGAGGATTCTTGGCCGAAAAAAATTGAATATTCTCTATATATTATGAGTTTAAAAGAATGGAATTTGGATAATTTACAATACAAATACCTTTGGAATCCAGTTAAAAATATTGGCAAAAAATTCAATTTTCTTGGCAGTCCGGTATTAATGATTTTGGCGATCGTAATTTTTATCTCAGGAGTAATTTTGCATTTCTTTGAAGATAAATTACCACCAAATGTAATTCACAACATTCCATTTATTTTTGCCTTAATTGGATTATTGTTCGTTTTAAAATCATTTACAGAAAGAAGAAATGTTTTTCTAAGTTGGTGGTTGGTCGTTTTTAATCATTTTTGGATTGCTTTGGCGATTTCATTCAATGAACATTATACATACACGCATAACATATGGTACTTAAGCGGAGTTGTTGTGGGAGGAATTTCTGGCTATTTTATTTTGAAAAAACTTCAATCTAAAGAAAGAAAAGTTGCTTTAGATCAATTTTATGGATATTCTTATGTTCACCAAAAACTCGGAATGGCATTTTTAATTGCCTGTTTGATTTTAGCAGGTTTTCCGATTAGTCCAACATTTATTGGAGAAGATTTGGTTTTCTCACACATTCACGAAGATCAAATTTTTCTAGCAATTGCCGTTTCATTAAGTTTAATAATTGATGGTTTAGCTTTAATTCGGATTTATTCCAGAGTTTTTCTTGGCCCTTTTATTAAGACTTATGATGGAATTGTAAAACGAAATCTTTAATTAAGACAATAGACATAAGACGAAAGACATAAGACTTTATCATCTTAGAAAAAGAAATTAAAATTTACGTAAATCAAGCTAATTGCTAACAGCTAAAAGCTAGCGAACTAAATAGCTAAAAATAAAATAACATGAAAAAAATAATAAATAAAATTCCCTTAGATGGTTTCGCAGGATTAAAACAAAATTTTGGTTCAGATGCAATTTCTGGATTTTTAGTATTCCTATTGGCGCTTCCTTTAAGTTTAGGAATCGCAGGGGCAAGCGATTTTCCTCCTATTTACGGATTAATCACTGCAATGATTGGTGGTATTGTAGTTGCTCTTTTTGCAGGATCCCTTTTAACAATTAAAGGCCCAGCTGCTGGATTAATCGTTATTGTAGCAGGTGCTGTTGCTGAATTAGGACATGGAGATTCTGATTTAGGTTGGAAATTGGCACTTGGGGCAGTTGTAGTTGCTGGCGTAATCCAGGTTCTTTTTGGCGTATTAAAATTGGGTTCATTAAGTGACTTTTTTCCACTTTCTGCGGTGCACGGTATGTTAGCAGCAATTGGAATCATCATTATTAGTAAGCAATTACACATTCTTGTTGGAATGAATCCAGTTACTGAAGCAGGAAAACCAATGGTTGAGCCAGTTGAATTATTAGTAGAATTAAAAAATACTTTCGCAAATTTCTTTCTACACAAAGAAGTAGCAATTGTTGGATTATCAAGTTTAGCAATCGTTTTTGGATGGCCAATGATTCCTATAAAAGCAATAAAAAAAATACCTTCTGCTTTAATCGTGCTAATCGTTGCAATTCCTTTGGGAATGTATCTTGGAATTCATAATGTTATAGCAAATGAAGCAACTGGAATTAAAGCCTTCTCTCCTTTATTAGAATTTAAAAAAGGATTACTTGACATAGTTGGAATAAATGTAAGTTTTGATGGATTTTCACAAACTGGAGTTTTTATTAAATTTGTTATAATGTTTGCTTTAGTTGGAAGTTTAGAAGCACTTTTAACAGTCAAAGCAATTGATATGTTAGATCCTTTTAAAAGAAAATCAAATACAAATAAAGACTTAATTGCTGTTGGTATTGGAAATATTATCGCAGGAACTTTAGGTGGTTTACCGATGATTAGCGAGGTTGCGCGTTCTTCAGCAAATGTCTCAAATGGTGGAAAAACACGCTGGGCGAATTTCTTTCATGGAATATTTATTTTACTTTTCTTGCTTTTTGCTATTTCTTTTAGTGATTTAATACCAAAAGCAGCGTTGGCAGCAATGCTAATAGGGGTTGGGTATAAATTAGCTCACCCAAAAGAATTTGGACATATGGCTAAAATTGGTTGGGATCAAGTAATTGTATTCTTAACGACAATAATCTTCACTTTATTGACAGATTTATTAATTGGTATTGCAGCAGGAATCTTAATAAAATTGATTATCCACTTAGTTCACGGTGCACCTTTAAAAAATCTATTTAATGCAAAATCTAAAGTTAATGGTCAAACAATTACTGTTCAAGGTGCCGCATTATTCTCAAATTTTATTTCTATTAAGAAAAAAATATTAGAATTTAAATACACAGAGAACATTACTTTAGATGTAACAGCATGTAATCTGGTAGATCATTCGGTAATTGAGACATTACATCATTTAAAAGATGATTTTGCAAATGATGGAGGAAGTTTGACTATATTAGGGGTCGAAGAATTAAGAGCTATTGGAAATTCCAAACATCAGCATGCAGCTTTAAAAAGAAAATAAGATGAGAAAAATAGGTTTAATCTTACTTGTTATGATAATAGCAAGTAACACATTTTCGCAAAAAATCATTTCAACGCAATCTCATGCTTGGACCATGTACACAGGAAATCACCGTTTAACAGAAAAATGGGGAATTCATACTGAATATCAATGGAGAAGATCTGACTTTTATGAACATTGGCAGCAATCATTAATGAGATTAGGAGTTGATTATTACGGAAAAGGTGGTGCTCAATATACAATTGGCTATGGTTGGATAGAATCTTTTGCTTATGGTGATCAGCCAATTGCTAAATCTTTTAATGAACATCGAATTTGGCAGCAATTAATTCTAAAAAGTAAATATGGAAAAGTTGATTTTCAACATCGTTATAGAACAGAACAGCGTTTTTTAGAAAATTGGATAAAAAATTCTGATGGTACATTCACGCGAGATGGATTTAATTTCCGACAAAGAGTGCGTTACCGCTTTATGGCAACTGTTCCTTTGAGTAGAAAAGAAATGCTAGATAATACCTTATTCTTAAGTTTGTATGATGAAGTTTTCCTTGGATTTGGCTCTAGAATTGGTAAAAATATTTTGGATCAAAATCGACTTTCTGCAACTTTAGGCTGGAGATTCAACAAAGATTTCAATATTCAACTTGGTTATTTGAATCAGTACGTCATTAAATCGGATGGAATTAAACAAGAAAGAAATCACACTTTACAACTTGGAATGACATACAATCTTGATTTCAGAAAGAAAGTCTGATTTAATTTGCTGCTTAGGTTTTCTTTAAATTAGATTTTTTAGAAATCCGTACTTTTAAATTACACGAAAAGTCCTCATATTTAATTATTTGAGGGCTTTTTTTGGCACATAATTTGCTTAGTTTTAAATGAAACTCCAAAATCTTAGATATGAAAAATGTTACACTTTTTTTAGCTTTTTGTCTTCCAGTTTTAATCTTCGGACAAAATAAATTTACAAGTGATTTTGAACCAATCAGATTGGAACTTAAGGCTTGGGATGACCTTCGTGGCTCGTGGCTTTCAGAAAGCTTAGAATCAATGATTTATAATCAAGCAATTCCAGAACGAACTTTTCCTGAGGATTTCACTCCTGCAGAAATGTTGCGCATGGTTCCAAAAGATTCACGCGTGAAAATTCAAGGAACAATTGAAGCAAATTACAGAAACTCAATAGAAAATTCTCAAGCTTTGGCATGGAAAGAAATGAAAAATATTTTTGAAAAATCTGCTTGTAAGGCTGTTACAGCCCGCTCTTATGGCGATCCACATCTTTCTTCATTTGATGGAGCAAGTTTTTCATTTCAAACGGTTGGAGAATTTGTTTTAGCAAAGTCAAGTTCTGAAAATTTTGAAATTCAAGCAAGACAAAGACCGCAAGCAGAGGATTTCTCTTTGAATACAGCAATTGCTTTAAATGTTGGTGGTGACAGATTATGCATTTACGCTAACGAATTACCCGATCAAAATACGCAAACGCCACTTCGCTTAAACGGTCAACCAATTGTTGTTGAAGATGAAAGAACTTTTTTCCTTCCAAAAGGCGGAACTATTAGATATTCTAAGAAAAACTATTTTGTCAATTGGCCAAGTGGTGAAACTGCTACTTTTGACTTGACAACAAATAGAAAAATGAATTTTATGAATGTTACTGTTCAAATTTATCCGTGTGTTGAGGAGCAATTTTCTGGAGTTTTAGGAAATGCAAATAACAATAGAAACGACGATTTCAACATTGGAACACGAACTCCACAAACAAATTTTATTTCAATGATGACTTTTGGAAATTCTGAATTAGACAACATTTCTGAAAATGAGGAAAAAATACATTTAGCATACATTGCAAAAGAATTTGCTACTCAATGGCGCGTTACAAATGACAATACGCTGTTCGATTACGGTTTTTCAGAAAACACATTGACTTATACTGATTATCGTTTTCCAATGGTTCATAGAACTGTAAGAGATTTAACTCCCGACCAAAGAACAAACGCACAACGAACGTGTGAAAATCAAGGTTTAACAGGTGGCGAATTAAGAGCTTGTATTTATGATCACGGGTTCTTGAATATTGAACCAATAAAAAGACCAACAATAGTGGACAGAACTGAAGGAGTAGTTTTAGCAAAAATTGAAAGAACATCGGTAAAAGTTTCTGACCCAGTTGTACCAGCAAAAACAACACCGAGTGAAACCAAGGACGCAGAAATTAATCCTTCTACAAAAACAAAAACGGTTGAAGAAACTGCAAAACCTTTGAAAACAAACGATTCAGATCCAGTTAAAACAAAATCTACATTTGGACAAGTTGAAGATAAAATTTTCAAACCATCAAATTCAGAAGGTAAAGGAAAAACTTCTTCTACGCCAGTTAAAATTACTTCCACGCCAGTAAAAGTTAGTTCAGCACCTACAAATCCTGTTAAAACAACTCCAACAGTTGTTACACCAGCAAAGGTTTCTACACCAGCAAAAACAATTGGTGGAGGAAAGAGAATTGGAGGATAATATTCATAATATTTCAGGAAAGTCATTCATCCGACAAGGCGGATGGATGACTTTTTTCGTTTTAATTGTAAACGATTATATTATTTTTGTTTTTTTTATGGAAAACATATTTTAAAAGCATCTAGAATTAAAAATAAAATCATGAAGTCTAAAATTTTCTATCTTTTCTTATTTTTAAATCTAGGTGTATTTGCTCAAACATTCGAGTTTTTAGAAGTAAAATGCTACGATTCTGAAAGTGGAAATCCAATTTATGATTCAAATATTAAAATTATTCAAAACGGAAAAATAGCAAATATAAAAACGAATAAAAAAGGAGAAGCTCGAATTTTGATTGACATCTACAAAGATTTCACCATTCAAATTTCGCATGATTTTTATCAGACAAAATCAAATAAATACGAAGTTGAAAACAATCCTAAAGGTGAAAATCCTTTACTTTTGGAATTTAATTTACTTCAAAAAATTCAAAATTTAAGCTCAATTGATGTCACTGCTCCTGGAATTCCAAAAATTGTTTATGAATCAAAAGACTTAAGTGTATAATACCCCCAATTTTTCGGACAGCTGATTAAAGTGTAATTTTAACAGTTGAATATGAGAAAAGAGAGACGAAAATTTAGTGCATCGTTTAAAGCAAAAGTTGCTATTGAAGCGATAAAGGAAGACAAGACGTTGCAGGAACTTGC
>CANLGD010000056.1 GCA_947490145.1 Flavobacteriia bacterium
GATATGGCTGCTGAACTTTACAAACCTTTTATCATTCGTAAAATGATTGAACGTGGAATTGTGAAAACAGTAAAATCTGCTAAGAAAATTGTTGATAGAAAAGAACCAGTTGTTTGGGATATTTTAGAAAGTATATTGAAAGGTCACCCGGTTTTATTAAATCGTGCTCCAACTTTACACAGACTTGGTATTCAATCTTTCCAACCAAAATTAATTGAAGGGAAAGCAATTCGTTTACATCCATTAGTTACTACAGCTTTTAATGCCGATTTTGATGGGGATCAAATGGCAGTTCATTTACCATTAGGTAATGCTGCAATTTTAGAAGCTCAGTTGCTAATGCTTGCTTCTCATAATATTTTGAATCCTGCAAATGGAGCACCAATTGCTGTACCGTCTCAGGATATGGTTCTTGGCTTATATTACATTACTAAAGGAAGAGTTTCTACTCCAGAAAGAAAAGTTTTGGGTGAAGGTGGAATTTTCTATTCTCCTGAAGAGGTAATTATTGCTCACAACGAAAAGAAATTAGAGTTACACGCACACATCAAGGTTAAAACATATGATTTAAACGCTGATGGTGTTCCAACTTTAATGATGATTGATACAACTTGTGGAAGAATTTTGTTCAATGAACGAGTTCCAAGAGAAGTTGGTTTTGTTAATGACATTTTAACTAAAAAAGCTTTAAGAGATATTATTGGTAATGTACTGAAAATTTCTGGTACTGCTCGTACAGCTCAATTCTTAGATGATATCAAAGAATTAGGTTATCACATGGCTTTTAAAGGTGGTTTGTCTTTTAATTTAGATGATATTATCATTCCTAAAGAAAAAGAAATTTTAGTTGACAAGGCAGCGAAAGAAGTGAAAGATGTCATGGGTAATTACAATATGGGTCTTATCACAAATAATGAAAGATATAATCAAATTATTGATATTTGGACGCATACAAACTCGAGATTGACACAAACTTTGATGGATCAATTGAAAAATGATAATCAAGGTTTCAACTCAATTTATATGATGTTTGACTCTGGAGCTCGTGGATCGAAAGAACAAATCCGTCAGTTATCAGGAATGAGGGGATTGATGGCGAAACCACAGAAATCTGGTGCGTCTGCTCAAGAAATTATTGAAAATCCAATTCTTTCTAATTTCAAAGAAGGATTATCAATTTTAGAATATTTTATTTCTACTCACGGTGCTCGTAAAGGTCTTGCCGATACCGCACTTAAAACTGCCGATGCTGGTTACTTAACCCGTCGTTTGGTTGATGTTTCTCAAGATGTTATCATAAATCAAGAAGACTGTGGTACTTTGAGAGGATTAATCGCTTCAGCATTAAAGAAAAATGATGATGTTGTTGAACCATTAAATGATCGTATCATCGGAAGAACTTCAGTTCACGCAATTTATCATCCAGAAACGGAAAAATTAATTGTAAGTGCTGGTGAAATTATTTCTGAAGATGTAGCCGACTTAATTGATGCTGCTGGAATTGATGAAGTAGAAATCAGATCTGTACTGACATGTGAAATGCGAAGAGGTGTTTGTGCGAAATGTTACGGGCGCAATCTTTCAAATCACAGATTAGCTCAAGAAGGTGATGCTGTTGGTGTAGTTGCTGCTCAATCAATTGGAGAGCCAGGAACGCAGTTAACATTGAGAACCTTCCACGTTGGGGGTACTGCATCTGGATCAACTGATGATTCTGATATGAAAGCTAAGGCATCAGGTGTAATTGAAATTGAAGAGTTAAGAACAATTACTTTAAAAACGGATGAAGGAACGAAAGAAATTGTAATTGGACGTTCTGCTGAATTGAAAATTTCTGATGAGAAGACAGGTCTTATTCTAATGACAGCAAATATTCCTTATGGTTCTGAACTGTCAATAGTTAATGGATCAAAAATTAAGAAAGGTGATGTTATTTGTAAATGGGATCCATATAATGCAGTAATTATTTCTGAGGTAGCTGGAAAAGTTGTTTTTGATAATGTTATCGAGGGAATTACTTTCCGTCAAGAAGTTGATGAGCAAACTGGATTTACAGAAAAAGTTGTAACGGAATCTAAAGATAAAAAGAAAAATCCAGCTATCCATATTATTGATCCTAAAACGAAAGAAGTTTTAAGAGAATATTCTTTACCAGTAGATGCACATATCTCTGTAAATGAAGGGGATAAAGTTGAAGCGGGTGTTATTGTTGTAAAAATTCCAAGAGTTTCAGGAAGAACTGGAGATATTACCGGAGGTCTACCTCGTGTAACAGAATTATTTGAAGCACGTAATCCTTCTAATCCAGCTGTTGTATCTGAGATTGATGGGATCGCTGAATTTGGAAAAATTAAACGTGGAAATCGTGAGATTCAAATCACTTCCAAAACTGGTGAAGTTCGTAAATATTTAGTTCCACTTTCTAAACATATTTTGGTACAAGAAAATGATTTTGTACGTGCAGGAAAACCTTTATCTGAAGGTGCTGTAACGCCAAATGACATTTTGAATATTGAAGGTCCAACGAAAGTTCAAGAGTACATTGTAAATGAAATCCAAGAGGTTTACCGTTTACAAGGTGTAAAAATCAATGACAAACACTTTGAAGTAATTGTTCGTCAAATGATGTTAAAAGTGGAAATTGTTGATGCTGGAGATACTAAATTCCTTGAAAACCAGTCTGTTCATAAAGCAGATTTTATGGAAGAAAATGATGCGATTTTCGGGATGAAAGTGGTAATTGATGCCGGTGAATCTACTTCTTTGAAAGCAGGTCAAATTATAACAGCACGTAAATTAAGAGATGAAAATTCGCAATTAAAAAGAGCTGATAAACAATTGGTTGACGCAAGAGACGCAGTTCCTGCAACTTCGACGCCTTTATTGCAAGGTATCACGAGAGCATCTTTACAGACGCAATCATTTATTTCTGCTGCTTCTTTCCAAGAAACAACAAAAGTATTAAATGAAGCTGCAATTTCTGGAAAGGAAGATCATTTATTAGGATTAAAAGAAAATGTAATTGTTGGACATTTGATTCCAGCGGGAACAGGAACCAGAAAATTTCAAAAAATGGTTGTTGCTTCAAAAGAAGCTTTGGAAAATATACAAGCTTAAAATAAAATTTAAAGGGCTGCAAATTGTAGCCCTTTTTTTTGATTTAAAAATAATTTGCCATGGAAAAAACTGAGAATCAAATAAATATAGAATTAAAAGAAGATGTTGCTAGTGGAGTTTATTCTAATTTGGCTATAATTACTCATTCAAATGCAGAATTTGTTTGTGATTTTGTTCAAATGCTTCCTGGATTACCAAAAGCACAGGTAAAGTCAAGAATTATTATGACACCCCAAAATGCCAAAAGGTTGATGCGAGCTTTAATTGAAAATATCCAAAAATATGAGCAAAATATGGGTGTAATCAACGATGGTGATTTACCTGGGACTCCCACAATGAACTTTGGAACTCCTACAACTCAAGCTTAAATAATTTATTTTCTATTGAAAATTGTCATTTTTTTAAGTTTTTTTATTAATATTGTAAGTTAGAAAAAAAAATAAGATGAAAAATATATTATATTTGGCTCTCTTTATTGCTTTTGTTGCATGTTCAAAACAGATTTCTCCAAAAAAAGTAAATAAAAGACTTACTGAGGGATCTTGGGCAATTACTGAGTTTATTGATAATGACATTTCAATATTGAAAAAATATCAGAAAGTGTCCTTGGGATTTAGCAATGCAGGAAATATTAGTGTAATAAGTGAAAGTGGAGCTTCTGGAAGTTGGTCGGTTGGAAATGATAAAAATCCAACTATATTATATCTTAATTTTCCTGAAGAAACAGATAGTTTACATGTCTTGACTGATGATTGGGTAGTTTATAAATTCTCAAAAGATTTTTGTGTTTTAAAAAGAAATAATAAACCAGGTTTCAACTATGAGACTTCAATTGATCAATTAACATTGACTAAGAAATAATTTTTATCATTTAAATTATGAATGAAGCTATTTCAAATAAAATTGAACAAATAAGAAATAAATTTTCTGAATTTAAAGTTGCAATTGCACTCGAAAAATCAGATCAAGAGAAAGTCTTAATCGAGAAAGATCGATTAGAAAATAAAATTTTAGACTTAGAACAAAAGTTAATTCAATCAGATAGCGATTTGATTTCTTCAAATGAAGAGTTGCAGTGTGTAAAAATTGAATTAGCGAATCTTAAAAATCTTCAACAGGAACAAAGTGTTGAATTAAGTCAAATCAGTAATCACAAGAGTGATTTAGAAATTGATTTTATTGTAAGGGAAATTGATCAGTGTATAAGTCAAATAAAAGCTAGTATATGAGTAAGATATCATTAAAAATTGTTGTTGCTGGACGAACCTATCCTTTGAATGTTAACGAAGGTGAGGAAAAGAAGGTAATCAAAGCAGCTGATGATATCAACAAATCTATTAAGTTATTACAAGATAATTACGCTGTAAAAGATATGCAAGATTTATTAGCAATGACCGCTTTGCAGTTGGCGACTAAAACTTCTAGCATTTCGCAGAATGTCGAGGCAGATTATTCTGAAATAGAAGAATCTTTAGAAAATTTATTGAAAGAAATCGGTAATTAAACCTAAAAGATTATTCTTTAATCACTTACCCACTTTGACATAGTATGTTAAGTGGGTTTTTATTTAATTAAACTAAAAAAATGGAACTATTAATAGGAGGAATTATTGGATTGTTTGGTGGTGGATTAGCCGCAGTATTGATTCAGAAAATGATGTTGAAAAACAAAAAGCACGCACTAATACAAGAAGCGGAGTTAGCTACTGAGGCTATCAAAAAAGAGAAAATGTTTCAGGCGAAAGAAAATTTCCACAAATTAAAAGAAGAACATGAAGAAGCAGTAAAGGATAGAGAACGCAAACTGCAATCCAATGAAGATCGTTTTAAAGCAAAAGAAAAAACATTTTCTCAAAAAATTGAAGAAATTGCTCGAAAGGAAAAAGAAATTGAAAAAATTCAAAGTGATTTTGAGCACAAAACAGCTGCAATAGAGATAAAAAATCAAGAACTAGATAAAATTCAGCATAAAAGAGTTACTGAATTATCTCGAATTAGTGGAATGTCTGTAGAAGAAGCCAAAAATATGATGATGGAAGCTTTAAAAGATGAAGCTAGAACAGGTGCCATGGTTCATATTAAAGAAATTACTGAAGAAGCAAAATTAAACGCCAATAAAGAAGCGCGTAAAATCGTTGTTCAAACTATTCAGCGAGTTGCGACTGAACAAGCTGTTGAAAACGCAGTTTCTGTATTTAATATTGAATCTGACGAAGTAAAAGGAAGAATAATAGGACGTGAAGGTAGAAATATTCGTGCTTTGGAGGCTGCAACAGGTGTTGAGATAGTAGTTGATGATACGCCAGAAGCGATAATTTTATCTTGTTTCGATCCTGTTAGAAGAGAAATTGCGAGACTTTCTTTACATCAATTAGTTACTGATGGAAGGATTCATCCTGCAAGAATTGAGGAGGTCGTTGCTAAAACAAAAAAATCACTAGAGGAAGAAATAGCTGAAACAGGTAGAAGAACTTGTATTGATTTAGGAATTCACGGATTGCATCCTGAATTGACAAGAATGGTTGGTAGAATGAAATACCGTTCTTCTTATGGTCAGAATTTATTACAACATTCACGTGAAGTTGCTAATATGTGTGCAATTATGGCTGCAGAACTTGGATTAAATGTAAAAGTTGCTAAAAGAGCTGGTTTACTTCACGATATTGGTAAAGTTCCAGATGAAGAACCAGAGTTACCACATGCTATTTTAGGAATGAAATTGGCTGAAAAATATGGTGAAAAACCAGACATTTGTAATGCAATTGGAGCTCACCATGACGAAATTGAAATGACAACTTTAATTTCACCTATTGTTCAAGTGTGTGATGCAATTTCTGGTGCTAGACCTGGAGCTAGAAGAGAAATTGTTGAATCTTATATAAAAAGAATTAAAGATTTAGAGAATCTAGCTCTATCTTATGATGGAGTTTCTACAGCTTATGCTATTCAAGCAGGAAGAGAATTAAGAGTTTTAGTTGAAAGTGAAAAAATATCTGACATAAAAGCAGACGAACTTTCATTTACTATTTCTCAGAGAATTCAAACAGAAATGACTTACCCTGGACAAGTTAAAGTGACTGTAATTAGAGAAAAAAGAGCTGTAAATTACGCTAAATAATTTTAATAGTTTACATTCAAATGACTCAATATTCTGAGAATATTCAACTTTTAAAAGATAAAAAAGTTTTAGTTACTGGTGGGGCTGGATTTATTGGTTCTAACTTAGTTGAAGCTTTATTAAATGTTGGTTCTAAAGTTTTTGTCTTAGATAATTTAGCAACCGGAAGAAAAGTAAATATTGATGAATTTCAAGAAAATCCAAATTTCACTTTTATTGAAGGAGATGTATGTGATTTTGAAACATGTTTAAAAGCAACAAAAAGCATTGATTTTGTTTCTCATCAAGGAGCTTTAGGCTCAGTGCCAAGATCGATTGAATTTCCGCATAATACACACGCAGTGAATGCAACGGGTTTTTTAAATATGATTCACGCGTGTAAGGAAAATAAGGTAAAGAGATTTGTTTTTGCAAGTTCATCTTCTGTATATGGAGATAGTACAATTTCTCCAAAAAAAGAAGGCGATGAAGGGAATTTACTTTCGCCATATGCTGTTACAAAGCAATTGAATGAAGAATATGCTAAGGTTTACAATCGTTTACACAAGCTAGAAACAATTGGTTTGCGCTATTTCAATGTTTTTGGACCTAAGCAAGATCCAAATGGAGTTTACGCAGCGGCAATCCCTAAATTTATTGATAAAATGATTTCAGGAGATGAAATTATTATAAATGGTGATGGTGAGCAAACCCGTGATTTCACCTATGTGAAAAATGCTGTTTTGGCGAATTTATTAGGTTTGACAACAGAAAATAAAAATGCTTTTGGAAAAACCTATAATGTAGCTTGTGGAGATTCTTTTAGTCTGAATTCAATTAATAAGAAAATCAAAGAAATTTTGGAAAGTAAAGACTTATTTAATTCTAATAATAAAATTACTTTTGGTCCAGATAGAAATGGTGATATTCGCAATTCTTTGGCAAATATTGCATCTATTTCAGCTGATTTAGGATATAAACCTCAATATTCATTTCAAGAAGGCATTGAAGAATATTTGAAAACATTTTCATGATATAATATCATTTAAATCTAATAGCTCTAAAAAATGATTTCAAATTTTAAAAGTTTTTTTTTTAATTTTTTTAAAATTGAAAATTTATTCCTTATTTGGTTAATTTTATTACCATTTGGGTCAAAATTAGTTTCTTTTTCAATAGGTTTTATGACAATCTATCCGGGATTAATTTTAACATTAATTCTTGGTATTTTTAGCATAAAATCAATGAAAAATTGGAATAAGTTTGCTTGGATATTTTCTGTTTTTTTATTAGTTTGGCTGATTTATGCAATTTCTTTTGTTGCATTAAATGGTATAAATCAAATGGCAATTTTTGATGTTCGATCATTGTTTATGCAATTAATGTATTTCATTGTTTTTCTAAATTGTTTTTGTTTAATTAAAAGAGATATTTTTTTTAGAATTCTAAAACAGGGAATAAGTTGTTATTTTTTTATTCTCCTTTTTTTTGGAATATTTGAATTTTTTAATGGTATTCACTTTGCCGGCGATACAACTGCCAAATTAGTAAACTTGCCTATTAGTAATATCTTTGACGCTCCATTATTTCTTTATGATAATGCCAATGATTATTTGTTATACCTAATATTTATTTACTTATTAAAAGTTATTTTGACTAAAGAATTACAGGAAAATCTTTATCAAAGGTTATTTTATTTAGTAATTATTCTAATTTTTACATTGTACGCAGACTCAAAGCTTTGTAAATTTTTAGTTATTTCATTAATATCAATGGAAGTTGTAAAATATTTTATTAGTAAAAAGGGACTTTTCAAAAAGAATATGCCCTATTTATTTAGCTTATTTATTTTGGGAGCAATTTTTTTTAACTCTCAAATTTTTTATGGACCGCGTTATAAAAATGGAATTAATTATCGAATTAATGGAATGCATTTTATAGAAAAAGAAAATTCGGAATACAGAGTCATAGATGTAAAGAAAAAATTAAATAAAAAGGAGCAAGAAGAAGTAATAAATTTTTTAAATTGGAGAGAGAATACCAATCCAAATAAATCTACAGGTATTAGGGAGAATTTAATTTTAAATGGGACAGACTTTATAAAAGAAAAGCCGATTTTGGGCATTGGTCCAGGAAATTTCCGTAAAAGACATGACGAAAATAAAGTTAAAAACTACACAGGTACCGTCAATTCTGCGCATAATTTCCCTCTAGAAATTATAAGTCAATATGGGGTTTTCGCCTGGATATATTTTGCATTTTTAATATGGATATTTTATCAGTTTTTATATTTGAAATTTAAGAAAAAAAATAAATCTTTGGATTACATTATATTATTCGTTTTATGTATTCCTGTTTTTTGGTTGATACCTTCTTCCTATTTATACTTAGACTTAAATTGGATGCTAATTCCTCTTCTCTTCATTTTTTTGCACACAAAGGGTAATTTATCAAGTGATATTAATGACAAAATCCTATACTAGAAATTTCATAACAATGCTTTCAGGTAATACTTTTAGTCAGGTAATACCATTTTTGATTGCACCATTTTTGGCAAGAATATTTTCTGTTGAAGAATTTGCCGAATTTGCTAATATTTTAGCAATAATTGGATTAATTGGAATCGTTTCTACTGGTAGACTTGAAATTGCAATTCCTTTGCCCAAAAGCAAGAAAAAGGCTCAAAATATTGTTTTTACAGGTCTTTTAATTTGTATTTTGTTGAGTGTCTTATGTGGGTTTATTCCGCTATTTGGACAAGAAATTTCAGACATTTATAATAGTAAGGAAATTTCAAGATACTTGTGGTTGATTCCGATATCTGTGCTAAGTTATGGTCTATTGGGACTAACAAGTAATTGGGCTTTACGCGAACAAAAATTTACAAATTTATCAGTTGGTAAAGTTGTTCAATCAATAGTTAATAATGGTTTAGCTGTTGTTCTTGGATATTATGGAGCTGGAGTTTATGGTTTATTGGCTAGCTGGATTTTATCTCAATATATAAATATCTCATACCTTTTTTGGAGTTTTAACAAGAAATTTAATTTAAAGGAATACAATTTATCTACAGTAAAATCAACTTTAATTGAATACAAAGATTTTCCATTAGTGAATTCATTGCATGCTTTTATGGATATTTTCGCAACTCAATTTGTTCTTTTTTGGATGATTTCTAGCTTTTTTGGAAACATTGAATTAGGCTTGTTTTCAGTAATGGTAAAATACATAAAAGCGCCAATTGTCTTGGTTTCAAGTTCTGTTTCTCAACTCTTTTATGTGGAAGCAACAAAAGCTAAAAATGAAGGTTTACCAATAAAGCCAATTGCAATTAAGACTTTAAAAACAACTATTCTTTTTGCAATTCCGTTTGTCATTATTTTGGGATTCTTTGGACCAATAATTTTTAAAATTTACTTGGGTTCTAATTGGGAGTTTTCTGGTATTTATGCACGAAGCTTAATTCCAATGTTTTTTCTTTATTTTTTGGTTTCACCAATTTCAAGTATCCCAATTTTATTTAATAGACAAAAATTATCATTTATATTTAATGTGTTAGGCTACTTTTTGACTTTGGTTTGTTTGTATTTATGTACGTATTTTAATTGGAGCTTTATTGATTCACTTTGGATTTATGGAATTACATATTCAGTACATTATTTATTTTTACTAGCATGGTTTAATCATTTTTTAAATAAGAAAGTATGATAGTTTTAATAACAGGTTTACCTTTGTTCTGCAAAAGATTTACGGCTGATTTGAAGGAATTTGATTCTAAAAACACTTATATATTTTTAGATACATATAATTCCAAAATTGCTCAGCTTAAATTTTTGATGCTTTTGCCATTTTCAAAAGTTGTGATTTCTTTAAACGGAGTTTCTGACAATAGTGGAAGCCTAAATTGGGTTCTGTTTTGGAAAAAAAAATTAATTCTTCAGTGGATGGGAACAGACTCTCTATTGGCATTAGAAAGATTTAAAAATAAAACAATTTTAAGGAAGTACATGGATTATGCATCGCTAAACAGTGTTGATTTTCAGTTGTTATATGATGATCTGGTGAAATTCGGATTAAAACCTGAATATTTAGATTACAAATTTCTAGAAAAAAAAGAGTTAATTTCAGAATACAATGAAATAAAAGTTTTATCCTATATTCCTCAGTCAAGACAAGATTTTTATGGAATGAATTGGATCTATAATTTAGCAAAATCGAATCCCAATTTCAGTTTTACTATTATTGGTTCAGAAAATTATTATTTGGAGGCATTATCGAATATTGAATTTAAAGGTTGGGTTTCTCAAGAGGAAAATTTTAGTTTAATGAAAAGTCATCCAATTTGCTTAAGGTTAACAGAACATGACGGTTGTTCTTTATTTGTTCTGCAGGCTTTAGCTTTCGGTTCAGAAGTTTTATGGACTTTTCCTTATGAAAATACGCATCTAGTTAAAAGTGAAGAAGAGCTTCAGATAAAATTTGAAAAAATAATTTTTGAATTGAATCAACGCAATTTAAAACCAAATTTAAAACAAAGTGAGTTAATTATTTCTAAATTTGTAAAAGAAAAAGTTATAAAAAACTACATTGACAAAATAAATTCAATTGGAAAGTAAAAAGCGAATTGCATTAATTACAACTTGGTTCCCACCACATAATAGTGTGGCTACGAATCGAATGCTTTCATTTGTGGAATTTTTATCACCTTATTTTGAAATTGATGTTTATGCACTAAATTCAAATGAAGAAAAAATTTCTTGGAATAAAAATGTAACTGTTTATTATTCCAAGTCAAATCAATTAATTGAATTTTTCAAAAATAATCCTAAAGATTCTCGTAATAAACACAAAGTTAAAACGGGGATAAATATAATTTTAAGAAAGTTTATAAAGAATCCTTTGAATAGCTGGAAAAAATCTATTACACAAAAATTAGAATTTAACCACACTGTTTCTGCTTATGATTTAATAATTAGTTCATTTTCTCCGCAAGAAGCACATCTTGTTGCTATTGATTTTTGCAAAAAATTTCATGAAGTTCCATGGATTGCTGATATGCGAGATGAAATGTCTAAAAATCCTAATTTCAGTTTACAACAAAGGAAATTTCTTTCAGAAATAGAATATGAAATTAACAAATTTGCATCTTGTATAACAACAGTTAGTGAACCTATTTTAGAAGATTTCAAATTGTTATGTCCAAATGTACTTTATTTTGAAGAGATAAGAAATGGTTTTAACCATGATTTGAAAAATTTAAACAAAATCAATGAAGATACTGGAACTTTTAAAATAGGATATTTTGGAACTTTTTATGGTGATATAAAACCTCATTTCTTCTTTGAAGCTTTAAGTGAACTCCTTTTGAATAAGGAGTTAGTAAATTTTGAAATTAATTTATTTGGTGTTTATAATAATTTTACTATTCCGCAAAATATAATTAAATTTGTAAATATAAAAGATAAATTACCCTATACTTCCGCAATTGAAAAAATGGGTGAAATGAATTTAAATTTGTTGATAAATCCTAAAACTAGCCGAAAAGGTGTATTTACAGGTAAGTTATTTGATTATATTTCAGTTCAAAAGCCTATTTTAGCTCTTGTCGATAAAGTTGATGTTGCAGCAAAATTAATACTTGAATTTGAATGTGGTTATGTTGCTGAATATAATAATGTTGAGGAGATTAAATCTTGTATTTCAAAGGCAATTGATGATTGGAAATTAGGGACAATTAAAAAAGCAACAGATGAACAAAAAGATTCTCTTCATAGAAAATTTCAAGTTGAAAAAATGAAATTACTTATTGATAAATTGACTGCAAGAAAATGAAAATTCTTCAAATAGGTTCTAAATCAATTCATGTATCCAATTATCTTGAAAATTTCGATTCAAGCAAAGATGATGTTTATTTGTTAACAGAAGAAAAATGTAATTTTTTAGAGCATAAGAAAGAATTTGAGGTTAATTTTCGTTCTTTAAATCCAATTTCTCTTGTCAAAAATTATTTTAAACTCAAAAAAATTATTAAAAGTTTAAAGCCTGATGTAATTCACATTCATCAGATAAATCGCTTAGCTTATTTCGTCTCAAATATAGCATCGAAATTAAACATTCACCTTGTTTCCACTGCATGGGGAAGTGATGTCTTATTGATTCCAAAACAAAACAAATTCTTTTATTTTTTAGTAAAAAAAACACTCCAGAGATCTAATTTTGTAACAGCAGATTCACAAAATATGATTTATGAAATGATGAAAATTGTTGTTTCATCATCAAAATATCACTTACTACAATATGGAATAAATCCTGTTGAAAAAGGAGAAAAGGAAAATCTAATTTTTTCAAATAGATTGCATAAGTCTTTGTATCGAGTGAATCAAATTGTTAATTATTTTTTAGAATTTTCTGCTAAAAATCCTGATTGGAAACTAATTATTGGGGCTACAGGAAATGAAACAGAAAATTTAAAAAATCAGGTTGAAAACTTAGGATTAAATGATAAAGTGGTTTTTGTAGGCTGGTTAAAACCAGAAGAAAATAAAATTTGGTATTCTAAATCTAAGATTTATATTTCAATTCCAGAAAGTGATGGAACTTCAGTAAGTGTTCTGGAAGCGATGTCGGCGGCTTGTATTCCCGTGCTTTCTGATTTGCCATCAAATAAAGAATGGGTGAAAAATTGTGCGAATGGAATTATTGAGCAAGAAGGTTTAAATCCTTTGATAGAAGCTTTAAATTTAGATTTTAAGAAATGTGAAGAAATTAATAGATCTTTAATAATTCAAAAGGCGACTAAACAAGCAAGTTTTATGAAGTTTAAAAAATTATATAATTCAAAAAATGATTAAAAATACCTCTTACAATCGCTTTTATGAAATTTACTTAGGTATTTTTGTATTTTTCGCTTTGGTTTTTCCAAAATTAATAGCGTTTGCATTTATCGGTTTTTTGCCTTTGATTATTGTTGGATATTTAAAGAAAAAAATTAGTTTCAAAGTGAATTTGCTATCAATTTTATTCATTGCATTTTACTTGATTTACTTGATTTATGCTATTTTTACTAGACATCCAGACTTAGCTTCACGCTATTTTGAAAATAAATTATCATTTATCCTTATTCCGATATTATTATCATTTCGTATTAAAAATAGAATTTCATGGAAAGCTCCGATTCTTGTTTTTTTATTTTCAATATTGATTTTACTTTCACAAAGCTATTTTGTTGCTTTTTCTTGTTATTTTGGTGGAGAAAAACAAATAAATTGTTTTTTTTCAAGTTTGTTTTCATTCCAACATCATCCAACTTATACAGCAGTTTATTTGTTGTTGGCAAGCGCCTTTTCACTTTGTTTAATGAAAGATAAAGGAAAATACTTGAATAAAAAGTGGATAATTCCGGCAATTATTTTTTTGATTTTTTCTTATTTCCTATGTTTAAGCCTTGCAGGAATTTTATTCATGTTTCTGCTTATCTCAGTCCTTTTTATTCGATTTATTTACCTGAAATTTGGAAAATTTATTACATTATTATCTATTGTAGTAACTCCAGTCATCATTTTTTTGGTAATAAATTTTGTTCCAAAGATTGAAGGTGAATATTACAATGCAAAATGGCATGCTGATAAATTTATGGAAAATCCAAGTGAATATTTGGTAAAACAAAAAGAACCATTAGAAGGAACCCAAGTTAGACTTTGTATGTGGATTGTGGCGACACAAGTTTTCAGCGATTTTCCTATGGGTGTTGGAACTGGTAATGTTGATGAAGTTTTAGGTTTTTATCTTAAAAAATCGAAACAATATGAATTGGCTAAAAAAGAATACAATCCTCACAATCAATATTTGCAAACGGCAGTTGAAACTGGAGTTTTTGGATTGTTTATTTTAATTGCTTTAATTTTTACAGCTGTTTATTATTCCATAAAAAATAAAAATTGGATTTTATTGACTTTAATTTTAAACCTTGCTTTTAATATGATTTTTGAATCAATGTTACAGAGACAAGATGGAATTGTTTTTTACACTTTTTTCTTAAATTTATTGGCAATTTATCCGATTTCAATGAAAATTAGTCGTGAATCTCTGGGTTAAATTAAGTTCTTTTTTAATTAAATCAAAAAGTGTAACTTTGTATTCAAATAAGCAAAAAGATGTTTAATAAAAAAAAGAGAGTTTTAGTTCTTGCGCCGCACACAGACGATGGTGAATTTGGCTGTGGTGGAACAATTGCAAAATTAATTAAAGAAGGTCACGAAGTTTTTTATGCTGCGTTTTCTGCATGTCAACAATCAGTCTTACCTCAATTTCCCTCCGATATTTTGATTACTGAAGTGAAGGCTGCTACCAAAGTTTTGGGTATTAAACCTGAAAATTTAGTCCTTTTTGATTACGATGTAAGAACATTTGGTTATCATCGACAAGAAATTTTAGACGATATGATTAAAATGCGTGTAGAAATTAAACCTGATTTAATTTTTATGCCAGAGGTTAATGATGTGCATCAAGATCACAAAACAATTGCTGATGAAGCGCTTAGGGCTTATAAATTTGGAAGTATTTTGTCTTATGAATTGCCTTGGAATAATTTTTCTTTTCACACTTCGTCTTTTGTGCATTTAGAAGAAGATGCCATGATGACGAAAGTTAATGCTTTGAAAGAATATCAATCTCAAGCTCACAGACCATATTCTGACGAAGATTTTATTCGTTCTTTAGGAAGAATTCGTGGAGTTCAAATTGGGACAAAATATGCAGAGGCTTTTAACGTTGTTCGTTGGATAATTGATTGATATGTTCAAAATTACAGACATTTTTGAAAAAATACAGGGAATTGAAATTGTTAATTTGACTTCTGAGCTTGTATCAAAAGTTTTACAAATTGACGATAAGAGTTTTGACAAAAATTCTATTGCTTGGTGTTCGGATAAAAACATTGAATTATTGAATAATATTCAAGAAGGAACTGTTATAATTAGTCAAAAAGCATTTTCAGAAAAGCATTTTATAATAAATGAAAATGTCTGTATACTTGTCGTTGAAAATGCAAGAAAATCTTTTTCTGTAATGTTGAATTCATTTTTTGTTGAAAAAGATATTTTTGGACAAATGGGGGATAATGTTCACATTCATTCAAGTGTAAATGTTGATTTTGATTCTGTTATTTTTGGAAATAATGTAACGATTGAAAAAGATTGTGAAATTGGAAAAAATGTAATTATCGATCATAATTCAGTCATAAAATCTGGAACAATTATTTCTGCCAATATAAAAATTGGTTCAAATTGCACAATTGGTGGTGTTGGTTTTGGTTATGAGCGAAATGAATCAGGACAGTATGAAGTAATTCCGCACATTGGAAATGTTATATTAAAAAATAATGTTGAAATTGGAAATAATGTCTGTATTGACAGAGCTGTTTTAGGTTCAACAATTTTACATGAACACGTAAAAGTTGATAATTTGGTTCACATAGCTCATGGCGTTGAAATTGGAAAAAACAGTTTGATAATTGCAAACGCAATGATTGCTGGAAGTGTCAAAATCGGAGAAAATTGTTGGATTGCTCCTTCAGCTTCGATAAAACAAAAATTGACTATTGGTGATGATTCAATTGTTGGTTTAGGAAGTGTTGTTTTGAGAAATGTGGATGAAAAATCTACCGTTGCAGGTGTTCCAGCGAAAAAACTAAATTAATTGATAGTTTCTGTTGTTATTCCATGTCGGAACGAAAAGCTTTACATCGAATCTTGTATTGAAGCGATTTTTCAAAATGAATTTTCATCTGATGTAAATCTTTTTGTTACAGTTGTTGACGGAATTTCAGACGATGGAACAATAGAAATTATAGAGAAAATTCAACAAAAATATCCTCAGTTAAAAATTGTTACAAATCAAAAACAATTAACTCCATTTGCTTTTAATATGGGAATAAAAGCGATTGAAGCAGATTTTTATCAAATTGTTGGTGCAAGACAACTAATTTCAAAAAACTACATTCAAGGTGGAATTGATAAAATAATTGAAAATGCAGAAATTTGGTGTGTTGGTGGAAAAGTTGAAAATATTTTTATTAACAAGCAATCCGAAATCATTTCAAAAGCAATGAGTACCAGTTTTGGAATGGGCATTGGTAATTTTAGAGTAATTAATGAAAGTGCTTTTGTTGATACTGTCGGAACGCCTATTTATCCTAGACATGTTTTCGAAAAGGTTGGTTATTTCGATGAAGATTTAGTCAGAAATCAGGATGATGAATTTAATTTCAGGGTAACAAAAGCTGGAGGAAAAATATTATTTGATACTGAAATTTCATTAAAATACTATGTTCGAGCTTCTGTTAAGGGGCTTTGGAGGCAATTTTTCCAGTACGGTTATTGGAAAGTTTTTGTAAATAATAAACACAATGCAATTACAACATCAAGGCAACTAATTCCACCAGTATTTGTTTTGTACATTTTATTATTTTCTTCCACACTATTAATTCATCCGATATTATTTTTTGTAAGTTTAGTTCCATTATTTTTGTATTTTTTATTAGGAATTTATTTTTCATTAAAATTGGGAACCAAGATAAATGAAATTATTCAAATTTTTTGCATTTTTCCAATTCTTCATTTCAGTTATGGATTAGGATATCTTGCCGGGATTTTGGATTTTAATTTTTTAAAGAAAAAACCAAACGAAAAACAAAACAGACTTTCAAGATAATTTTATATTTTTGTATTATTCTTAACTTTTAAACAGAGCTTGTCGAAGTTCATAATTCATAACTCATAATTCCTTAAGATGATTCCATTTTCTCCTCCAAGTATAAACCAAAAAGCAATTGACGAAGTCGTAAAAGTTTTAAATTCAGGTTGGTTGACAACTGGACCGCGAACAAAAGCTTTTGAGAAGGAAATCACTGAATATTGTGGAAACAAAGTCACTATTTGTTTGAACAGTGCAACAGCTGGATTGGAAACAATGCTTCGTTGGTTTGATGTAAAAGAAGGTGACGAAGTAATTTTACCTGCTTACACTTATTCTGCTACCGCAAATGTAATTATGCATGTTGGTGCAAAACCAGTTTTTGTAGATGTTAATTCGGATGATTTTAACATCAACATTGATGCAATTGAAAAAGCGATTACTTCAAAAACAAAAGTAATTATGCCTGTTGATTTTGCTGGTTTTCCGTGTGATTATGATAAAATTAATGAATTAGTTAGAAAACATAAAAATTTGTTTATTTCGAATTCAGAAAACCAATCAAAACTTGGAAGAATATTGGTTTTATCAGATTCTGCTCATTCTTACGGCGCTTGGTATAAAGGAAAACGGGCAGGTTCACTAACAGATGTTTCTGTTTTCTCTTTTCATGCTGTGAAAAATTTGACAACAGCTGAAGGTGGGGCAGTGGCGCTAAATTTCCCTGAACCTTTTGATAATAATCAGATTTATACTGATTTATGTGTAAAAACTTTGCACGGGCAAAATAAAGATGCTTTAGCAAAAATGCAAAAGGGAAATTGGAAATATGACATTGTTGAGCCAGGTTATAAGTGCAATATGACTGATATTCAAGCTGCAATTGGTCAGGTTGAACTTGAACGTTATGATTCTGAAACTTTACCAAGAAGAAAAGAAATTTGTGAGTTTTATTCACGAGAATTGTCAAGATATGATTGGGCACAAGTTCCAACAATGAAAAATGATGAGGTAGAAATGTGTTATCATTTGTATGCTTTAAGAATTAAAAACATATCGGAGGAGCAACGTGATGCAATTATTCAAGAAATTTTCAATCACGATGTTTCTGTAAATGTTCATTTTATTCCTGTTCCAAAAATGAGTTTTTATATAAATTTGGGATATTCTTTAGATAATTATCCAACAACAAAAGATAATTTTTCAAGAGAAATTTCTTTACCAGTTTTTGTTGATTTAACGGAAGAACAAATGAAAACTATTGTAAATGCTGTTGTTAATTCCGTTCAAAAAATTTGTAAAAATTAATCTATCATTCCATTTGAAGCGAATATTTGATGTATTGTTTTCCTTTTTTATTTTATCGGTTTTCTTGCCTTTTGGAATAATTTTTAGTGTTTTAATTCTTTTTTCTAGCAAAGGAGGAATTTTTTATTGTCAAAATCGTGTGGGTCAATTTGGTAAGTCTTTTTCTTTATTGAAATTCAGAACAATGAAACCAAATTCCGATAAATTAGGGCAATTGACTGTTGGAATGCGAGATCCAAGAATTACGAAAATTGGAGTTTTTCTTCGTAAATATAAAATTGACGAATTTCCTCAGTTTATAAATGTTTTGTTTGGACAAATGTCAATTGTTGGTCCGCGTCCTGAAGTGCAAGAATATGTTGATTTATATTCCATTGAGCAACTTGAAATATTAAATATTAAACCAGGAATTACCGATTATGCTTCATTGGAATATTTTGATGAGAATAGACTTTTAGGCGAATCTGATAATCCAAGAGAAACATATATTCATGAAATAATGCCTCATAAATTGTTGTTGAATAAAAAATATTTAGAAAACCCTACTTTATCTGGAGATTTGAAAATAATATTTAAAACTGCTTCAAAAATGTTTAAGTAAACTGCATTTATTGTTTTAAATCTATCCATTTCAGCTCGAAATGGATTTTTTTTGGTCAAAATTTGGAAAAACAAATAAAATGACTAAATTTGTCATGAAATAATTTGTCATGAAAAATTTACTTAAATCAAAACGAGTTTTATTAGGATTAAAAGTGAAAGATTTAGCTTTTAAAATGAATATTGACCAGGCTTTAATAAGTAAATTTGAATCAGGATTAAGGTTTCCAACAGAAAAGCAAATTAGAGATTTATCAAGCCATTTAGAGATTCCTTTAGATGATTTAATGAAATTATGGTTAAAGGAAAAGATTTTTTCAGAAATTAAAGAATATAAAATTGCTGAAGAAACTTTGTCGATGGTAATGGAAGAAATTGCAAAATACAATGTTTTACTTATTAAAGAAATTCCAAATTCAATTCAAGAAATTTTGGATGAAATAGATTTTCATAAATCCATTTTAAATCAAAAAAGAGAGTTTGATAGTTTCAGAATTGTTGAAGCCTTAGAATTAGAATATACATTTGAAAGTAATCGCATTGAAGGAAATACGCTGAATCTTCGTGAAACAGATTTAATTGTGAATCAAGGATTAACAATTTCTGGTAAATCAATGCGTGAACATTTAGAAGTCATTAATCACAAAGAAGCGATTGATTATATTAAAATTTTAATTGACAAAAAATCTGAGTTTAATGAATACGAACTATTAACGATTCATAATTTAATTTTAAGAGGTATTAATCCAGAATACGCAGGTAAGTATAGAAATGTGCAAGTTATGATTCAGGGAAGTTTGCATACGCCACCTCAGGCTTTTATGGTTCCGAAAGAAATGGAAGATTATTTCATTTGGTATAGTCGAAATAAAAATCTACATCCCGTTATTTTGGCAGCAGAGCTTCACGAAAGATTGGTGACAATTCACCCTTTTATTGACGGAAATGGAAGAACTTCCCGTTTAATTATGAATTTATTCTTATTAAAACATGGTTTCGTAATCGCAAACATCAAAGGAGATTTTGATACACGCATGAAATATTATCAAACTTTAGAAAATGCTCAAACTAACAATGATAAAAATTCTTTCATTGAATTTATTGCAAAAGTTGAATTAGAAAGCTTAAAGCGATATATTTCAGTTTTAGGTTGAAGGAGGAATTTTTATAAAACTAATTATTTTAAAATTTACTGACTCTAAAATTTTTATAAAATCCATCTATTTCGATAAGTAGAAAATATTGTCCGATTGGTAATTCTATTAAAGAAATAATTTGAGTGTCATTATGTCCTTTTTGAACAGGTTCTCCTTGAAGGTTAAACATTTCATAAGAATCTATTAAATCACCATTTTTAATGAATAATATTTCACTAGTCGGATTTGGGAAAATTTTTATAACTTCAAAAACTTTGTCAGATGAAATAATGCTATCATTTTGATTAAAGTCTTGTGCAAGCATCGTTTGAGAAATCCCTAACAATGAGCATAAAATGATTTTTTTCATGGTTTTTTTTCTTTGATAACTTAGTATTGCTAAATTTGTTACACTTTTAAAATTATTTTATTTTAAATACTAATTATGATCATTAAACTTTCTGAAAAAAATAAAGACTTCTTTAATCAGGTATATTTGGTAGTTCAGGAAATTCCTTATGGAAGAGTGACATCTTATGGGGCAATTGCGAATTATTTAGGCGCAAAAAAGTCAAGTAGAATGGTTGGTTGGGCAATGAATACCTCACATAGAAAAGCTAATATTCCAGCGCATCGAGTTGTCAATCGAATTGGA
>CANLGD010000057.1 GCA_947490145.1 Flavobacteriia bacterium
AAAAGAAAAATTAAATATAAAAAGGATGTAGAAAAAATCAGGTATTTATAAAATTGACTTTTCTTAAAAACAAACTTCCCAAGCAACATTAATGCTATGGTAAAAATCATAAATACATAAAATTCATAACTCGAAAAAGGCAGTATGTTACTAAATTTAAACATTAAAACTGCTGATAAATAAAGTCAATTTTAGATTTTACTTCACCCTCTTTTTTAGGATAAATAATATGTTCAATATTTAGCGTATATAATAAAATATACCCGAAAATTAATACAAAATAAAACCACGTATTTCTTAAAAATCTATTTTTGAACATAGGTTTTGTATAAAAAATGATTAATATTTATCCAGCCAACATCACCTACATGCATTACGTCATTTAATGTACCTGGTATGTATTCCTGTTTTGAGGTAGTAAAAACATTCAAAAAAGGGAACTTTGCCTCTTTCAAATCGCAAACAATCTCTTTTAAAATTGGATTAAAATTCTCTAAATTATCATAATAATAAGGATTTAAAGTTTGAATCACAAAACTTGCATCGCAATTTTGCTCTTTTAGCAATTTCACCAAAAGTTTGAAATCTTTTAATTCTTGATTTTCCTTTGGTGCAAGGCTAGAAAAAGTTGCTTTTATCAACTTACCATTTTTTGGTTTCAAAAATTTAGTGTAATATTCATCATTTACAAAAATATTATTGCTTTTAATATTTGAAATAAATTTCTCCTCATTTATTTTAAGTTCCTCATCCCAATCAATTTTGCTAGTGTCTGAAATAGCATTTTTTGAATCATTGGATGACTTTTGATATTTAATATTTTCAAATAATTTATATTTGTTTAAAGAATAATTATTCAAAAAAGGTATGTTTTTAAATTTCACTATCTCTAAGAAATAATTTATTGCAGGACTTGGATTTTCTATTTTATCCTCATTTTTTAATAAAAATTCACCTATTGAAATTTTACTTTCAATATTTATTGTTTGATCTTTTATGATTTTTTTTAAGAAATTTGGTCTAACAAACTCTAAAAAAGCTTCAATATTTGTTCCTTCTGTTTCAAACCAACCTGGACTTAAAAAAATACAAACTTTTGCGTTTTTTAACTTGTCTTTAAAGGCTAAAAGTTGACAATAAATTGCAAAATTTTGATGGTAGGCATGTCCAAAAGAACTTGCTCTTACTCCTATTTTATTTGGGAAAAAATTGTAAGAAATATACTCTGACTCATTTGTTAATTCTGACGAACCAAAAATTGAAATGCCATTTTTTTCATCCAAAGCATTTGATAATTGCAATTCTAAATTTTCAGATTTTACTAAATTTGCGTTGTACCTTGATAATTCAAAAGCTGAAGAATTAATGTTTTTAGAATACTTATTATTTGTCAATAAAAATTCATATTTTAAAAATAAAAAACTTGAAATAACTGCCATTAATAAACCAACAGTTAAAGCAAAAATATGATATTTAAAAAATATTTTCAATATTATTTAACTGACTTTAGATGAAATATATTTTACCATTCGGGAAACTGTTTCAAAATTTTCCTCAATGATATCTTTAAAAGGAATTGAAATATTATACTCTGTTTCTAGCTCTACAATTAACTCAACAATCGTAATTGAATCCAATACTTTTGACTGCCAAAGAGAATCCTCTTTTTTAACTTGTGTAAAAGCAATTTCTTGAATTTGTTGTATGATAAAATTTTCCATTTCTCAGCAAAGTTAATAAAAAGTGTGAAAAAATGTTTATTTTTGTGTAAATTCGCTTATTATGAATAATATTATTTCTTCAAAACAAAACGATTTAAAAGAAATTTGTAAATTATTAAAAGTTAAACAATTGTTTTCTTTTGGTTCAGTTAATCCTGAAAATTTTAACGAAGAAAGTGATTTGGATTTTTTAATATCATTTCAAAATATTGACATAGAATTATATGCAGAAAACTTTTTTATTATTCATGATAAATTACAAAAATTATTTTCAAGAAGAATAGATTTAATTACTGAAAACTCTTTAAAAAATCCATTCTTTATAACTGAAATAGAAAAGACAAAAAAATTAATTTATGCAGCATAGAATATTCAAATTTTTGTTTGATATAAATAGTTCTATTTTGTCGATAGAAGAATGTTTATTAATTGTTAAAAATCTTGAAGAATACAAAAAAAATAAAATAATTAGAAGAGCGGTTGAACGAGAACTTGAAATAATTGGTAAAGCAATTTCCAATTTATTAAAAATAGAACCAACAATTGAAATTGAAATTGAAAAAGCAAGAAAGATAGTTAATTTAAGGAATTTAGTAATTCATGCTTATGATAGTGTTGATGACATCATTATTTATGTGATTATTGTTAAAGATATTCCTATTTTGAAAAAAGAAATTTCTAACTTAATGAATAAATATTCTTAATTTTTTCATGCGCCTAAAATTTTTCTCTCACTTAATATTAATGGTTTTGCTAAATTTATTGGTAAAACCGATTGCTATTTTTGGTATTGATGCTCAAGTTCAAAATGTTGTTGGCGCTGAAGAATATGGAATTTACTTTTCCTTGTTGAATTTCACTTATCTTTTTAATATTTTTTTAGATTTCGGAATTACAAATTTCAACATTAAATACATTGCTCATTATCCACATTTGGCTAAACAATATATTGCGAAAATAATTCCTTTAAGGTTGGTATTACTAGTCATTTATGTTTTCATTACACTTTCTTTAGCAGCTGTTTTTAGCTATAATCAAAAACAATATGAAATTTTATTATTTTTAATTCTGAATCAATTTTTAATCAGTGTAATCCTTTTTTTTAGAAGTTATTTTTCGGGTTTATTGCTTTTAAAATTGGACATTATTTTATCTGTATTAGATAAATTATTTTTGATTTTATTAATGGGATATTTGCTTTATTTTCAAACAAATATTGAAATTACTATTCTAACTTTTGTAAAAGTCCAAACAATCAGTTTAGTCATTACTTGTTTATTGGCATTAATTTTAATTTTCATTAAAGTTGGACTTCCAAAAATAAAATGGAATTTATCGTTTAATCGTTTAATCATTAAAAAAAGTTATCCTTATGCCCTACTCATTATTTTTATGATGATTTATAGTCGGACGGATGCTGTCATGTTGGAAAGAATCATGCCGATTGGTTCGCACGAAACGGGAATTTATGCTCAAGCATATCGCCTACTCGATGCTTTTTTCATGTTTGCAAGTTTGTTTTCAAGTTTATTGTTTCCAATTTTTGCAAATATGCTTAAGAAAAAAATGGACGTCTCTCCCTTGTTAAATTCTTCTTCAAGCGTCTTATTTTCAGGAGCATTTACTTTAGTTATTGTTTGTTTTTTTAACGCTGACTTCCTGATGAATTTATTTTACAAAAATGATGTTTTAAATTCTTCACTTGTTTTTAAATATTTAATTATTTCTTTTATTCCACTTTGTGTAACCTTGATATTTGGAACGCTTTTAACTGCAAATGGAAATTTATCTTTTTTAATAAAATTATCATTAATCGGAATTTTTGTGAATATCTTATTTAATTGGCTTTTAATTCCAATTTATGGAGCATTTGGTGCAACAATGACAAGTTTAATAACCCAGTTTTTAATTGCCTTAGTGCATGTTTTTTTCACATTTAAAACATTTAATATCAAATTAAATGGACAATTATTCTTGAAATATGCTGGCTTTGTTGTATTTTTGTGCTTTTCAGGATATTTTTTGCATTTTTCATTGAATAATTATTTGCAAATATGCTTTCTGATTTTGATTTCCATAACTTATTTATTGGCTTCTAATTTGTTGCAATGGAAATTAATTTTAGAGATTTTGAAACGAAAAATTTAAAAAAAAAAGGATAAAATAAACGAATTTTATCGAATTAAAACAAATAGTACAGAATAATTTTTATGAAAAGAATCATCGATTACAGAAAGCTTTTTGGAGCAACAAGAGAAACTGAATTAAAAGAATTAAAGAAGACTTACAGAGATTTAATCAAGGATAACCATCCTGATAAAGTTCAGGAAGAAGCAGAAAAATTGCAAGCTGAAGCTAAAAGTAAAGAAATTATTGAAGCATATCATTTTTTAGTTGCCATTTCTCCTGAAACGAGAGCTCAAAATTTGGAAGAATATACTGCAATGACTGCGACTACAAATATTGAAGATTTCAACTACAAAGGCTTAACGTTGAAAATTACTTTTCAAGATAAAAGCGTTTACGAATATTACGGTGTTCCTAAAAATGTGTACACTAAATTGGTAAATTCTCCAACTCAAACGCGTTTTGCTAGAAGACATATTTACACGACTTATACTTACAGAAATGTAATGAAAATGGCTGAAAAATAAATAAGATTAACACAAAATCTCCCTATCTTCGTTATTTTAAAAATTTAAATTTCTCATCCGCCGTGGCGGACTCAAAAGTTAAATTTTTAAAAAGCCTCGATTTGAAAATTTTGTTATAATCTTAAATTAACTTTTAAAGTCGAACTCAATTTATTAGTTCGACTTTTTTATTTTCATTAGATCGTATAAGTTCCTTTATCAATTAAGTCTTGTGCGATTTGTTGTCTCAATGCTTTTGGATTTAAATCATCAACTTTTGTGAATCTTTTTAATCCCATAATCATCATACGAGCTTCATCTCCATCAACAAAAGAGTGAATTGCATCTTTCCCAAATTTAATAATTTTATCTGCTAATTCGTAGAAATACAATTTCACAATCGCTACTTGCACACATGCTTTTATTACTTTTCCTAAATAAGTCATTTTATCAACTCTAAATAGAGCACATTCTGCATGATAAATTACAATTGAATTATCTGCAACATTCATCAAAATTTCTCGTTCTTTTGATAAGGTCTGCATTAATTTTTGAACTGCTTATCCCGCAATCATTGAAGTGGTTTTCGAATTAAAAATTCACCTTCTTTTATTGCTTTATTTGCAGAATTATTTTGAGACTTTGTCATGCTTTTATTTTATTTAGGAGAGATAGTAATTTTTATTTTACTATGCAAACATTAAATTATTTTAATGTAATTTTTGTCAGAATATAAACAACACAAAGACTTAAAAAAGACAACTGCTTGAAGGCAATCAAAACGAAGCTTAAGAGCAAATAAATACCTGGAGCTACGCGTAGAAATAAATCAAACTAGTAAATGTTACTTAAGTTTTATTTAAGAAAAAAGCCAAAATGACTTCTTATCTTGAATTTTTATCTTTTAAAAAAAGTCTGTACGAAATAATTGCTGGTAGAGAAAAAATTATCAAAATTGCCAAAAAATATCCTAAAGGAAGCAATCGAAAATCTATTACCCCTTCAATTTCAGTAGGACTTGATCCGATGCCGATAAAATATGAAAGGCTTAATTTTTCTTTGACAGTGTAATCCAATATTCCATATTTATAATGCACTTCCCCATCAAAAAGATTTATTGGAATAAATAAGAAAATTGACGCGATTACTGCAACTGAAATTAGGTAAATAATAATGTACTTTTTCATATTTTTTTAAAATTAAAAACTGCAAGACTCAAAAAGAGAAAAGCTTTTTCCTTGATTAAACAAACGACGGTGCTTGCCTTGATTTAATTTGACTATTGTCGATAAATGGATTGCTTTTCAAAATAAAACAAGTCTTGACTTCTGATTCTTGAAATCTTTGTCAATCATTAACTGCCTAAAGGTCTTTTCGCAAATTTTCTCGAATTTTTTTCATAAATTCAGAAGCAAAAACAAAGTTGACAATTTCTGGATTATCTGTTTTTACAATTTCCTTAGAAGTTCCTTGCCACCAATTTTTTCCTTCGTAAATAAAATTTATGTTATCACCAATTTCAATAACAGAATTCATATCGTGGGTAATTACAATCGTAGTTGTGTTAAATTCATACGTAATTTCACGAATCAAATTATCAATCAAAATCGAAGTTTGCGGATCTAGACCAGAATTTGGTTCATCACAAAATAAATACTTTGGATTCATGGCTATTGCGCGCGCAATTGCTATTCTTTTTTGCATTCCCCCACTACATTCTGCTGGAAATAAATTATTTCTTCCAGCTAAATTCACCCTTTCCAAACAAAAATTAACGCGATCAAGCATCTCTTTTTTTGTAAATTTCGAGAACATTGACAAGGGAAACATAATGTTTTCTTCAACTGTCATTGAGTCAAAAAGTGCAGACCCCTGAAATAACATTCCGATTTCCTTTCTCAATTCTCGTCTCTCATAACTTGGCATGTTAACAAAATCACGCTTATCAAACTCAATATGTCCATTATCCACTTCATGTAAGCCGACAATACATTTTGCCAAAACAGATTTTCCTTGTCCTGAAGCACCAATAATCACATTGACCTTCCCTTTTTCAAAAGAGGCAGAAACATCATTTAAAACTGTGTGCTTTCCGAAAGATTTACTTACATTTTTAACTTCTATCATTTCAATAAGAACATTTGAGTGATGAAGAAATTTGCCAATAATATAGCAATTGAACTGCTTACAACTGCTTGAGTTGAAGATTTTCCAACATCAAGTGCTCCTCCCCGAGTGTAATATCCATAAAAAGATGAAATAGAAACAATTAAGAACCCGAAAACAACTGTTTTAGATAGAGCATATGTTATATCACTTACTTTGAAAAAAGACCTTAAACCAAAAACATAGGAATCAGTTGACGAAAGTCCAGAAGCTATAAGTGAAATCCACCCTCCTAAAATACTTAATCCCATTGAAAACATAATTAATATCGGAAAGAAAACTATTGCAGCTGTAATTTTTGGTAAAACCAAATAAGTAAGTGAATTAACTCCCATTATTTCTAATGCATCAATTTGTTCAGTTACACGCATCATTCCAATTTCTGAGGAAACATTAGAACCTACTTTTCCTGCAAGAATCAATGAAATAATTGTAGGCGAAAATTCTAGAATTGTACTAGAACGTGTAATATATCCTATTGTATATTCTGGTAGCCAAGGAGTGTCCATATTTGATGCGGTTTGTAAAGCAATTACTGCACCCATAAAAACAGACATTAAAGCAACTATTGGTAGTGAATTTATTCCTATTAATTGTATTTCTTCAAAAGTCCTTTTCCAAAAAACTTTAAACTTATCAGGCTTTGAAAAAACAATCCAAAGCATCATAAAATATTTCCCTAATTGACTTATTATTTTCATCTCTGACTGCTAAATTAATGTATATTTTTGTTTTAATTAAACTTTTTTAAAAACAAGCCTATTTTTTTTTAATTTTATACCAGAGGAATAGAAAAGTGAATACAGAAAATCAAGATAAAACAAAACAGCAAAAATCAGCTTTAAAAAAATTAAAGGTGATCGAACAATTGAAAACCTTCGTACCGCCAGGATTTGAAAAAATGGTTGCAGATTTGATTTTTGCTGAACCTGTTTCGTTTAAAGTTGTAAGACCAAGAAATACGAAATTAGGAGATTTTCGTGCTGGTATGAGAGGTGAAAAACATCAAATTACTGTGAATGGAAATTTGAATCATTATTCTTTTTTAATAACCACTTTGCATGAATTTGCGCATTTAAAAGCATTTGTGAAATTTAAAAACAGCATCAAACCACATGGTGAAGAATGGAAAACAGAATTTAGAAATTTACTTGTACCAGCAATTGACATGAGGCTTTTGCCCCAAGATATTGTAAATGCACTCGTTAATTCCTTGGTGAATATGAAAGCATCTTCTTGCAGTGATATTAATTTAATGCGGGTCTTAAAAAATTATGACAACAAAAGCAATGACCGCGTATTTTTAGAAAGTTTACCTCATCAAAGTGTTTTTATTTTACAAGGGAGAAAATTTATTAAGGGTGAACTTCGAAGAAAACGTTATCTTTGTCAAGATTTAAAATCTAATAAAAGCTATTTAGTGCATGCCTTATCTGAGGTAATTCACGATTTACAAAACGATTAAAAATGGAAAATAACTATTGTATTATTATGGCTGGAGGAATCGGAAGTCGATTTTGGCCAATGTCAACTCCACAAAAACCAAAGCAGTTTTTGGATATTTTAGGATTAGGGAAAACCTTGTTGCAGATGACTTTCGAGCGTCTTCAAACAATTGCTCCTAGTAAAAATATTTACATTGTCACCAATGAAAGTTACGCTGAATTGGTTCAAGAACAATTGCCTCAAATAGCAGTAGCGCAAATATTAACTGAACCAAAACGTAAAAATACTGCTCCATGTATTGCTTATGCTGCAGCAAAAATTTATGCTTTGAATAAAGATGCCGTTTTAACAATAGCTCCTTCTGATCATTTAATTATGAAGGAAGAACGTTTCTCAAATATTATAAATATAGCAATAAAGCAAGCAAACGATAATAATCGCCTGGTAACGTTGGGAATTAAGCCAACAAGACCAGATATTGGTTATGGATATATTGAGTTCGCAGAATCCGGGGATTTAATTGGTGGACAAATAAAGGAAGTAAAGCATTTTAGAGAAAAGCCAAACAAAGAATTAGCTGAAATTTTCTTAAAATCAGGAAATTATTATTGGAATTCAGGTATTTTTGTTTGGAAAGCTGAAACAATTTTGAACTCATTAAAGAAATTTACACCAGAATTATACAAGTTGTTTTCACCAAATCAAACGTTTTACAATACTGAACTAGAGCAAACAAATATCAATCTTTCTTTTGAAAAATGTGAAGATATTTCAATAGATTATGCCGTAATGGAAAATGCAAAAAATGTAGATGTCGTTTTAGCAGATTTTGATTGGTCAGATTTAGGAACTTGGGGAAGCTTATATACGCATATTGAGAAAGATTTTAATGGAAATGCTGTTGTTGGTGAAAATGTTCACATGATAAATTCAACAAATTGCATTGTAAATCTTCCATCAAATAAATTAGCTTTAATTGAAGGTTTGGATAATCACATAATCGTTGAATCTGATAATATGTTAATGATTTTAAATAAAGATGATGAGCAAAACTTGAAAAAATACGTTGTTTCTTTAGAAGAAAAAAGTTCTGTTTTCTTTAAAAAATAGTCAAATTATGTCTAACGTATTAATGTGTACGTTAGACTTGTTACGATTATTTCCTAAGTTCTAATTCAAAAGTAAAATCTACCAAATCACCAATTTTTGGATCAGATTTCATGCCGAATTTTGAGCGATTTAAATTTGATTTGCCCACTAATATTGCAAATTCGCCCTTTTTATCTGTTCCAAATTCAATTAATTTTAAGTCTAATTCAAATTCTTCCTTAATTCCTTTCATTTCAAATATTCCATTGACTAAATATTTGTCATTCAGCTCTTTTATTAATTTACTTTTGAAAGTTAAATTTGGAAATTTCGCTACATCGAAATAATCCGATCCTTTCAAGCCATCATCCCGGAAAGAATTAAAAGTTGAAAATCCTGTCATTGGAATAGTAACATTTAAATTTGAATTTCCAATTTGTTTTTCGATATCAAAAACTCCCGTAATTATTTTAAACATTCCTTTTGTTCGCGTATCTTTTGGTCCAAGTTCAAAATCGATTTTTGAATTATCCGAATTAATTTTCCATGAATCACTTATTTCACTTAGCTTTTTTCCAGGTAAATCAAATGGAGTTATAACTTCTTCTTTTTTGTCTGAATTATCTGTTAGCAACATAATCTTATCATTTTTTTTCTCCTTAATTTGTTCTGGTTGAAGAAAAGGTATTGACATTAAAATTATACCAAAAGAAATCGAAATTAAGGCCAATAAACTTGTTTTTTGTTGCTGTTTATCCTTTAAAATCAAACCAATAATTATTCCAACAAAAGCACTTAATCCTCCAACGTGTTCTTTTAGTATTTCCAAAAATATAAGTGCTGAAATTAAAGTTAATGGAATAATAAAATGAATTATTCGCTTCAAAATAGAAAGCTCTTTAGTTGACTTTAACTTACCAAACCAAAGTGAAATTCCTATCCCGATGAATAAACCTAAAAAAGTACTTCCATGCAAGAATGAAGCGATTTCTATTTTACTTTCGTACACAAGAAAAAACAATAAACTAATGACAAAAAGATAAAATGAAAAATGTGTTTTCTGCTCTTTAAATTTATTAAAATGAATTTCTGAAACGAAATAACTTATTGCAACTAAAAATACGCCAAAATTACTTCCAAAAAATAAACCCAAAAAAATTAAAATCCCTAAACTCATCGTATGAATTGAATCTGTTAGGTTTTCTAATTTCAGAACCTTCTCTAAAAATTTTGATATATAATGGACAACAAAGGGGAAAATTGCACCCAAAAGCGGTAAAATTAAAATATTCTTAAAATCAAAAAGTAAGGGGTAATCCTGAAATTCGAACCTAGAATTATAATAAATCCCAAAAATTGCAAGCGATAAAATACTTAAAATTTCAATCCTTTTTTTCTTGAAAATCATGTTCAAAAATACGTGCAAAGACACAAACATAATTAAAAAGCTAATTAGGGAAATACCTTCCGATTGATTCTCAAAACCTTGCAGCGAAAAAACCGAAACTAAAACAAAAAATAAATACGTAAAAAGTGTGTAATATTTTTCTTTCGTTTTATAGTTTATTACAAAAGCACTTGCACCTAAAACGACAAAACTGATGATAATTAAATTGCTCATGAGATTAATTTTTTACAAATATACATAAATATATTTACCGCGGTAAATATATTTTAATTCATTGCTTTTTTAACTTATGACAATTGAAAAACGCTTAAAATTTTAGCTTGTTGCAAAACTTAATTTTTCTCCAAAAGAATTTTAGAGTCACTCGTCTCAACTAAATCAATTATAAAAGCTGTTTCGCCTAATTTTCCGAAAGTAATTTCGTTTGCCAAAACTTCGTTACAAACGTAATCTTGATTTTGAGCAATCGCTTCTTGAATTTCAGTTGAACATTCAACAGTTAAACGAATTTTGTCTGTGACGTCTAAACCTGAATCTTTGCGCAAATTTTGCACACGATTAATTAGTTCTCTAGCAATTCCTTCTTTTTTCAATTCTTCAGAAAGCGTAATATCTAAGGCAACTGTGATTCCATTTTCTGAATTCACTAACCAACCTGGAATATCTTGTGCCTGAATATCAAAATCTGAGATATCTAAATCGATGTAAACATCATCAATTTCTCCTGTCCAACCATTATTTGCTTCGACGGTTTCGATATCGTGTTGATTCATGTGGGAAACCAATGTGACAATGTCTTTCATTTGTTTGCCATATTTCGGGCCAATAGTCTTGAAATTTGCCTTAATACTCTTCACCAACATTGAATTTCCTTCTTCCAAAATTTCTAATTCTTTTACATTCACTTCTGATAAAATCAATTCTTGAACGTGTTGAATATTTTTTGCAAACTCTGAATTCAAAGCAGGAACCATTATTTTTTGTAATGGTTGACGAACACGTAAATTAACTTTTTTACGCAAACCTAAAATCAAAGATGAAACATCTTGAGCAATTTTCATTTGTGACTCTAATTCTAAGTCGATCAAAGCTTTATCAACTATAGGAAAAAGTGCAATGTGTACTGATTCAGCTTTATTTTTTTCTGAAACAGCATTCAAATCGCAAAATAACTGATCCATAAAAAATGGGGCAATTGGTGAAGCCAAAATGGCAACAGTTTCCAAACAAGTATATAAAGTTTGGTAAGCAGAAATTTTATCTGCTGAGTAATCCCCTTTCCAGAAACGTCTTCTGCACAAACGAACGTACCAATTTGACAATTGATCGTTCACAAATTCTTGAATCAAACGCCCCGCTTTTGTTGGTTCGTAGGCATCAAATGCTTCTTCAACATTTTGAATCAAAGAATTTAATTTTGATAATACCCAACGGTCAATTTCTGGTCTTTCATTATGTGCTATTTCTGCTTCTGCATAAGAAAAGCCATCAATATTTGCGTACAAAGTGAAAAAAGAATAAGTATTGTAAAGTGTTCCGAAAAATTTACGTTGCACTTCCGTGATTCCATCTTGATCAAATTTCAAATTGTCCCAAGGTTGCGCATTTGTAATCATGTACCAGCGCGTTGCATCTGGACTATATTTCTCTAAACAAGCAAATGGTTCAACCGCATTACCCAAACGTTTTGACATTTTATGACCATTTTTGTCTAAAACCATCCCGTTTGACATCACATTTTTGTATGCAACTGAGTCAAAAACTAAGGTTGCAATTGTGTGTAAAGTATAAAACCAACCACGCGTTTGATCTTGTCCTTCAGCAATATAATCCGCTGGAAAAGCATTATTATTGTCAATTGCCTCTTTGTTTTCAAATGGATAATGCACCTGAGCATAAGGCATTGCACCAGAATCAAACCAAACATCAATCAGATCTGATTCACGTTTCATAGCTTTCCCATTTGGAGAAACTAAGGTAATTGTATCAACATAATTTTTGTGGAAATCAATTTTTGAATAATTTTCTGCAGACATATCGCCAACAGTGAAATTTTTCAATGGATTTTCTGTCATAAAACCAGCTTGAACCGCTTTATCACATTCATTTTTAAGCATTTCAGCTGAATCAATGATAATTCTTTCTTCTCCATCTTCAGTTGTCCAAATTGGAATTGGAATCCCCCAATAACGTGATCGTGATAAATTCCAATCATTTACATTTTCCAGCCATTTTCCGAATCGTCCAGATCCAGTTGCTTCTGGTTGCCAATTGATGGTTTTATTTAATTCAATTAAACGGTCTTTTTTATCTGTAACTTTGATAAACCAAGAATCCAAAGGATAATATAATACCGGTTTGTCAGTTCTCCAACAATGCGGATAACTGTGTTCGTATTTCTCAACTTTAAAAGCTTTGTTTTCTTCTTTTAATTTAATTGCAATTTGCACATCAGCTGATTTATCTGGAACCTCACTGTCTTTGTAATACTCATTTTTCACGAACATTCCAGCAAATTCTCCCATTTCTGGACGGAATTTTCCTTGCAAATCAACCAGAGGAACAGCGATTTCATTTTCGTTTAAAACCAACATAGCAGGAACATCGCTTTCTTTGGCCACACGTGCATCATCTGCACCAAAAGTTGGAGCAATGTGAACAATTCCTGTCCCATCTTCTGTTGTAACGAAATCACCAGCAATTACTTGAAAAGCTTTTTCTGCATTTTCAAAAGGTAAAGCATAAGGCAAAAGTTGTTCATATCTTATGCCAACTAAATCTTTTCCTAAAAATGAACCAAAAATAAAATAAGGAATTATTTTACCTCCAGATTTATAAGAATTTAAATCTTCTGCGTTTTCAACTGCTGAAAATCCTTTTCCAAATTGATATCCAACTAAATTTTTAGCTAAAATAACGTTAATAGGTTCAAATGTATACTGATTAAAAGATTGAACCAAAACGTATTCAATATTTGGTCCAACACATAATGCTGTGTTTGAAGGTAAAGTCCAAGGAGTTGTTGTCCAAGCAAGGAAATGAATAGGAGATTTCAAATTTTCAGTATGCAAATTAGGAATCTGCAAATTGGAATCTATAATCTTAAATTGAGCAACAACAGTTGTATCTTTCACGTCACGATAACAACCAGGTTGATTTAATTCGTGAGAAGAAAGCCCCGTTCCTGCAGCTGGAGAATATGGTTGAATAGTGTATCCTTTGTAAATCAACTCTTTTTTATACAATTGGGCCAACAACCACCATACTGATTCCATATATTTAGAATCGTAAGTAATGTAAGGGTTTTCCATATCCACCCAATAACCCATTTTCACAGTTAAATCATTCCAAATATCAGTGTAACGCATTACTGCCTCTTTACAAGCATTGTTGTATTCATCAACTGAAATCTTTTTTCCAATGTCTTCTTTGGTGATTCCAAGTTCTTTTTCAACGCCTAATTCAACAGGCAACCCGTGCGTGTCCCAACCAGCTTTGCGTTTCACTTGAAAACCTTGAAGTGTTTTGTATCGGCAAAAAATATCCTTCAAAGAACGAGCCATAACGTGATGAATTCCGGGTAAACCATTCGCTGATGGAGGTCCTTCATAGAAAACAAAGGGTTTATTGTCGTCACGAGAAGTAATGGATTTTTGAAAAGTATCCTCATTAGTCCATTTTTCTTGGATTTTATTTGCTACTTCTGTCAGATTTAAGCCTTTGTATTCGTTATATTTTTTGCTCATTATTGCTTGCTTTTTTCAGAAAAACACAAAGTTAAGAAAAAAGCTTAAAAAAAATTGAAATTGAGATTGAAATATCGGAGTGATTCATTAGAAGAAAAGTTCACAAAAATATTACCATTTGAAAAAAGAATAGAAATATCTTAAAAAAATGTACTTTTGAAATAAATTTAAACAGATGTTAAAAGTTTTAGGCGTAATTCCAGCTCGTTATGAATCCTCTCGCTTTCTGGGGAAACCCTTGATAGATTTGAAAGGTAAAACGATGATTCAACGCGTTTATGAAGGAACAAAAAAATCGCAAAATTTAAGTGAAGTTATTGTTGCAACTGACGACGAACGCATTTTTGATGAAGTTCTTCGTTTTGGTGGAAAAGCAATGATGACCTCCAAAAATCATCCAAGTGGAACAGATCGTTGTGGCGAAGTTAGTTCACATTTCACTGATTTTAATGTTGTTGTAAACATTCAAGGTGATGAACCATTGGTGGATTTTCGTCAAATTGACAGTTTAATTGAAGCTTTTGAAAATCAATCAACCTCCATAGCAACTTTGGGAATAAAAAGCGTTAATTTAGAAGATTTACAGAATCCAAATCGCATAAAAATTGTTGTAAATCAAGCTAACAAAGCACTTTATTTTTCACGTTCTTGCATTCCGAATTTCGCAAATTATTCAGATAATCCTTTGGAGTTTTATCCTTTTTTGCGCCACATTGGTTTGTATGCTTACAGAACGGAAGTTTTACAAAAATTAATTACTTTGGAACCAACAAAATTAGAGAAAATTGAATCTCTGGAACAATTGCGTTGGCTTTATTACGGCTTTGAAATTACCGTTGTTGAAACAATGATTGAAACTCCAAACATCGATGTCCCAGCAGATTTAGAAAAGGTTTTAAAACAATTAGCATGAATTTTTTAGCAGTTTTTATGGGCGGCGGATTGGGTTCTTTGGCAAGGTACTTAATAGGAATTCTTGTTGCAAAAACAAATCAAAATGGTTTGAGCGAATACTTTCCATTAGCAACTTTTCTTTCCAATTTGTTGGCATGTATTATTTTGGCAGTAACACTTTATTTTTTTAAGGACAAATTCGTTAGCTTCACTTGGATTTCACCCTTAATAATTTCTGGTTTTTGTGGTGGATTTAGCACTTTTTCTACTTTTTCTTTCGAAACAAGTTTACTTTTCCAACAGGGAAATTATGCGTTGGCGATTTTGAATATTGTCATTTCACTTGCTTTTGGAATTGGGCTATTTTTGATTTTAGACAAGCAATAAATTAACCCTTTCAGGGTGGGGACCCTGAAGGGGTTAAATCTAAATTACCAAACTGGACATGAATCGCATCCATTTATTGGTTTGAAATAAATCAAAAAACCAACAGAAATTGCTCTTTGTCCGTACAAAAAATGTTGTTTCGATAATGCTGTTAAATCTCCTTTTCTGGTATTCAATTTATTTTGGTAAACTGAATTTCCACTTAATTCTCCTTGAATGAAGAAATTTTGAAAAAATTCTAAACGAACAGAACCTTGTGCATTGAGTTGAAATCCTGACATAGAAATTGCTTTCTTAGAATACTTTTTCTCAAAATTAAAATCTGTACTTGACAAAACTCCACCCATTCCAATTCCTATACTTACACAAAGTGCAAAGGTTTTATTTCTCGCTTGAAAAAGCTTTTCAGTTCTCATCAATCCGAGGCTGATGTAATTCATTCTATTTTCTAAATGAAAATCTGTTCGATTTGTAATCACTGTCTGGTTGTTGTATTCACCTGCCCAAATACTGTCAATTCCTTGATTAATGGTTCCACTCAAAAGTGCAGTATTTCCATCATCAAAAATGTATTTTATGTGATCAACTCCAAGAGAAAATGCCATTTTATTTCTAAAATAATATCCCAATCTCAGATTATATTGAGGAGAATTTGGTGTGTTTACACTTAAAAAATCACTGAACGATTTACTTTGTTTATCCGAAAAATGACCTTCTTTTAATGAAAAATCATAACCATAGGATTTAAAAGTAATATCTCCTTCAGTGTAATATGCTCGATTCCACCCAAAATTCCCAAAAAGAGTTCCACGTCCATTTGAGATTCTTTTGAGATTTGAAAAAGTACGTTGCGCTTGAGTTTCAGAAAATAGCTGCAAGCATAAAAAACAAACTAAGATTAAAAATTTAGATCTACTTTTTTGCATAGTGGATTATTTTTGCATCAACTGAACCCATTCTTCTTGCGTCAAAATTTTCTCTAATTTGTAATCCGTTTTCATGTTTACATCATGAATTCTGACCAAACCAAGTCCTTCAGCAAAATAAGATTTAAAAACCGCTTTTTGTTCGTTTTCCTTTTTAGTAAATGGATTTACGATTGTAAAACGCAAAGTATCTAGCAATATAATTGTATTTTTAGATTCATTCATAACAATCGTTTTAATTGGGGAAGATTTAAAGAAAGATCTTTTCGTTTCACTTAAAATAAATGTTGAATCCAAAAATCCAGGAAACCTGCTAGCGAACCACGTTTTATCATTCGAATTGGTTGGAAACATTCGATTTTTGAACAATTGTGCTTTTGTTTTTGCGCCACTTCCATCCACCACCATGTGATCAATTATACTCAAACTATCCAAGTTATAGTTATATGCTTCTGTAATTCTCCCGTCTTCCGCGTAAGATTCCACGACAATGTGCTTTCCATAAGAATCATCAATACCATAAATACGGTAAAATTTTTCGTCTAATCCGTGAATTACATCTCTGTAAACATAAAATTTTGCATCTTCATCATAAGGATAAAAAAAGTTCCCATAAGGATGTTTGGACGCTTCACTATTACATGAGACTGCGCTGAAGAACATAGTAACAAATAAAGATAAATAAACTAAATATTTCATTTTCAAATAAATAATATGATTTTTAACTCATTTTTAAGAATGCAACTTCTTTTTCAGACAAATGCCTAAAAACTCCACGCGGTAAATCTTTTTTTGTTAAACCAGCATATTTTACTCGATCAAGTTTCACAACTTGGTGATCCAAGGCTTCAAATAAACGTCTAACAACTCTGTTTTTACTGGAATTAATTTCTACACCAATATCTCTTGAAGAACCATCTTTAACAAATTCAGCATTTTCACAGCTCACTTTTCCATCGTCTAAATAAATTCCAGCTTTTAATTTACCTAAATCTTCTAAAGAAAATGGGTTTTTTGTCTCAACGTGATAAATTTGTGTGGCTTTGTAACGTGCGTGCGTTAATTTTTTCATCAAATCGCCATCGTTTGTAAATAACAACAAACCAACTGTTTCTCTCTCTAATTTTCCAATTGGGAAAACTTGTTCTTTACATGCTTTTGCAACCAAAGACATAACTGTTTTTCGTCCCAAAGGATCATCAAATGTTACAACAAAGTCTTTTGGTTTATTCAATAAAACATAACGCTTTTTGTCTGCATTTATTGTTTCTCCATCATATTTTACAACATCACCAGGCTTAACTTTATAGCCCATTTCTGTGATAATAATGTCATTAACTGAAACAACTCCAGTTTGAATCATCACATCTGCTTCTCTTCTTGAAGCAACTCCTGCATTGGATAAAAATTTGTTTAAACGCACTTCATTTTCATTGAAAGTTGGCATTGGATCGCCTTTTTTCTCTTTGTTTTTGAAGTCACTAAATTTACGTTTATCCTTGTCAGAATATTCTTTTTTCGGTCCAGTGGAATCGTCAGTTGATTTTTTATAAACAGCTTTTTTCTTGATTCCAGCTTTTGGTGCTGAAGCGCCTGTTCTTGATTTTGGTCCTATTTTAGAACCTGAAGCATCTTTTGTACTTCTTGTTTTTCTTGTGTTCATCTCGAGCATAATTTGCACAAATGTACGACAAATAATTATGAATTATGAGTTATGAGTTATGAATGAGTTGCACTTATTTGAAGATAAGAACTAAAAAAATTATTTTTCAATCTTGACATTTAATTTTTCACTTTTTTAAATTTGCTCTAAAGCCAATCTTCTTGCTTCTTTGTCAACTTCTACAAAATCTTCGTAAATTGGATTTTTAATAAAAGTAGTTGAATGCATGATTTTTCTATTTATTTCTGCAATGTCCAAAAATCCAATTTTTTCTTCCAAAAACGCTTGAACCGTAATTTCATTAGCTGCATTTAAAGCACAAGCTGCTGTTCCTAACTTTTCCATTGCTTCAAAAGCAGAATTTAGGTTTTGAAAGGTTTCTCTATCAGGCTTTTCAAATGTCAAATTTGGATAGTCTAAAAAATTAAATCGAGGAAAATCTGTTAAAAATCGATCAGGATAAGTTAGCGCATATTGAATAGGTAATTTCATGTCTGGTAAACCCATTTGTGCCTTCATACTTCCATCTTCAAACTGAACAAGTGAATGCACAATTGACTGAGGATGAACGATTACATCGATTTGATCTGCTTTTAAATCAAATAACCATTTTGCTTCAATTACTTCCAAACCTTTATTCATTAAAGAAGCGGAATCAATTGTGATTTTTGCTCCCATCACCCAATTTGGATGTTTTAAAGCTTGCGCTTTCGTGACATTTTTCAACTGTTCTAAATTCCAACCACGAAATGGTCCACCAGAAGCAGTTAAAATTATTTTCTCAATTGGATTTTTATATTCACCAACTAAACACTGAAAAATTGCTGAATGCTCAGAATCTACTGGGTAAATTTCAACATTGTTTTCTAAAGCTAATTTTTTTATCAATTCGCCAGCGACAACTAAGGTTTCTTTGTTTGCCAAAGCAATAGTTTTTTTTGCTTTTATCGCTGCAATTGTTGGTTTTAAACCTGCATAACCAACTAAAGCTGTTAATACAACGTCAATTTCAGCAGATTCAACCGATTGCGACATTGCTTCTTCACCACAAAAAACTTTTATATCTTCTTGCCAAAGTGCATCTTTGACTTCTTGATATAAATTTTCATTGATAATTACAACCGAATTTGGTTTGAATTTTTTGGCTTGTTCAATTAATAAAGTAACATTATTATTTGCTGTGAGCACTTGTAAATCAAAATATTCTGGATAGGCTTCAATAACTTCTAAAGCCTGGGTTCCTATTGAACCAGTTGATCCTAATATTGCAATTCCTTTTTTTGATTTCATGGCGTAAAAATACTAATTTATGTAAAATGTTGTACTTATTAATCTGAAATGTTTAACTTTGCTATAACCAAAAAAAATTATCATGAAAAAAATATTCATTTTATCAAGCGTAGTTTTACTTTCTTTTTCTTGTAAAAAAACTTCTCAATGTGAATGTAAACAATATTTCCCAGGACAAGTTGATCCGATTGTTACAAATGTTGCTATTGAGAAAGAAACTGAAAAAAATGCTAAAGTGAAATGCAAATCATTGGGTAATAATTTAGGTAATGGTATTTACACCGAATGCACTTTAAAGTAATTCTAAAACCAAACTTGGAGGTCTTCCGATAATTGCTTTTTTTCCTTTTATTAAAATTGGTCTTTCAATTAATTTAGGAAATTTTATCATTGCCTCAAGCCATTCACTTTCTGTTAAATCTTTTCCTTTGAATTCAGATTTATAAATTTCTTCGCTTTTTCTTATTAAATCTTGCGATCTAATTCTCAAAAGTTTAATTACTTTTTTTAACTGACTCTTTTTAAGTGGTTGCTTTAAATATTCTACAACTTCAAATTCACAGGAAGAGTTTTGTAAAATCTCTAGTGATTCCCTGCTTTTTGAACATTGAGGATTGTGAAAAATGATTATTTTTTCTGACATTTTATTTCTAGAATTGCTTGAGTAAAAAAATGGGTCACGTAAATTTTCTGGGGATTATGCAAAAAGTTTTGCTAATCTGAAGAGGAAAAATTTAACATCTATAACGCCTCTTTGATTTGCTCGGAATAGTTTTATTTTAGAGTTGAAAGACTCAGCATTTGCATTTGTATTTCGAT
>CANLGD010000058.1 GCA_947490145.1 Flavobacteriia bacterium
GGATAATATTGTCTGTAGAAAACGTGATGTCCAATAATTTCAGCTTTTATCGGGTAAAATAATAAACAATATCCGAAATATGAAGCACATAAAAAGCCAATAGCTACAAGGATTTTTTGATAAATGGATCTTGACGTTTTTTTGTCAAACATCATAATCGCAAGTGGAACTAGAAATGGCCAAATCACTTGGGCAAAGAAAATAAATATATGGGCTAAAATATTTTGTAGAAGCAAATAATCATTGTTTGGAATAATTAGCCATAAAACGCCTTCAGAAAGCTGCTGAATTGCGAACAAAAAAGGAATACCCGCAAATAAATAATCTGATGGCTGTTTTACTTTTTTGATTGTAATAACTCCAATTGTGGATAATATAATTCCGGCACCAAAACTTGCACTAGCTGAAAAACACATATTCTAAGTTGATTAATGGTTAGTTCATTTTTTTCTTTAGTTTGAAAAATGTTTTAACACTAAAAAAGCCAATCATTGCTGATTGGCTTTCATTGAAAAAAATTAAATATATAATTAGATAACTTTTACATTCACTGCGTTTAATCCTTTTTTACCATCTTGTAATTCGAATTCAACTGTGTCACCCTCACGGATTTCATCAACTAATCCAGAGATGTGTACGAAATGATCTTTTCCTGATCCTTCTTCACTAATAAAACCAAAACCTTTTGTCTCATTGAAGAATTTTACTGTTCCTTTATTCATGTTATTTTTTATTAAATATGTTGCAAATATAAACCAAATATTTGATAAAAGCATTATTTTGATAAAATATTATTTTTTTTCGTTTAACCACAGATTTCTATAGCTGTATTTTTTATCATAATCATTCGCTTGTTTTTCAATATTAAAAGAGCGATTTTCTCGTGGGTCATTTCCAACACCTGCTATATATGCCCAATTACCCCAATTACTGCAGACGTCGTAGTCTATTAATTCTTGTTCAAAATATGCAGCTCCAAAGCGCCAGTCGAGGTTTAAATTATGACATAAATAACTGGCAACATTTTGTCTTCCTCGGTTACTCATGAACCCAGTTTTGCGCAATTCATTCATATTGGCGTCAATAAAATCGACATTTGTTTGTCCATTTATCCATTTATCAAGATCTTTTGATTTTTTTGAGGTGTTTTTTATCTCAATTGATTTTATACCATTTAAGAGAAAATATTTTTCACTGTATTTTTTCATCATAAATCTAAAATAATCCCGCCAAAGTAGCTCAAATTCAAGCCAATAAGTTGAGTCATTAGCTCCATTTTGTTTTTCATATTTTTTTATTTCATGATAAATTTCCCGAGGCGATAAACATCCATTGGAAAGCCATGCAGAAAATTTTGATGAATATTCTGAGCCAATCAATTGATTTCTAGTTTCTTTGTAGCTTGAAATTAATTTTGATTCATGTAAATAGTGATAAACCCTTTTCAGGGCTTCACTTTCTCCTCCTTTAAAATTTAAAACAGCCCGATGATCGAAATCTTTTGGTTTTAGGTTAAAATCAATGGAAGAAGGTAATTTTAAGGCTTCAATATAAGGTGAATTTATTTTTTGTGGTGCTTCAAACGCAGCTCTGATAGTCGATTCTTTCTCAATTTTCTTTCTAAAATTTGTAAATACATCGGGAATATCTTTTATTGAAAATGGTAAATCTTCTGCATGATATAAAGTGCTGGTACTTAATGTTTCGAGTTTGCAATGCAACTTCCAAATTTCCAATTCCACAGCTTTTTCTGTTTGTTTTTCTTCAAATGCTACTTCTTTTTTTGAGTATACATGTGTTACACCATATTTTTTAACAATCAAAGGTATTTCAATTTCAGGTTTTCCTTTTAAAAGTAATAATCCAGAACCAATTTTCCTTAAATTTTCATCCAAATTTTGGAGTGATTCGATCAGAAATTTAAATCTAAAATAATTCATTTTCTTAAAACCAAAATCGCCTTCTCCAAAATGTTTTTCATCAAGACAATAAATTGGAATTATTTCGTCACTTTGATTTATCGCTGTGATTAAAGTTTCATTATCATGCAATCTTAAATCGCTCTTAAACCAGACAATTGATTTCTTCATGTTAATTTTATTAATTGATTTTAAACTCAATTTTACAATTCATTTATATGTTCTAAATAATATGCCGCTTGTTTTAATAAATCATTTTTAGTTTGAACATCCATTTTATTTAAAGTGTGATAAACCATTCCAATGCGAGGGTTTTTACTCAGTTTTTCTTCATTTCGATCATAAAAATTCCAATACAAACTATTGAAAGGACAGGCTTTTTCTCCCATTTTTATTTTCTTATCATACTTACAAGAAGAACAGTAATTGCTCATTTTATCAATATAAGTGGCGGAACTCACATATGGTTTTGATCCAATAATTCCACCATCGGCAAACTGACTCATTCCTCTGGTATTTGTGATTTCAACCCAATCAAGCGCATCGATGTAAATTCCTAGATACCATTTATCGACTTCGCTTGGATCAGTTCCAGTTAATAAAGCGAAATTCCCTGTAATCATAAGTCGTTGAATGTGGTGTGCATAGGCAAAATCCAATGATTGGCTTATCGTCTGTTTTAAACATTCCATTTTTGTTTTTCCTGTCCAAAACCATTCAGGTAATTTTGATTTATTATTAAAATAGTTCAGTTTTGAAAATTCAGGCATTTTTAACCAATAAATTCCTCGCATGTATTCTCTCCAACCGATTATTTGTCTGACAAATCCTTCCAATTGATTGAAAGTAATCTCATTTGTTTGTTTTTCCCAGGCTGAAATTGCTTTTTCAATTACTTCCTTAGGTGATATTAATTTTAAATTCATTGAAAATGAAAGTCTAGAATGATAAATCGACCATTCATTTATTGCCATTGCATCTTCAAATGTTCCGAAAAATGGTAAACATTCGTCCACGAAAAAATCCAATAATTTCAGGGATTGAGTTCGATTTATTGGCCAAATGAAATTTTTCGCATTAATGTTTCCGATTGTTTTTATGTCTGTGGCTTGAATTTCTTTTAGAATTCCCTCCACATTATTATCAAATACTAAAGGTCTTGTAACCACATGATTTTTAGGAATTTTTTTTCTATTTTCATCATCAAAATTCCATTTTCCATTTACGGGTTGATTATTTTCAACTAAAACTTGATGCTTTTTTCGCATTTGTCTGTAAAAACTTTCCATTAAATACGTTTTTTTACCTTCAAAAAATGTAGCCAATTCATTTCTAACAGTAAAAAAATGTTCAGTATCAAAAACTTCATGTTCCACAATCAAATTATCGCAGAATTTCTTTAGAATTTCGTCTAATCGGTATTCATCAGGAAATAAATATTCAAATTTTTTAACTTCTAACTTTGTTATATTTGACAGGCAATTTTCTTCAAAACTTTGTTTATTATTTTCATCATTTATTTGAAGGTAAATGACTGAATGCCCCTTTGATTTTAATTCTTCTGCAAAATTTCTCATTGCGGTAAAAAAACCGACCACTTTTTGAATGTGATGCGAAGCGTAATCAGTTTCCGTCCGAATTTCCATCATGATGAAACAGACCGAATCATCTACAACTTGGAACCAAGTATGATTTGCGTTTAATTGATCACCTAAAATCAAACGCAGAGTTTTAAAATGTTTTTTATCTGTTGATTTCATTATTTTTAGTTGAACTACATTTTTTACTGCAATATTTTACTTCGTCCCAATTTTTTGCCCATTTTTTTCGCCAGGAAAAATCAAGTTTACAAACAACGCAGTTTTTTGTAGGTAAATGTTGTTTTTTTGTATTTTTCATTTAGTTTATATACCAAATAGCGCCATTCAAAACAGTAGCAAAACTTACCCAAAGAATATATGGAAGCTGCAAATATGCTGCGGTTTTATTAATTTTTCTAAAAATTAAAATCATGCTAAAAATACTGATCCAAATTAAAATAATTTCAATAAATGCTAAACCAAGCAATTGATATTTAAAGAACAAAAAGCTCCACAAGAAATTTAGGAACAATTGGATGATAAAAATAATGATTGCATTTTTTCTTAATGTTGATTTGGGACTTTGAATAATCATAAACAGTGAAATCCCCATTAAAAGGTACAAAAAAGTCCAAACGGGGCCAAAAAGATAATTTGGCGGATTAAAACTCGGCTTTTGAATTGTTAAATACCAGTCGTTTACGCCACTTGCTGTTGTGATTCCACCAATTGCACCAATTGAAAGGGGAATTAGAATGCATAAAATTAATTTGATAGCTGTTTTCATAATTTCTATTTTGATGCGTTTACTTCATTTTATTTTGCCTAATTTCCCAAACGATTTCACTGGCATATTTTCTTGTTTTTTCAATGTCAACAATTACCTCAGGGTAATTTTCTCCAATTTTGCACTGATACATTTCCTGTTCTATCAAGCTTAGTTTCCAAGGTTCATGAATCAAATTTGGTGGAATATTTGCTAATTCTGGAAGCCATTGTTTGATGAAAAGCCCTTCAGGATCATGTTCCTGTGAGTTTTTTATTGGATTATAAATCCGAATAATATTTGTGCCCGTAACTCCAGCTTGCATTTGCAACTGAGGATAATGAATTCCTGGTTCGTAATCTAAAAATTGTTTGGCTAAAAAATGTAATTCACGCCAATCTTGCCACAAATTAAACACAAAAAACGAAACAATCATCGCTCTCATCCTAAAATTTAGATATCCAGTTTCAATTAAGCAGCGCAAGCAATCGTCAACTATGGGAACTCCGGTTTTCCCTTCTTGCCATGATTTGATGTAAAACTCGTTTTTTATCTTAACAATTGAGTCGTATTTTTGATGTACGTTTTCAAATTCCATGTAACATTCATTTTCAAATTTTTGCATAAAATGACAATGCCAATGTAATCTCGAAACGAAGTTCGAAAGTGCTTTTTTATGTGTGGATTTTTCATAATGTTGTATCGTATATTGATAGACCATTCGCATACTGATATTTCCGTAGGCCAAATAAGGAGACAATCTGCTGCAAGATTTTCTGCTTAAAAGTGGTTTTGAAATATGATTACTGTAATTTGCATGTCTATTTTTAACAAAAGTTTCCATATAACGCCAAGCTAATGTTTCTCCGCCTTCTTGAAAATTTTTGTTTCTTGTAGTTATTACTAAATCTAAATCATCTCCTTTAATTGTATCGACAATATCAGCATCTAGGCTGAGAATATTCCAATTGTTTTCAGAAATGAATTTGGGATTTTCACACATTTTTGCTTTCCATTTTTCATCCCAATTTTTTCTTGATTTTAATTTTCGAATTACGCCGTGAAGTTGAAATTCTTTCCACTCAATTTGTTCTTTTTTACAAAAATGGTGCATTTGTAAATCCCTATCGTACGTTATTTTTGCTCCAATTTCTTGATGTGAAAATAGTTTTTGAATGTTATACGTTTTGCTGATTTCTTCAAAAATTGGTTTCACTTCCGAATGACAAATATAAATTTGAGCTCCAATGGTTTTCAATTTTTCTTGCATATCGAGCAATGATTCATACACAAATCTCCAATGTCTGGTATCACTATCATGGTATTTCATAACAGATGGCTCAAAAAAGTACAGCAGCAAGATTGGTAAATTCTCTTTTTGGGCAAAGAATAAAGGTTCGTGGTCGGTAAAACGCAAGTCACGTTTAAACCAAACAACATTTATTTTCTCGAGAGATTCCACTCATTTAAAAACAAAAAAAATGGTTAAAAGTTTAACTTTTTTTGGAATTTAAAATTGAATTCGTTCAAGTAAAACTGCAATCTGCATCGCCATCTTGAATTTCAAATTTTTCTGCAAGAATATCTTCTCCAAAGACTTTTGATATAATGTAATTTCGAGTTATTGTCTTTTTATGGAAAGCAAATGTCTTATTTTTAAAGTAATAGGCAGAAATTTCAGTTTGAAAAGTTGTAAATGTGCTAATTTTTAATTCTAAGATTTGTTGATTTATAACATTTATTAACTCCATTAAACTTTCCGAGTTGTAATAGCAATAAGGAATTTTCAAACTGTTATTTCTCTTTGAAAACATTAGAAATGCAACTAGATTATTTTGAGGATTGTAAATTTTTAGAGGAATAAATTCAAAACTATTTTCAACTGAAGAAAAATGGTACTTTTTCGACTCACTTGTTTCTAATGAACTTAGAATCCAAGGATTTTTTAAAATCCAGTTTAATTCTTCTTTTCCTCTTTTGAATAGTTCATTTTTCTGTTTTGACGAAATAAAATCAATAATTTCTTGATCAATTTCCTTTACTTTTTCAATTCTTAAATCAGTTGTTGTCACTTTTTTAAGTGAAAGTCTGAGTTTTAAAAATAAATTGGCAGTAAAATCGAAAGCTGATAAAAGCGGTTTAATTTTCTGAAAAAGTTCTTTTTTTGGTGGTAAAATTTTCTGTAAATCACTTTTCACATATAGTCTAATTCCTTTTTTATCACAAAGGGAATTAAAGATTTGTGATTTATTATAAAGATACTTTGCCGAATCAGTAAATTCTGTAACCAAAATTCGATTTCCCCATACTTTAAAGCAAGAATCCAATAGTTTTTGTGCGATTTTTTTCCCTCTTTGTTCAGGATTTATCCACAAGCAACTGAGCCAAGCACAATTTTCAATTTGATTATCAATGAATATTTTATCAGGTAAAGCTCCTAAATACCCAACTAATATATCATTTTCATAAGCCAAAAAAAGCAGAATATCTTCCGCGTTTAATCGAGGGTTTTTGCTTTGAGAATATGCTCTGTGTTTTGAAATTGGAATAAAATTTTGGTCCCGAAAATCTTGACTTTCAACAAAGATTTCCAATTGACTTTTATTAAGGTGTTTTATTTCAATCATTCAATTTTACTTTCTTGTAATTTTATTTTTACCTAAAATTCCCTTTAATATAAAATAAATATATTCAGCATTTAATATTTGTTTGGCAGTCAAATTAGTTGCTTCAAAGGGAATTCGCTGAATGTGTCTAGACGAAAAATCCTTTTTGAAACCTGCACAACCAAAACTTAAATCCAATGCTTTATCTTTTTCAAATACATTTTCAAAAAACGCTTTTGAAACGCCATAATCTGTAAACGGAAAAGCGAATGTATTATTTGTTAAAAGCTGATTTTTTTTTAAAAATTGGAGGCAATCTTTTGTTTGTAGAAGTTGATTTTCTAGGTCTATAAAACGATATTCTGGATGATCAACACTGTGTGCGCCAAATTGGAAGCCTTTTTTTTGTAAATCAATTATCTGATTACATGTTAAATAAGGTTTTTTGTATTCTAAATAATTTTTGAAATCAACATTCAAATACATAGCTAAATCATCCAATAAATGTTTGTTCTCGAAATTGATTTCCTTTAAAACAGTTTTAAAGTTTTTTTCTTTTGAAAATTGAGAAAGCCAAATTTGAACATTTTTCTCATTTAAAATCGATTCGTTTTTTGAAATTTCTTCAATCAGAAGACTGACTTTATAGCGAAAAAATAAGTTTTTGTTATCTACAAAAGCACTATTTAAAAAATTGATAGCTGGAATTCCTTTTTCAACTAAAATTGGTGCAATGACATCGCTGAATTCACTTAATCCATCATCAAATGTGAGCAAAAATGATTTTTTCTGTGGTTTTTCGCCTCTCAAAGTCAATTCTTCAAAATCAGCGTATGAAATCGGGTTGTAATTTTTAAGTAAAAAATCCAAATCTTTTTTAAATTGATTTACCTTTTTAACTTGATACAAATGCTCAATATGCGGAACTTTTTCGTCTGAAATTAAATGATAAACTGGAACAATTAATTTTTGATTTGTTAAACTAATCAACAAGTTAGTCGGAATAGCAGTGCTAAAAGCATTTATGTATTTAGTGAAAATTTGTTTGTATCCAGCCATTCTAACGATTCTTGAAAACAAATATAGGAATTTTAATATATTGACTGAATAATTATTTTGAGTTTGAATATAAAGTTTACTTTTTAGGCATTATATAAGTTTTAAGTTTGTAGTCCGCTTCGGCGTATGACTGCTTTTAAACTAAAAATAACGAAAAAAGAGGACCTCACAACAAAATTTGTTCTCATCTAATTTTCATTCCACGACTTGTAACCAAATTTTCTTGATTCGATTTTGCTTTGTCCAAACTAAAAGCAAAGGTGCTTCCGAGTCCCATCGTACTTCGAACAGAAATTCGCTGATTGTGCGCTTCTATTATGTATTTTGCAATTGCTAGTCCAAGTCCAGATCCACCTTCATTTCTTGTTCTACTTTTTTCAACTCTGTAAAAACGTTCAAAAATTCTTGGAAGGTTTGCTTCATCAATTCCTGGGCCATCATCTGAAATTTCAACTAAAGTTAGGTCATTCATCTCGAAAAAACGCGCGGAAGTTGTGCCGCCTTCGTGTCCATAATAAATAGAATTCGCTATTAAATTTGTTAAAACCTGCGCTATTTTTAATTTATCCGCATTGACTGTTAAGTTTTGATAATCTTTTGAAAATCTTAAAGTTACATTTTTTTCTTTGGCGTGAAGCTCTAAGGAATCATAAATTTCTTGAACTAATTTTTTGATATCAAAATTTTCCAGTTCCAGTTTTAATCCATTTACCTCCATTTTTGTAATGGCATCCAAATCTTCCAATAAATTTACCATTCTATCCGTAGCCGCTGATGCTCTTTCCAAAAATAAGCGATTCACATTCTCATCTTCTAAACCTCCGTCTAAAAGCGTCAATATATAACCTTGAATTGAGAAGACAGGAGTTTTTAGTTCGTGAGCCAAATTTCCTAAAAATTCACGTCTAAATTCTTCTTGTTCTTTTAATTTAATAATTTCAGAATTTCTATCCTCGACCCAATTTTTGGCGTCTGATTCTACTTTTTCAAAAACATCTTCCGTCATTTTAAAGGCCTCCATTGTTGAATTTACAAATTTTCCTTTTCTAATTGAGCGGTATAAAATTTTAAGTCGATTATTGATGAATTTTTCAATAAAAAAGTAAAAAATACCAAAGGAAGCAAATCCAAGTAAAAAAGGTAAGGTAATTAAAATCCACAAGGGAAATTCTAAAACTTGAAAGTGAAGAATGATAGTAACAAGAGCAGTTAGTGCAAATATAATTGCACTTCCTCCAAAAATTAAGTAAACTGGTTTGCTATTTCTCATTGTCTTTTTATTCCTCGTAATAATATGAATAATCTATTCCTTTCATAAACATTTCTCGGCTTTGAATTTCGTTAGTTAAAGCGTATTAAATTAGTCCCTTAAGTTTAGAACTGTTTCTTGGGCTTTCCATCATTGCATTCATGTATTCTGTTTTACCGATTTTACTCCAATCGACACATTTTTTTTCTTGTTTTTTCAAAATCAAATCAAGCCATATTCTAGTACTTCTTCCATTTCCCTCCATAAATGGATGAGCAATGTTCATTTCCACATATTTGTCGACAATTTCTTCAAAAGAATTTTCAGGCATCTCTTCGATTTGTTTTAGAGTACCTCCAAGAAAATGTGATACTGCAAATTGAAAACCACCTTTTGAAATGTTTTTTTGCCTTATTTGACCTGCAAATTCGTATAAACCACCAAATAAGTAGGCTTGAATTTGTTGTAATCCCTTGCTTGTACCAACTTCAATGCTATTGATAAATGAACTTTCAAATAAAGCATAGGCTTTGGTTTTACTCTTTCCGTCAATGCTTTCATCATTGAATGTAAACCAATCAATAAACCTATTTGCCTTTCTACCTGGAAATGTTTTACCTAAAGCAATTATGCCATTATAGTCAAGCATGTCGGATTTATATTTTTTACCATCCGAAGCGATTAATTTCAGTTGGTTAGTATTACTACCCAACTGAACATCTTCTTTTTTCGCTCTTGCTTTCAGATATTTCCAATAATTTCGGTTTTTTGCATAGTCGTTTTGGTCAGTAAATACTGCAACAATATCTAATACCGAAAACCACCACTTGGCATTTACTTCATCCCATAAAGCACGAACTTCTCGGTCTTCAAAAAATCGTATGGAAATTTTTTCACTCATTTTTTATTTTAATCTCAGCTTCCAAATATAGGGAACAAAATTGAGATTAAGAATAAATTAAAAACTTTTAAAATGAATTTTAAACCAAATATCATTGTCTAAATGTATATCCAACACCTTTTATGGTGCGAATATAATCATTTCCTAGTTTTTCTCTCAATTTTCTAATATGCACGTCGATTGTTCTTTCTCCGACAATGGTTTCATTTCCCCAAACGCGAGATAAAATTTCATCGCGGTTGAAAACTTTTCCTGGTTTTGTCATCAAGAATTCAAGTAATTCAAATTCTTTTTTTGGTAAAATGATTTGTTCTTCATCTTTGTGAACAAGAAATTTTTCTCTGTCAACTGATATTCCAATAAGCTCTTCCGTGTTTTCAATTACTTGACTATAATAAGAAAGTCTTCTTAAAAGTGCCTCAATTTTACTCATTAGTAAGCGTGGGCGAATTGGTTTTGTGATGTAATCATCTGCACCAGCTTCAAATCCAGCAACTTGAGAATAATCTTCGCTGCGAGAAGTTAAAAATGCAATAATTGGTTGATATGATTCATCTTTCTCTCGAATGATTTGACAGGCTTCAATACCATCCATAATTGGCATCATCAAATCTAAAAGAATCAAATCTGGTCTAACCTTCATTGCTGTTTCGACTGCTTCTTGTCCATTGGCTGCTGAATAAACTGTGTAACCTTCTTTTTGAATATTGTACTTCAAAAACTCAATAATTGTAGCTTCATCGTCAACAACTAATATTGTATAATTTTGTTTCATATTTTTGGGTTATTACAGTTATTTCCAAATTATTATACTTTTCGATTAATAGATTTTTAAACTTGAATTTATCCTCTTTTATTACATTTTAACTGCTATACTATTCGCACAAACTAGTGGTTCAATAATCGAATAATAAATTTCGTTTACAAAAGTAAACCATTAACAAATCTATCACTTTACCTTAATCTTATCTTTACATTAAGAATACTTGATTTAATGTTAACTGAATATTACCAAAATATAACGTTATGGTAAACATAAAAATTTTACTAAATCGATTTGCGTGCAGTAATTTTGTCACCAAATAAAAACAATAAAAAACGAAAAAGATGAAATCAAAAAATTTAAAATTTGGAATTTTAATGTTTACAGGACTTTCTTTAGGAATGGTTTCTTGTAAAAAAGAAGGATGTACTGATCCAACAGCTGAAAACTACAGTGAAGAAGCAAAAAAAGACGATGGTTCTTGTACTTTTGCTGCTCCTGTTGTTCCTGGAGTTGAAACTGTAACATTAACTGGGTTTATAACTTCAAACACAACTTTGACTGCTGACAAGTTTTATGTATTAAACGGAAAAGTAATTGTAAACAGTGGTGTTACATTAACAATTGAACCTGGTACAATCATTAAAGGTGAAGAAGGAACAGATGTAAATGCGTCTGCTTTAATTGTTGCAAGAGGTGGAACAATCAATGCAACAGGAACAGCTGCAAAACCAATTATCTTTACTTCAGTTTTAGACAATATTGCTCTTGGACAATTAGCTGGAACAAACCTGATGGAAGGTGATGCTGGAAAATGGGGTGGATTAATTGTTTTAGGGAACGCTCCTGTATCTGCAACAAACGGTGATACTCAAGGACAAATTGAAGGAATTCCTGCAACGGATGCTTATGGTGCATTTGGTGGTTCTAGTGCCACTGATAATTCTGGTGTTTTGAAATATATTTCGATTCGTCATGGTGGTGCAATTATTGGCGCTGGAAATGATATCAATGGTTTAACTTTAGGTGGAGTTGGTTCAGGTACAGTTGTTCAAAATATCGAAATCGTTGGCAATTTAGATGATGGAATCGAAATTTTTGGTGGAACAGTGAACGTTTCTAATATTTTAGTTTCTTTCCAGCAAGATGATGCAATTGATGTAGATATGAATTGGTCTGGTTCTTTAAATAATTTCTACACTATTAATAATGCAGGAACTGGTTCTGATAAAGGTTTAGAAATTGATGGTCCTGAGGGAATTACAAATACAACAGGTTTGTTTAGTCTAACAAATGGTACTTGCACCGTTTATGGTGGTGGATATGCTACTGGAGATTTTAAATCAAAAGCGCAAGGAACAACTACAAATGTTGTTTTCGGTACAGCAAAAATCAGTTCAAATTTCGACGCAGCTAATGCTTGTGCAAGTAAAACAGATGCTTACACGCATTTAACGGGATCTACTCAAAAATTATTTTTTACTGATGCCAAATTTACAAGTACTTTAGTTTATACTGCAGTTACAACTTGTACAATTCCAGCAGAATATCAAGGTCTTGCTGAGGCAAAAATGACTTCAAATGCAAGTGCAACTGGTGCTGATAAATCTGTGTTCAATACGTGGTCTTGGACTTCAATCAAAGGAAAATTATAATTGAAAAAGTTCCACTTTCAGCGTTATGCTTGTTTGAAAAATTTATCATTAGCACAAGCTAATTCAACGTTTTCAAACTTCGCAAGCCTCGAAATTGAAATTTTTAAAAGATATGAATCAAGAATTAAACCTTGATTTTCAAAGAAACATTTGAGTTTTAGGCGCTTTAAAATTTTTCAACTTAAAACAACGACAAAATCAAATTTTTTACTTAAAAGCTATTAGTCTGTCATTGAAAAGTGGCAGACTTTTCGTAGTATAAAAAAGTAATAAAATGTTAAAAATTAGTTTAGATAAATTAAAATTAAAAAGTTCAGTTAATTCAAAAAAGGCTAAGGCTCGTCTTAGTTTTTCTTTCGTGAATCCTAATTCTAAAATTAGTAAAAAAAGAACGGTATTAGTTTTAGTAAGTTTCCTTTTGGTGAATTTGGTTATATTCGCCCAAGGAACTATCCGGGGAGAGGTAAAGGATAAAGCAACAGGATTAGTTGTGCCTCTGGCAAAAATCAAAGTTGAAGGACAAGGAAATGGTGCAATGTCCGATTTTGAAGGTTTGTATTCCATCAAAATTGCAGCTGGAAAATATGTACTTATTGTTACTGCTCCAGAATTAGTGGATCAAAAAATTGAAGTTTTAGTAGCAAATGGCAAAACAACAGAATTGAATATTTTGATGGAAGTAGGTTTAAAACTGAAAGAAATCGAAGGTGCAACAGTTGTAGCTAATAGAATTGTGGCCTCAACTATAGCTGGAGATGATATTCGCAGAAGGGAAGCAACTAATACAACTGATGGTATTTCTAAAGAACAAATGAAAGCAACTGGTGATGGTGATGTTGGCGAAGTTGCTCAACGTGTTACAGGTGTTTCAGTAGAAAGTGGAAAACACGTTTATGTGCGTGGTCTTGGAGATAGATACACGAAAACTATTCTTAACGGGATGGAAATTCCTGGTTTAGATCCAGAGAGAAATACAGTACAACTGGATGTTTTTCCAACTAATTTAATTGATAATGTAACTGTCTTTAAAACTTTTACTCCAAATCTTTCTGGCGATTTCACGGGAGGATTAATCGACATTCAAACAAAGGATTTTCCTTCAAAAAAATCATTATCTTTCTCAGCAGGTTTTGCCTTTAATACAGAAACAACTTTTAATCCTAATTATATTTCGTATAAAGGGGGGAAAACTGATTTCTTAGGCTTCGACGATGGAACAAGAGAATTACCTGTTTCGAAATATGCAAAATTTTCTGATCCAACTTTAATTGACCCAAAATTAACTGCCTTAACAAAAGCATTTAATCCAACAATGGCAACTGAAAAAGCGCCAAATTTTTTAGATCAAAATTATTCTTTCTCAACTGGAAATCAGTTGAATAAAAAACGATTTGATTATGGATATAATTTTGTTTTGAATTATAGAAATAGCTATAGATATTATGATTCAATTCAATTTAATGAGTATAACAAAGATTCTGAAAGTTCAGTTAATTCATTGTCTGCAAATAATAAAGCTTCTGGTCAATTATCAGAAAACGATGTGCTTTGGACTGCTTTATTAGGCCAATCAATTAAATTTAAGAAAAAACATAAATTCTCTTTGATTCTTTTTCATACACAAAATGGAAAAAAATCTGCTTCAAATGTGCGTTCAGAAAATTTTGAAAGTAATCCTTCGATTTTAGTGAAACAAAGTTTGCAATACAATCAACGCTCAATTACAAATGCGATGTTAAGTGGTGCTCATGTTTTTACAAAATGGAAAATTAATTGGAAAGTTACGCCAACAGTTTCGTCAATTAGTGATCCAGATATTCGTTCAACCATTTTGGAAGAAGTTAAAAATACGGACGGAACAGTTTTTTATGATTTGAACCCAAGTGTTGGTGGAGAAATCAGAAGAATTTACCGTGATTTAAAAGAGTTCAATTTAGCTTCAAAAATTGATTTTAAATTTGCTTTCAATCAATGGGATTCATTAAAAAGTGAAATTGCATTTGGTGTAATGAATACATTTAAAGCAAGAGATTTTGAAATAAATGATTATTTATTCAACGTGAAAAACGCTTCAACTTACAGCGTAGATCCAAATTATTATTTTCAAGAAGAGAATATTTGGACAGTTGAAAGAAATTCTGGAACCTATGTTAAAGGAGAAAAACAATTAGCAAATTCATTTAATGCAACACAAAATGTCTCAGGAATTTATGTAATGAACGAATTACCTTTGACAGAAAAATTGCATTTAACGTATGGTGCAAGAGTTGAAAAAGCAAAAAACACATACACTGGACAAAATAATTCTGGAACGGTAAAATATAAAAATGAAATTGTTTTGAATGAATTAAATGTTTTACCTTCAGTAAACATGGTTTATAAATTGAAAGGTCAAAACAAAAAAAGTAGCGTTTACTCAAATTTTCGCACATCTTTTGCAACAACAGTTGCTCGTCCTTCATTTAGAGAAAATTCTGTTGCACAAATTTATGACCCAATTCAAGGAAGAAGATTTAATGGAAACATTGATTTAAAGCAAACAACTATTCATAATGCCGATTTACGTTTTGAACGCTTTTTTGGTAGAACAGAAATTATTTCTGCAAGTGCATTTTACAAACGTTTCATCAATCCGATTGAATTGGTATCTTTCGATTTAGCTCCAAACGAAGTGAAACCAGTAAACGCTGGACTTGCTGATGTTTATGGTGCAGAACTTGAGATTAGAAAAGCAATTGGGTTTAATGATGCTAATAAAAGTCATTTGAGTTTGATTATTGGTTCAAATTTTACTTATGTTATTTCAAAAATCAATATGAATAAAGTTATGATTAATAAAGGAACAGATCTAGTAACGGAAAAGTCATTGCGTGAAGAAAATGCAAGAGATGGTGAAAAAATCAGTGATTTTAGACCAATGTACGGTCAATCTCCTTATGTTGTTAATGCTTTTGTTACCTTCAAAAATGACAGTTTAGGATTTATATTTAATGCAAGCTACAATGTTCAAGGAAAACGTTTGGCTGTAATAGGAGTTGGGCGATTATCAGATGTTTACGAACAACCTTTTCATAGTTTAAATATGAAGATTTCAAAAGAAATGGGTAAAACTAAAAGTTGGAATGCAAGTTTGGCTGCTCAAAATTTATTATTCTCTGCAAAAAGAAAAACCTATCAATCTCATAATACAAATTCAATGATTTATGATTATTACTACCAAGGAATGACAGTTTCTGGAACAATAACTTATACTTTGAAATAAAAAGGACAATAAATTGGTCCAATTTTAATTCAATAAATAAGCTTGAATACGTTCAAAATAAAACTTTTTCTCCTTACATAAATTCATTTATTAAAACATTGAATTTTTTTGCATATTTACAGCAATTCATAATTGCATTTATTTTAGGTAAAGAACTATTGAAAGGGAAATATGTTTCAATTGAGAATTTAAATGATGGAATTTACTTTTTGAAAACGAATAAAAGTTGTTTCAAATTTATTGTTATGCATTGAAAAGTGTTATGAATTATGAGTTTTGAATGCCGAGTAAGGAGATTCATAACTCATAATTCAGCATTCATAATTAAAAAAACCGTATCTTTGTACATGACATTTGAACAATTAAATTTAATAGAGCCAATTTTAAAAGCTCTAAACGAAGAAGGATACACGAATCCTACACCAATCCAAGCACAAACAATTCCATATTTATTAGATAAAAAAGACGTTTTAGGTTGTGCACAAACTGGTACAGGTAAAACGGCGGCTTTTGCCATTCCAATTTTACAACTTTTACACCAAAATAGAACTTCTTACTCAGGAAAAAGAATCATAAAATCATTGATTGTTACTCCGACAAGAGAATTAGCAATTCAAATTGGTGAAAGTTTTGACGCATACGGAAAACATACAGGAATAATTAACACAGTTATTTTTGGAGGTGTTCCACAAAATCCTCAGACAAATAGATTGAATAATGGTGTTGATGTTTTAATAGCAACACCAGGAAGATTATTAGATTTAATTGCTCAAGGATTTATTAATTTATCACGAGTTGAATTTTTTGTTTTAGACGAAGCAGACAGAATGTTGGATATGGGTTTTATCCACGATGTGAAAAAATTAATTAAATTGTTGCCAGACAAAAGACAATCGCTTTTCTTTTCTGCAACTATGCCTCCTGTGATTTTAACTTTGGCTGGGACGATTTTAACAGACCCAGTGAAAGTAGAAGTTGCGCCAGTTTCATCAACGGCTGATACAATTCAACAAGCAATCTTTTTTGTTGGAAAAGCTGATAAACCAAAATTGCTTTTGCATTTATTAGAAAATCCAGAAATCGAAACAGTTTTAGTTTTTACCAAAACAAAACATGGAGCTGATAAAGTGGTTAAAGTGTTGAATAGCAAAGGAGTTAAAGCTGAAGCAATTCATGGAAATAAGTCGCAAAATGCTAGACAAAGAGCTTTAACTAATTTCAAAAACAAAGAAATTCGTGTTTTGGTTGCAACTGATATTGCAGCTAGAGGAATTGATATTGACGAATTACAATATGTGATTAATTTCGATATTCCAAATATTCCTGAGACCTACGTTCATAGAATTGGAAGAACAGGAAGGGCGGGAAGTAATGGTACATCTTATTCTTTTTGCGATTTAGACGAAAAACCATTTTTGAAAGACATCCAAAAGTTAATTGATAAATCAATTCCTGTAATTGAAGATCAACCTTTTGCGATTGACTCTTCGATGCCTGTGCAAAAGCCAAATACGCCTAAAAAAGCACAAGAACACAAAGCAAATGCTCAAAACAGGTCGAATAATGCAAGTCGTCAAACTACAAAAAATAATAATAGTAGAAAATGGTCGAATAGTAAGCCGAAATCGAATGTAAAAAAAGACTAAGAAATAAGGCCATTGTAAATCCACCAGATCTTCGTTATTTTAAAAATTTCACTTTTTTATTTACAAAAGTAAACTTAAAAGCAAAATTTTCAAAAACCTCAATCTGATGAACTTACAAAGGTCTTATATATTTAATTGAAAAATGCGTTTCGATATTTCGGAACGCATTTTTTTGTGAAACTTGTCTAAAAAATATTTAATCTGTTTTTTTGAACTTCATTTTCTCAATTAAATCATTAAAATAACTGGGACTCCAAATTTCCAGAACTTTATCATCTTTGATAAAGCGAACTACATCTTCTTTTACATTTTTAAATGAAATATTTTCAATTTTAGTTTGTAAAAGTTCGATGATTTGTTGCTTATTTATTGTTTCTTCTTGCCAATCCTTGGTTTCTTTTGCACGATGCAAAAAATGTTCAATATCTAAAGGAATCCCTTTTTTGATATACCATTCTAAGTCATACCAATCTCTGCCTTTAACTCTCGTTTTCCATTTTCGGAATAAAAGTGCGTGCATTTTCCCTGCAAATAAACTTGATGGAGAAAAACATTTGACATAAAACGAAAATGGTCGAATAAGTAATTTTTCTTCAGTTTCAAATTTTAATGGTGGCTGACGATCCACTTCAATTTTTATTTTAATTATTTTATTTGATTTAATTCCAGCTTGTTTTACGATTTCCTCTAAAACCAATTCTTTCCAAACAGTCTCAGATTTCAAAAATGCTGATTCAATTGCCGATTTTATTTTTTTATCTTTTTCATTGATACTCACCTTTAATCCCAAAGATTCAAATTCTGATAAAATTGCAGAAAAGTAGGGTTCCAAAGAGAAATCTGGATTCACTTCAAGTAAAGAGAAATCCAGATCTTCTGAAAAGCGGTCTAACTTATAAAATATTCTCAATGCTGTACCACCATAAAATGCTGCTTTAGTAAAAAAATCTGTTCTAGATAATCCGGCCAAAGCTATTTCCTGCATAATTTCTCGAAACGCAGCTAAGGTTTCTTCTTCATTTTTTGGTTCATATTCAGCAATCCAATCTTTTATCATAATCCATTTAGAGTTTTAACAAGCATTTTGAGACTAGTTTTTTTTGGAGCGTCTTCAATCCAAGAATTTATTTTATTTGTATCGAAAGTTAATAAATTTTCTTCATCAATTCTTAAATCTTCTAATAAAAAATCAAGTGTTTGTCGAATACTTCTTAAAAACACTCCTGAAGTTAAAATTATTTTATCACAAAGTGCTTTTTCTTGGCAGGCAATTATTGCTGTTTGTTGTTCTGTTAATCTTACACTTTCTAGCCCAAATGAATAATATGGCGTTGCAAGATGCTTAAAACTAAATCGACCCAAAGGTGTTGAATATGTTTTTGTAGTTTTTGTGGTAACAGAACTAATTTCATACACTCTTTCTGGGATTAATCCCCAATAATGCAAAGCTGTTTCTAAAGAAACATAACTTGGACCTCGCAAATGATTGGCTACTAAAAATAAATCAGGTACTGGCAAATCCGTTTCTGGACCAGGAGCATACAAACCTCTTCGGAGAGAAATTAATTGGCCGTTTCTTGCAAGTTCACTTATTTTATCATTCGGACGGCTGTATTCGCAAAGCACATCAGTCACCATTTGATGTGTAATTGGTGCTTGCACGTATTCTTTTATCCTTCTTCGAAATTGCATTGTGTAATTATTTAACACAAAGATCTGTTTTATTTCGATTATATCAAAATTTTTTTACAATTATTTCAAAATATATGTAAAATTTCATATAGATAAAATTAATTTAACCGATTTTATAATTAAAATTTTACATAAAATAATCTTAATGACAAAAAAAACGACTCATAAATGAATATGAGCCGTTTCTAATAAAATTATTTGTTATTTTATGCTTCTGCTGCAGCTTCGAAAGCTACTACAGATACAAAAGAACGATTGTCTTTTTTCTTACGGAATTCTACTAATCCATCAGTTAAAGCAAATAATGTGTGATCTTTTCCAATACCTACATTAACGCCTGGGTGATGTTTTGTACCACGTTGACGAACGATAATGTTTCCAGCTATTGCAGCTTGACCACCAAAAATTTTAACGCCTAAACGTTTACTTTCTGATTCACGACCATTTTTCGAACTACCTGCTCCTTTTTTATGTGCCATTTTGTTTATTTTATTCTTACCAAAAGTAAGAAAGTTTAAAATTAAGCTTTAATGCCTGTAATTGTTATTGTTGTAAAAGATTGACGGTGGCCGTTTTTCTTTCTATAACCTTTTCTTCTTTTTTTTCTGAAGATAATAACTTTATCTCCTTTAACGTGCTCAATTACTTCTGCAGTAACTTTTGCTCCTTCTATAGCTGGGGCGCCAAGTGTGATTTTTCCCTCGTTATCTACTAAAAGCACTTTGTCAAATTCTACTTTTTGACCTGCTTCAGCATCTAAACGGTGAACAAAAACCTTTTGGTCTTTTTGCACTTTAAACTGCTGCCCTGCTATCTCTACAATTGCGTACATATAGCTTTATTTAAAATTATTTTGACTTATTCTAATATAAATCGAGGGCCAAAGATAAACAAAATTATTTA
>CANLGD010000059.1 GCA_947490145.1 Flavobacteriia bacterium
TATGAAAAAAATTAAATCTTTTTTGATTATTTATTTTACTTTTCAACATTCGACTTTTGAAAACGTTTTCTCAATTGCGAGTGCAAAGATAAACACTCTTTTTACTTTAACAAGCTTTTTAACAACGTTTCTTTAATAAAAAATTAACAATTCGATAAAGTGCGCAAATTTACCGTTAAACATTATTGAAAGGGCGGTATTGCTAGTTTTTATTTTGTTTGGATTTTGCATGAGGTTGTATTTTTACTGCTTTGCCTTATATCAAGTGGTATTTTTTTAACACAAAGACTCAAAGGCTATATGAAGCTCGCAATGGACAAGTCAATAGGATACTGGATAGATTACATGTTAAACTGTCGGGGTGTAAAACTGGGAGACGCAATATAATACGTCTTTACAATGATTCAGCTACCTGATTGTAGGGCGGCTACCGTTAGTTTTATTTAAAACTTACGCGGACTATAATGGAAAGCAGGAATAGGTGCCAAAAAATGAAGAGTGCAAAGTGAAAAGATAACAATAAGTATTTCCATATTTAGTCACAGTTGTCCTAAACATGTTAATTGTGCAAAATAAATTAAGTAATTATTGGCTTATTTATCGTGTGATTGAAAAAGATTTTAAAATATAAAAAATAGATGTAACAAAAAACACGGAATAAATCCTGTCTTATTATTTATATGATCTAATCCTGTTGTTAAAAAGTTACAATTTGCAACCTTAGGTGTATTCTTTGAAAATCTTGTTTAGCCATTTTAGCATTGCAAACATAACAAAAGATGCAGAAACTAATAAAATTGTATTTACCCAGAAAAAATCTGCCTTAAATTCGTATTTATCCCAAAAACTACTTAATACTCCTGAAAGTTTATTTCCAATGGATGTGGCAAGAAACCAACCGCCCATCATCAAAGCTGTTAATCTTGGCGGACTAAGTTTCGAAACAAGCGATAAACCCATAGGACTTAAGAATAATTCTCCAATCGTAATTACAGCATAGGATGAAATAAACCACCAAGCTGAATTTTTTACTCCTCCATTGTCACAAGCGTAAACCGCTCCAACCATTACTATGCAAGATAAACCGGAAATTAACAACCCAAAAGCTAACTTTGCTGGTGTTGACGGTTCTCTTCCTTTTCTTCTCAAAAAGGCAAAAAATGCCAATACCAATGGTGTTAATGCAATTACCCAAAATGGATTTACTGATTGAAAAAGGTTTGTATTGAATAAAAAACTGGTTTCACCTTCTTGTGGTAAATCTTTTTTAACTACATTCTTATAATATGGATGATATGTAATTTCTGTTTTAGTTTTATCAGCAATTCTAAATTGATTGTCCATGACCACAAATGTATCCTTCACATAAACATTTTTTTCAACCAGCTTTAGTCCTTCCAAAATTGGAACAAGTCCAGCAGGAATTTCTCTATCCGTGTAACGATCTGCCCATGTATTTAAAGTTGAACCATTTTGTTTAAATACTGCCCAAAACATAATCACGACTGAAAAAATTGCCAACATTGCTGCAATAGGCTTTTTTTCTTCTTGTGGAGATTGGTACAATAATCTTCCATAAAAGAAAATAATTGGAATACAGCCAAATAAAAAGGCATCCGTAGAATGTGAACCAACTAAAGGCTCTGGGAGTAAATAACCGATTAATCCAAAAGCTATTGATGGCAGTAAAATAACTCCAAATATTTTCAATAAAGGCATGTCTTTTCCTGTTGCTGGTTTAATGATATCGGCATGTTTGAAATGTTTTGTTCCAGCCCAAAAGATAATAATTCCAATAAACATTCCTATTCCAGCTGCAAAAAAAGCAGCTCCCCACCCAATCATATTATAAAGTGCAGCCCCAAAGAAATTACAGACAAATGCGCCAATGTTAATTCCCATATAGAAAATATTGTAACCTGCATCTTTTTTAGCTTTGAATTCTTCTGAATTATACAGGTTTCCAAGTAAGGTAGAAATATTGGGTTTAAAAAATCCGTTTCCTAGTATAATGAAAAGCATTCCTGTATATAGCATAGGAATACTGTGAATCGACAAAATGCAATATCCAACGCCCATCATTAATCCACCAATCGTAATTGAGAGTCGATAACCGAGTAATCTATCCGCCAAAAGTCCACCGATAAATGGAGTTAAAAATACAAAGGCAATGAAAGTTCCGTACAAATCTGACGCTTCAGCTTCTGTCATAGCGAATCCATCAACTGAATCTTTCAAGTACAGCGTGAAAATTCCTATCATTAAATAGTATCCGAATCTTTCCCACATTTCGGAAAAGAATAAATAAGGAAGGGCTTTTGGGTGTTTTCTTGGTTTCATTTTTTTTAGTTTTTAGCATGTTAGTTTTTAGTGAACAGCTTATTAGTTTTTAGCTTGACTGTTTTTTTGTATTTTTTAGTGTAAGGTAATTCTTATAGTTGTCGGAAGCAAGGTTTTTCGTAAAGTGAGAAAGTTTTTTATAACACAATGCCCAAAGGTTATTCGAAGTTCACAAAGGACGATTTGGGCTTATTAGAAAATTGGATTTAAATTAATTCTACAACCGAACAAGTCATTTACCCCTAATTTTTAATTTATTTTACACCACCCATTAATTTTTTAAGAAATGGATATAAAATAATTAAACAGGCTCCAGCAACAATTGATATATATCCTATCATTTGATATCCATCAGTATATTGGACTAATTTTTCGTAATTAGTTAAATTCTTTTCAGATGTGCCGCCTTGAGCTAAGGCAGCTCCAATTAAACCAGCACCATATTGACCATAAGCAGAAGCTAAAAACCAAGTTCCCATCATCATTCCTGTTAATCTTGCTGGTGAAAGTTTAGTAATCATTGACAAACCAATAGGCGATAAGCATAATTCACCTAAACTTAAAACGAAATAAGCAAAAGCAAACATCCAAATAGGCGTTAAGCCATCTGAATTTGAAGAAAATTTACTCCAGTAAAAAGCTAAAAATCCTAAACCTAAAATGATAAAACCCAATCCAAACTTCACAATAGTATTTGGCTCAGCCTTTCTCCTACTCAACCAAACCCAAATTAAACCGACTATAGGAGCAAATATTACAACCCATAAAGAATTCAGGGAATTATTTACTGAGGTCATATTCAAACCATGACTTTGAACATTACCATTAGCGAAAAAATTCAATGACCCACCACCTTGTTCGAAAAACGACCAAAACAATGCGGAAAAAATAATCAAAACGATTGCAACAAATAATTTACCAAATTCTTCTTTCTTAACTTTTGTCAAGATATAAGTCAAATAAATCAATATAATTATAGCTAATGAAATCATAAACAAATCACTAAATTGAACTAAATAAGGTAAAGATTTTCCATTTACCATTTCGTTTCCAAAGAAAAATGACATATCAACATCAAATGGAAAATAAATCAGCAAAAAGAAAAAAGGAATAAACAGCAATGATAAAAGATAAATTGTAAAGTTTTTTGTTAAACCGAGTTTATTCTTTTCGGCTAATTTTTCAGGAGCTGGTGGTAAGCCAATTGGACCAAGAGATTTTTGGGTTTTCATAAATAAAGCCAAACCACATAACATACAAATACCCGCCAAGCCAAAACCAAGTGACCAACTTATAGATGTTCCAATATAAGCAATTGTCAATCCGCTCAAAAGCGCTCCAATATTTATTCCTGAATAAAATAAGGAAAAACCGGCATCTCTCCGCGAATCGTCCGTTCTATATAAGGAACCAACCATTGTTGAAATATTTGGCTTGAAAAATCCATTTCCTACGATTAAAATACTTATTCCGAGATAAAAGGGGAAAGCGCCAGGAACCGCCATAATAAATGTACCAATAGCCATTAAAATACCACCCCAAAATACAGATTTTCTAAATCCAAAAATTCTATCTGCAAACATTCCTCCAACAAAAGCCATTGCATAAATAAAGGCTTGAATTAAACCATATTGTTTATTAGATGTACTTTCTGCTTTATCTCTAAATTTTTGCTCAGATGTTTCGATATAATATCTAGGGTGACTTTTTGACAAAACTTCTTTATTTTCCTTTAAAAATTCTGTTTTCTTTATTTCTAAATCAGCCTTAGATAAAGGATTATAATCATTTGTTAAAATTAAATGAGAAATATATAAAGCTAATAAAGCCCTCATACCATAAAAAGTGAATCGTTCCCACATTTCTACCAAAAACAAATACCATAATTGCTTTGGATACTTTCCTTTGAAATCTTGAATTTCTTCTAAAGTTACTATGTTACTCATAATTTATATTTACTTAATTCTATAAAACAAAAAAACAGCACCGAAATGCTGTTTCAAAAATAGTATTTTAAAATGATTAATTCACACCGTGCATCATTTTTGATAATTTTTTCGATAAAAGTAACATTACAAATCCAAGACCAATTACAAAGAAAGCAATCGTAGTAAAAATTGTAGCTGCTCCTAATTTTTCAACATAAGCAGCAATAAATCCTCCTAAAATATTTGCTACAAAAGTTGAAAGCATCCAAACACCCATTAACATTGAAGCTAATTTGATAGGCGCTAATTTTGTAACAACTGATAATCCCACTGGAGAAATACACAACTCACCAATTGTATGAAAAAAGTAGGTAATAATTAAGAACGATAATCCTGCTTTTTGAGTAACAACATTTTTACCATCAACAATAGAACTTTCAACTTGCCCAGTTGCCAATAACATAAATAAGAAACCTATACCTAATAAAATCATACCTAAACTCATTTTAACAGGAGTAGTCATTCTTGCACCGTATTTAGAATTCCAAAACCAAGCAAAAATTGGAGCCAAAACTACGATAAATAGCGGATTAACAGATTGGAAAAACTCTGTATCGATTGTCCAACCTCCAACAGTTCTATTGATAAATTCATCTGTGTAAAGCGTCATAGAAGATCCAGCTTGCTCAAAACCTGCCCAAAAGAAGATAATAAAAGCTGTCAAGATAAAAATTACAGATACTCTTTGTTTTTCTTGAAGTGAAAGTTTAGAATCCTTTAAATTTGCTGCATCATCAATTATTTCAGAAATTTCAACTGTATCCGTTTTTCCTGGTTTTCCCCCAATTTCTAACAAATATTTTTTCGCAAGAGAATTGAAAATGATTTGACCTAAAAGCATTCCAATTGCTGCAGCTAAAAACCCATATTTGTATCCATAAGACATGATCATTTCTTTACCATCTGGACCAATTCCTTTTGTTGCAAACCAACTATTGCATAAAGTTCCAACAACTAAAGGAGCAATTAATGCACCAACGTTGATTCCCATATAAAAAATTGAAAATCCAGAATCGCGTTTTGGATCTCCTTGTCTGTAAAGTCTCCCAACTAATGTAGAAATATTTGGTTTAAAAAACCCATTTCCAATAATTAAAAGTAACAATCCAATTGCCAATCCCACATGAGAATTTAAAGCAAATAATGCAATTTGACCAAAAAACATGGTGATCCCACCAATTGTGATTGCATTTCTTTGCCCTATAAATTTATCAGCAATCCACCCTCCAATTATTGGTGTAAAATAAACAAACCCCGTGAAAAACCCATAGATTAAGGCCGCAGAACCTTTATCAATGTTCAAACCGTTTTCCATGTAAAGTTTTGTCATGTACAACATTAAAATGGCGCGCATTCCATAGTAAGAAAAACGCTCCCATAATTCTGTAAAAAATAACAAAAACAATCCTTTAGGATGTCCAAAAACTGTACCTTGTGCCTCTAATCGAGTAATTAAATCATTATTATTTGACATAAATTTTAAATTTGAAATCGTGAAAATAGAAAATTTATTTAACTTTAATTAACTTTAAATTAATTTTGTTAATATGTTTTTAAATTTTCACACACATTTTAGTAATCATAATGAATTTGAAATTCTAAATATTGATGTAGAAAATAATTTATCACAAAGCTATTTTTCAATTGCTTACCACCCAAAAGACGCAGATAAGTTTTGCGATTTTAATTCTGAAATCAGTTCTAAAAAATGTTTAGCAATTGGAGAGTGTGGAATCGATAAAAATATAGATATTGCAATAGAAATACAAGAAAAAGTGTTTATTGAACATGTAATTTTATCAGAAAAATTTGAACTTCCGCTCATTATACATTGCGTAAAGGCTTGGAATGAAATTTTAGCTATAAAAACGAAATTAAATCCCAAACAAAAATGGATTTTGCATGGTTTCAGAAAAACACCAATTTTACCTTCCGTTTTAGAAAACAATGTCCTAATTGGAATTGGTCCAGCAATATTATTTGACGAGAAATTAATACTTGCTTTAATGTCTATTCCTGTAAATCAAATTCTTTTAGAAACTGATGACAATGAAAAAGTTGACATAATGGAAATTTACATGAAAGTGGCACAAATAAAAAATATATCTTTGCAGCAACTTGAATTACAAATTGAAGAAAATTTTATAAGAACATTTAAAAAATGGCGAAATGGTTAGAGCGTTCTGAATTATTAATTGGAACGGAACAAATAGAGAGACTAAAAAATTCTCATGTATTAATTGTGGGATTAGGTGGAATTGGATCTTTTGCTGGAGAATTTATTGCTCGTGCGGGAGTTGGAAGAATCACCTTAATTGATGGCGATTCTTTTGATGAAACGAATAAAAATAGGCAGTTAACTGCATTAGATTCGACCATTGGAAGAAATAAAGCCGTTGTTTTAGCCGAAAGAATTCGTGATATTAATCCTGCCGTAAACTTAAAAATTATTGAAGAATTTGTTGAACCTGAGCGTGTTTGGGAAATTCTGAAAGAAGAAAAACCAGATTATGTAATGGACTGCATCGATTCTGTTAGCCCAAAAATTGAATGGATTGTTGCTTGTATTCGACTAAAAATTAAATTAATTTCACACTTGGGTGCTGGAGGAAAAGTTGATTGCTCAAAAATTCAAGTTACAAGTCTCGAAAAATCATACAATTGTAAACTCGCTCTGCAAATTAAAAAGCGCCTTAAAAGGAAAGATATAACTTTTAAAAAGGTGAAAGCTGTGTTTTCATCTGAAATTCAAGATAAATCGTCGCTAAAAATGACTGATGGTAAAAATTATAAAAAATCTTTTTACGGAACAATCAGTTATATGCCTGCACTTTTTGGATTAGTCGGAGCAGCGGAAGTCATTAAATATCTTAGAAATAAGAGCGAAGAATGAAAAGTGAAGAATGAAAAATTTGAAATTAAGGCTAAAAAAGAATCAAAGTAAAAAATTATGTTGAAAATTGACATGCACACCCACATTATTCCTAAAAACTTACCTGATTGGACATCAAAATTTGGATATGGGGATTTTATTTTTTTAGAACATAATAATGATAACTCAGCGGATATGATGCAAGGCGGAAAATTTTTTCGTCGTATTCAAGAAAATTGTTGGGATGAAAAAATTAGAATTGATGAATATGCCAATTTCAACACAACAGTTCAAGTCGTTTGCACAATTCCCGTTTTATTCTCTTATTGGGCTTCTGGAAAAGATTGTTTGGAAACATCCAAATTTTTAAATGATCACATTTCAGACCTTGTTGCTCGTTTTCCGAAAAATTATATTGGTCTAGGAACAATTCCAATGCAGGATACGAAATTAGCGATTCAAGAATTAGAAAGAATCAAAAAAAATGGGATGGTTGGGATTCAAATTGGCAGTAATATCAACAATAGAAATTTGAATGAAGAAGAATTTTTTCCCATTTTTGAGGCTTGTGAAAAATTAGATTTAGCTGTATTGATTCATCCATGGCAAATGATGGGAGAAGACGACATGAAAAAATACTGGCTTCCTTGGCTAGTTGGAATGCCTGCTGAAACATCTCGAGCAGCTTGTTCGATGATTTTTGGTGGAATTTTTGAAAAACTTCCAAAATTACGTGTGTGCTATGCTCACGCTGGGGGTTCATTTCTGCCAACTATTGGAAGAATTGAACATGGATTTAATTGTCGTCCAGATTTAGTTGCCATTGATAATCCAATTAATCCCCGAGATTATATTGGAAAATTTTGGGTTGACAGTGCAACACACGACATAGATTTATTAAAATACATTCTAAAATTACAAGGGAGTTCTAAAGTTTGTTTTGGAACAGACTATCCTTTTCCTTTAGGTGATTTAGAAATTGGAAAATTTATCGAACAAAGTGACATATCACTTTTGGATCAAGAAAATATTTTTCACAATGCAACACTTGCTTGGCTTAAACTTGACAAAAAGAGTTTTGGACTATGAGTTATGAGGGGTGAATTATAAATACTAAAATTTAGTTACTTAGCTTTTCTAAGTTTTTTATTTTAATACTTTCCCTGCACTAACACGTGGTCTTCTGCAGCTATGCTTTTTCTTCTTCATTTTTAATTCTTAGTTATTCAAGATGAGCTTTATCTAATAAATCTAAAACTGTTTTAACTGGACTAAAAGTATCAGATGGTACCTCCACAAAAATTGTGTTCCAAAACGCCATTGAACCGTTCCATAGCCCTGGTAACTCGGAGAAATAAATAGATTTTCCTTGGTATTTTTTTTCGATTAAAAAGAATTTTGAATCATCACAGAATTTATGTAAATCATATTTTTCTCCATTTAAATTTAAGGGACAAGCTACCATCATTACAGGATTAAAATGGGTACTTTTGACCAGTAATTTAAGTTGTTCAAAGCTGTTTTCAATTTGAGCTTTTTCAATTATTTGTTTAGTTAAAACACCATTTTCTTCCACCCAAAAAGGACCTCCACCTGGTTGACCTTCATTTTTAATCATACCACAAACTCTAAAAGGTCTGTTTATAAAATTTAAAATATCAGCTTTTGTGAAATTCATAATTTCACTTGGTTCAAATAATTGAAATTTATCATTTACTTCAATTAAATTATCCAAGCTAGGATTTTCATTTAACTTTTTCAAGGCGATTTTAAACTCTAATGCTATTCCACCTAAAAATTTAAAAGAAGCCTTGGATTTATGACTATGGTTGTAATTTTGAATATTATCAATGTTTTTAATGAAAATAAATTCACTTGAAATTTCGTTCAAATTACACAATAAAGCCCCATGACCAGAAGGACGAGTCATCACTTCTCCATTTTCATTTAAAACGGGTGATTTATCTGCGTAAAAAGAATAAGCATCCGTATCTTTTTTTTGATTTGAAAAATGTAAATAAACTCTCTTACCAACTAATTTTGTAACACTTTCGATACTCGATTTAATTTCCTTTTCAAAATTTTCATTTATGGTAAAATGGATATTGATTTTTGAATCAATTAAATTAATTGCCTGAAGAACTTGTTCTTGAAAAGGATTTAAAATAAATGGGCCGTTTTTATGAAAAGGAATAAGTCCTTTGGGGAAGCTTGAAAAATTTAAACCTTCTTCTTTCAAAATAAAATTAATAATTTTTTCAATTTCAGGGTTTTCAGTTAAATTTAATTGTCTAATTTCTCTTGGTAAAATTCTGTGAAAAGCAAAATTTTGAAAATTATTAAAAAATTTCTCAATCAATTGAACATTATTTTCATCCGGTTGATACAAAAATTCATATAAAAATTGAAACATTCTAGAACCCGAACCTGAAGCGGGAATAAAAAATGAAACAGTTGAGTTATTTTTATCGAACCTCTTAATTAAATCTTTTGTTTGCTCCTCAGAAAATTCTAAAATCCCATGATCTATTTTGCAAGGATTTTTCAGCTTTAAAATTGGCTTTTCACCAAAAACTTTATTTTTTTGAAGACCAACATCAATTAGGTTTTGCTGTTGTGTAGGCATATCTTTTTATTTTTTTTATTTTTACAGCGTGAATCTGTTAGGCAAATATATAAAATACAAATTAAAATCCAAAGGAAAACATCAAATTCACTCTCCATTTGTTTTTGATTTTATAACAAAATGCCTTAAAATTAAAAAAAATGATTCATTAAAATCACAAGAAAAACAGCTAAAATCAATTTATAAAAAAAATCATACTTCCATCGAAATCGCTGATTTTGGTGCTGGGTCTAAAAAATTAACGAATAAAAGAAGAATTTCTGCAATTTATAAAACTGCAACTTCAAAAGGAATTTATGCCAATTTACTTTTCCAACTCGTTTCTTACTATAATTGTAAAAATAGTTTAGAATTGGGAACAAGTTTGGGCATTGGAACGTTTAATTTGGCAAAAGGAAATGAATCTTGTGACATTCAAACAATTGATGCTTGCAAAAACACGCAAGAAATTGCAAAAGAAAAATTAAATGATTTTGGAATAAAAAACATTAAATTCATCAATTCAGAATTTGATAAAGCCATTTTATCATTTGAAAAAGAAATAAAATTTGACCTAATATTTATTGATGGTCATCACGACGGTATGGCTTTGAAAAGATATTTGAATTTATTGGACGATTTTTCGCATGATGAAACGATTTTTATTTTAGACGATATTCGCTGGAGCGAAGGAATGTTTGCTGCTTGGAACGAAATAACTAAAGATAAAAAATACAATTTAACGCTTGATTTATTCAGAATGGGACTTATATGGAAAAGACAGCATCAAGCCAAAGAACATTTTGTAATAAAAATAAAAGGAATTTTAAAAGGAATGATTTAATTAATATTAACCAAAATAAAAAATGAAAATATACACAAAAAAAGGAGATTCAGGAACAACACAGTTGATTGGCGGAACAAGAATACCAAAACACGCATTGCGCATTGAATCGTATGGCACAATTGACGAATTAAATTCAAACATTGGATTGATTCGCGATCAAGAAATAAATTCTGTTTATAAATCACAATTAATTGAAATTCAAGATAGATTATTTACAATTGGTTCTAGTTTAGCAGCAGACCCAAAAAAATCTACTATGAAATTGCCAGAAATTGATGAAACTGATGTCACTTTTTTAGAAAATTTAATGGATAAAATGGATGAAGAATTACCTGAAATGAAATTTTTTGTGCTGCCTGGAGGACATACAACAGTCTCCTATTGTCACTTAGCGAGATGTGTTTGCAGAAGAGCTGAAAGAATGGTTACGCATTTAAAAGAAACAGAAGAAGTTGACGGCTTGATTTTAAAATACCTAAATAGATTAAGTGATTATTTATTTGTCTTATCTCGCAAATTAACACAAGATTTAGGGGCAGAAGAACAGCCTTGGAAACCAAGAATGTAAGGCAATTTAAATAATGTTAATAAAAAAAAGCAATAAAAATTTGTTTCTTATTAAAATAAAATTACTTTTGCGCAAATTATAATAATAAAAATAAAGAAAATGTACTGGACTTTAGAATTAGCATCATATTTGGAAGACGCGCCTTGGCCAGCTACCAAAGACGAATTGATTGACTTCGCCATCAGAAATGGTTCACCTCTAGAAGTTGTAGAAAATCTACAAGATTTAGAAGACGAAGGAGATATTTACGAAAGCATTGAAGAAATTTGGGCAGATTATCCTACCAAAGATGATTTCTTATTTAACGAAGATGAATATTAAAAAAATCTCAAAATAAAAAAACCGCTCACATAAAATGAAGCGGTTTTTTTGTGCCTTATATTTTAAGTTCAAAAATTTGGATCAATATTTTTTTCTTTGCAATATTTAATCCATTTATCTAATTCTTTACCAGTTAATTCTTCACCTTTTTTATAATAACGTTTGCCAAGTTGTTTTCCTGCTTCATCAAATCCATAACTCCAACCGTGTAAGGTTCCATATTTGTAATTTTCTACAATCATTTTTACACCACTTGCATGATTTGTCGTAAACTTACCTATTTTTTTTCCTTTTTCATATTTCCCTGTGCATTTTACAGAACCATCATCGAAATATTCAAAATAATCTCCATGCAAAACGTCATCAACATAATTTTCAATTACAGCAACTAATTGTGATTTATCCTCAATTGATTCAGGAACATAAAAAATAGTCTTTTTACCATTCAACTTTCCATTTTTGTAGGTTTCCTTAAATGAAATTCTTCCAGAAGGAGCATAGTTAGACCAAATACTATCTTTTTTCTGATTAATATAAATCCCTTGTGAAATCAATTGGCCATTTTCGTGATACATTTTAGCCGATGATTTTCCAGTTTTTTCAGCATGCACAATGATTGCTTTTGTTTTAGTAGAAACATAAAAATAATAGAAAGTTCCTACTGGTTTATCATCTTTAAACGTTCCTTTATATTCAACTGCCTTACTATTTGGATAGGTTTTTTGCCATTCTCCCTGTTTTTTCCCCTTCGCATCAGTTTGATTTATCTGTCCAAAAATCCCAAAACTTGAGCATAAAAACAAAATTATCAAATTATTTTTTCCCATATTTCTTTTAAATTATATAAATTTTTGACAGTCAAATCTGCTTCAATATTAATATCTTCCTGTGTTTTAATCCTTACAGTTTTCATACCAAGATTCTTGCCAAATAAAATATCAGAATCTGTATCACCCACCATAATTGCTTTTTGAAAATTAATTTCTGGAAAATCACTTTTCGCTAATAATGCCATTCCTGAATTTGGTTTTCTGAGAATATTCTCTTCAGATTTTAATCCTGGTGCAAAATAACATTTGTCAATTCTTCCTCCTTTAGATTCAATTTTGTCACACATATAACAATGAATGTCTAAAAGGTTACATTCTTTCATTACACCTTTTCCAATTCCTTGTTGATTTGTTACAACGAAAATATATCCAAAAATACTTGAAAAAAAACCAATAGATTCTTCCACATGATCTAAAAATTTAAATTCTTCAATTGATTGAATGTAGCCACCAATTTTTCGTTCATTGATAACACCATCTCGATCTAAAAATAAAGTCCAAGTTGAGTCTATTTCTTTTGTCCACATAAAATTAAATTATTTTCAATGATGAAACATAATTTATTTTTAAAATTGTAAAATCCGGGGTGCTAAAAAAATAAAAAGCGCAGTCAATAATAATTGATGAGTATTTTTATTTCTTATAAACAACGAAGAGGTTTTCATTTTAAAAGTAAATTGTTAGATTTCTTTTTCAATTAAGTAGTTATTCCTGGTTGAAGAATTTCTACCAATTAATTCAGCTATAAATCCAGCTAAGAAAAATTGCACACCTAAAACCATACAAACTAATGCAATAAAAAATTCAGTTCTTTGTGCTAACAATTTTCCTGTCGTTTCTATAAATAATTTATCAATTGCTAAATAAAAGAACAAACCAAAACCAATTACAAACATTAAAGCGCCTAGTGCCCCAAAAAAGTGCATTGGCTTTTTACCAAATTTCCCCATGAAAACAACAGACAATAAATCTAGTGGACCATTTAAAAAGCGGTTCATTCCAAATTTTGTCGTGCCGTATTTTCTTGCTTGATGAATTACAACTTTTTCACCAATTTTTGAAAAACCAGCAAATTTTGCAAGTGGTGGAATATACCTGTGCATGTCACCATAAAGTTCAATACTCTTTACAACTTCATTTTTGTAGGCTTTTAATCCACAATTAAAATCATGTAAATAAATACCAGTTAGTTTTCTTGCTGCCCAATTATATAATTTGGTAGGAAACGTTTTTGTTATTGGATCATATCTTTTCTTTTTCCAACCGGAAACAACATCAAAATCATCTTCAACAATCATTCTGTAAAGTTCTGGTAGTTCTTCTGGACTATCTTGCAAATCAGCATCCATAGTAATTACTACTCTTCCAGAAGCCAATTCAAAACCTTTTTGTAAGGCTGCAGATTTACCATAATTTCGTTGGAATTTTATACCATGAACGTTTGAATCTTGTTGTTTTAATTCCTCAATAAGTTGCCAAGATCCATCCTTACTTCCATCGTCGATAAAAATTATTTCGTAAGATAAATTATTTACTAAAACAACTTCTTTGATCCAACGATGTAATTCTAGCAAAGATTCAACTTCATTATAAAGTGGAACAACGATTGATATTTGACTTTGAAAATTCAATTTTTACATATTTTATACAAAAATACATTTTTGATTGATAAAAACGTCTTTTTAAGAAGAAAACTTCAATTTTAAGAATATTTAGGCTTTTGTCTTGAATCGAAAAATGAAACAATATTTATTTCCGAATCACTTATTTCATAAAAAATCTTAAAGTGACTTATTATATAAACTCTGACATTTTCCAATTTTGTTTTTGGAAATAAAAATGGATTTTTTGAAATTCTTTTTTCAGCTAAAACTCTGGATTTTTCTAATTTATTACTATACCTAGTTGATTGATTCCTATGGTTCCAATATTTATATGTGTAAATTACTTGCTCTACTGATTTAGGAGACCAAACAACTTTCATAAAAATTCATTCAATTTCAATTTAACTTTCTTCGAGTCAATTCCTTTACCGTTTTTGATTTCAGTAAGTCCAATATTAATTTCACTTAATTCAAGGTCAGATAAATCATAAACTAAATCATTATTTGTCATTACACTTTCGTCTGCGATATCAGTTTCATAAAAACCCAATTTTTCTGCAAGTTGTAGCAATAAATTATAGTTTTCAGCTGAATTACTTTTTAGAATAAGTGTTTTCATAAAATCAATTTTAAACAAAGTTAATAAAATATTTTTACAATTCAAATTTTAAATTTTGATTGATAAAAACGTCTTTTTGAGAAGAAAACTTCAATTTTTGGAAATAAAAAAAGGATTGAATGAGCTTCAACCCTTTTAAATGAATTTTTTTTAAAAAGATAAATTTCAAAAATTGAATTTTATTTTTGAGTTTTAGACACTTTTAAGACTTTAAATTTTGAGTTAGCACTAGCTAATGATAAATTTAAAATTGAAAGTAACGACAAAATCAAAAAAATAAAATTCAATTTTTATTATCTTTCTTCTACAGGAACATAATTTCTTAATACATGTCCAGTATAAATTTGTCTTGGACGACCAATTGGTTCATTGTTTTCAGTCATTTCTTTCCATTGAGCGATCCATCCTGGAAGACGGCCTAAGGCAAACATAACAGTAAACATTTCAGTAGGAATTCCTAAAGCTCTGTAAATAATTCCAGAATAGAAATCTACATTTGGATATAAGTTTCTAGATTTGAAGTATTCATCTTCTAATGCAAATTTTTCCAATTTCTTAGCAATTGCTAACAAAGGATCATTAATTTTTAATTTTTCTAATACATCATCACAAGCCTTTTTGATAATCGTTGCTCTCGGATCAAAATTTTTGTAAACTCTGTGACCAAAGCCCATTAAACGGAAAGAATCTTCTTTATCTTTCGCTTTTAAAACCCATTTATCAACATCACCACCATCGTTGTGAATTTTTTCTAACATTTCGATAACAGCTTGATTTGCACCTCCATGAAGTGGACCCCAAAGTGCAGCGATTCCAGCAGAAATTGTTGCATATAAATTTGCTTGAGAAGAACCAACAATTCTTACTGTAGAAGTAGAACAATTTTGCTCGTGATCAGCATGTAAAATCAATAATTTATTTAAAGCATCAACAACAACAGGATCAATTTCAGTTTCCTTAGTAGGAAGTGCAAACATCATGTGTAAAAAATTCTCACAATAATTGTAATCATTTTTTGGATACATAAATGGGTGACGCATAGCATTTTTGTATGACCATGCAGCCAAAGTTGGAAGTTTACCTAACAAACGTAAAATTGTTAAATTTTTAGCTTCAGGGCTTCTATTAGGATCTAACGACTCAGGGTAAAAAGTTGATAATGAACAAATAATCGATGACAAAACACCCATTGGATGAGCCTTTGCCGGATAAGCTTCAAAAAATTGTTTCACGTCTTCATGAACCAAAGTATGATTAGAAATATCTAAATTAAAACCATCTAATTGAGCTTTAGTTGGTAAATCACCATAAATCAATAGATATGCTACCTCTAAAAATGTTGCTTTTTCAGCTAATTGTTCAATCGGATAACCACGATATTTTAAAATTCCTTCTTCTCCGTCAAGAAAAGTAATAGCACTTTTAGTTGCTCCAGTATTTTTATAACCTGTATCTAAAGTAATATAACCTGTAACATCTCTCAATTTACTGATGTCGATTGCTTTTTCGTTTTCTGTACCTTCTACTACTGGAAATTCGTAAATTTTTCCTTCTAGTTCAATTTTAGCTGTTTCGCCCATTTTCTTTACCTAAATTATCGTTTATTATATATTGGCACTAAAATTACTAAAGAATTTTAATTTCAAAACATTTTTTTAAATTATTTTTTACTAAAATTACAACAAAATAGATGTTTCGTGAAAAAAAACTTTCAAAAGTCGAAAAAATGAGCTTTAACATACATTTTATTGCCGATAAACACTTTTTTAACAAATTACAAATTCTTTAAAGTATAATCTAACATCATATTAAATAAATGATTTCTTGTATTCCCACCATAAATTCCATGATTTTTGTCAGGATAAATAAACTGATCAAATTGAATATTTGCATTTGTCAAAGCTAAAATCATTTCCATTGTATTCTGAAAATGCACATTATCATCAGCTGAACCATGAATGATAAAGTATTTCCCTTTGATGTTTTTCACAAAATTTATGGGTGAATTATCATCATAACCTGTAGCATTTTCCTGAGGAGTTCGCATAAAACGTTCGGTATAAATGTTATCATAATACCTCCAATTTGTCACAGGAGCAACTGCAATTCCCATTTTGAAAACATCAGCGCCTTTTGTCATTGCCAATGATGTCATATATCCACCATAACTCCAGCCTTGAATTCCAATTCTTGAAGCATCAACATAAGTCAATTTTCCCAATTCTTTTGCAACGGCAATGAAATCTTCGGTTTCAAATTTCCCTAATTGCAAATAAGTTGATTTCTTGAATTTTGCTCCTTGATACATTGTTCCACGGGGATCCACACTAAAAACAATGTATCCCTTTTGAGCCAATAATTGATGATAAATATAATCGTTTCCATCGTAATCATCCGTCACTGTATTTGAACCTGGACCACCATAAATATTGATGTAAACGGGATATTTTTTTGCGGGATCAAAATTAGCTGGTTTTATCATCCAAGCATTTAAAAGTTCATCCTTTCCTTGAACTTGTAGAAACTCTTTTTTGGAAAAATTTGAATTAGATAATTTTGCTTTCAACTTTTCATTGTTTTCTATAATGGATAATTCTTTTCCATTTGAATCACATACAGAAAAAGTATTTGGCGTGTTTGCATCGGAACTTACTTTCATAAAATATTTCATACCCTGAGAAAAGTCAGCATTATTGTATCCAGTTTCTTTGCTTATCGCTGTTTTTTGGGTCCCATCTAAATTTATTTTGTAGATACCTTTATATATGGCACTTTTTTCAGCAGCTGCATAAAATACGGTATTCGATTCTTCATTAATTCCTAAAAACTCAATAACATCAAAATTCCCATTAGTAATTTGTCTTGTGCTTCCATCAAAATTAACCAAATGAATGTGATTGTACCCTGAAGATTCACTTGTTCTTAACAATGATTTTCCATCTTTTAGAATTAATAAATTGTCATCTATTTCAACGTATGTATCAGATTTTTCTTCGAAAAACATTTTTGAACTAAGTTTCTTTCCGTTTGCGTCAACTAAAAAATACTTCAAATGGTTTTGATGTCTATTTAAAGTTTGTAAAATCAATTGATTGCTTGTTGAAGACCATTTCATCCTTGGAATATATTCATATTGACCCAAATCTAAAAGGTGACTTTTTTTACTTTTTAATTGATAAATAAAAGCAGTAACTTTAGAATTATCTTCGCCTGCTTTTGGATATTTGAATTTATATTCAAAAGGATAAAGTGTTCCATAAAATGCCATTTGAAATTCTTTCACAAAACGCTCGTCAAATTTCAAATATGCAATTTGTTTGCTATCTGGCGACCAAGAAAACCCTTTGGTAATTGAAAATTCTTCTTCATAAACCCAGTCAGTTGTTCCATTAATGATTTCATTTCTTTTTCCATCAGAGGTTATTTGAGTATATTTTCCTGAAACTAAATCTTTCACAAAAATATTATTTTCAGAAATATAAGCTACTTTTGTTCCATCTGGAGAAAACTCTGCCAAAGTTTTACTTTCTCTTTTGCTATCAAGGATAGATAATTTTTTGGTTTTTAAATCTAAAATGAAAAAATCTGCAAAATAACTTCTTCTATATACGCTTTGAGAATTTGTTGTGATCAGCATTTTTGTTTCATCCGCATTAAATTCATATTCATCAACTGTGATAAATTGACCTTGAAAAAGTAAATTTTCTCTCGAAACAATTTCTACACCTTCCCCAGCATAATTATCAAATCGGTGTTTTGTGATAGAAAAACCTTTGTCAGAATCATTTATTTTGGTAAAATGTTCTCCATCTTTCATACTATTGAAGCCAGAAAAACTTTTTGGATAAAATTCGTAATTTTTCCAAATACTTTCAACTGTTAATTCTTTGCTGGTTTTGTCACTTGTTTTTTCCTGAGAAAAACTGATAAAACATGAGAAAACAGTAATGAAAATGAAAATTAATTTTAACATGAAATAAATTTTATAGTTTTTTAAATGAATTATTTAATTCGATAAAGTTAAATAATAATTAAATGCTAAAAGGATTTTGCAACAAAAAGTTTATTTTTTGTTAATATAAAATGTTTTTTATTAAAAATAAAAGTAATATATTTGCTCAAGTTTTTTAATGTCATCCTTGATAATTTTACAATCTATAAATAGATT
>CANLGD010000060.1 GCA_947490145.1 Flavobacteriia bacterium
TTCAAAAGAAGTGGGGAAGGAGGAAATGATTTTGTTTGGACACCTTTAGAAAATATGGGTTCTGGAATTAACACAAATAATGGTTGGGAGGCACAACCTTCTCTTTCTGCTGATGGAAATACTTTATATTACACGGTCCTAGGTCCAAATACAAGAATGGATGACATTTATTATGCAACAAGAAATTCAAAAGGAGATTGGTCTGAAGGAAAACCGCTTGACGAATTAAATACCGATGGTAAAGATAAAAGTCCATTTTTACATCAAGATTCTGAAACGTTGTATTTTGTTTCTTCAAGTTCTGATGAAAGAAAAGGAATGGGTGGAACAGATATTTTTTATTCAAGAATGGAAAATGGAAAATGGGGTAAACCAGTTAATATTGGTTCGCCTATAAATACTGCGGCAGATGAAATCGGTTTGTTTGTTTCCACAGATGGAAAATTAGCTTTTTATTCATCCCGATTTGGCGGAGAATGGAACATTTATAATTTTGAATTATATGCAGAGGCAAGACCAAAATCGGTTGCCTTGATTAAAGGCGAATTAAAAGACAATAACGGTGAACCAGTAAAAGATGCTGTAATTGAATTAGCTTACACAAATTCTGGTAAATCAGAAGTGATAAAAGTAAATGGCGATGATGGAAAATATGCAGCAATTGTAAAAACAAGTGAAGCGCAAGATATCGTTGTAACAGTTAAAAAAGAAGGTCACGCCTTTGATTCAAAATTGATTACCAAAGAAGAAATTCAAGGTAAAATAGCAATAAGAGGAAATGATTTGAAGGTCAGACCTTTAAAAGCAGATGAAGCTTATACAATTAATGATATTCTTTTTGGAACGAATTCCTTTGCGCTTAACAAAAAATCAGAATTTATTTTAAAACAGTTTGCTAAATTTTTAAATGAAAATCCTACCATAACAATCATTATTCAAGGTCACACAGATAATGTAGGGGACGCAGCGAAAAATTTAAAATTATCTGAAGATCGAGCGAAAGAAGTGAAACGTTTTTTAATTTCTTTGGGAGTAAATGAAAGCAGATTGAAATCAAAAGGATATGGTATCACTAAACCAAAAGTTGAAAATAGTGATGATAAAAATCGTGCAATCAACAGAAGGACAGACTTTATGATAGAAAAACTATAAAAGTGTCATATTTACACTAAGTTAAAATTTGAACAATTATTTGCCTAAATCGTTTTATATTACAAAAAAGAGTTTATTTTTGTATCAAATTTATTAACTGTATTTATGTTTTTTACCGAAGAACACGACCAATTTAGACAAGGATTTAGAGATTTCTTACAAAAAGAAGTCGTTCCACATATAGAAAAATGGGAAAAAGATGGAACTATTGAACGTTTCATTTGGAAAAAATTTGGAGATATGGGTTATTTTGGAATCAATTATCCAGAAGTATACGGAGGTCTAAATTTAGATTTGTTTTTCACAACAATTTTTCTAGAAGAAATGCAGCGCATTAATTCTGGTGGATTTGCAGCAGCAATGTGGGCACATACTTTTTTAGCAATGACGCATCTAAAAGCTGAAGCTTCAGAAGAAATCAAGCAAAAATACTTAACAGCAAGTATTGCTGGAGATATGATTGGATGTTTGTGTGTTTCTGAACCTTTTGGTGGCTCTGATGTATCAGCAATGAGAACAACAGCTGTTAAAGAGGGAGATTCCTACATCATAAATGGATCTAAAACATTCATTACAAATGGAATTTACAGCGATTATTTAATAGTTGCAGCAAAAACAGCTCCTGAATTAGGAAACAAAGGAATGAGTATTTTTCTAGTTGACAGAGATACTGCTGGAATTAGTTCTGCAAAATTGGATAAATTGGGTTGGAGAGCTTCTGATACTGCCGAGATTTCTTTTGATAATGTAAAAATTCCAGCTTCAAACTTGATGGGCGAAGAAGGAAAAGGATTTTTCTACATCATGCAACATTTCGCTCTAGAAAGATTGATAATGGGAATTAATGCACATGCTCGCGCTGAATATGCAATTGAATATACTTTACAATATATGTCTGAAAGAACTGCTTTTGGAAAAACAATTGATAAATTTCAAGTTTTAAGACATAAAATTGCACAACATGCTTCAAATGTTGAGATGGTAAAATCGTTCAATTATATGATTGTAAAACGTTTGCAAGATGGAGAATACGTTGTGAAAGAAGCAAGTATGTCAAAATTAAACGCAACCAGAATTTCTGACGAGGTTATGTACGATTGCCTGCAAATGCTTGGCGGTTACGGTTATATGGAAGAATACAAATTAGCAAGAATGTTTAGAGACAGCCGCCTTGGACCAATCGGTGGAGGAACTTCTGAAATTTTGTGTGAAATAATAGCAAAAATGATAATTGATAAAGTTGATTACAAGCCAGCAACTTAATCGAAATAATTTAAGGAGGTTTGGGGTTATTTGAAAAAGTAACCCTTTTTTATTTTTAAATCACTTCAAAATTCAAATTATCAGTTTATCAATTTATTTTGGAATTTGTTTCTTAAAAACTTCATACCTTTGTTTTAATTTAATAAGTAAAAGTTTTAAAATACATTTAAAAAATGCTCTTAAAAAAAATCCTTTTCTTCTTCTCAATCCTTTTGTTTTTTAGTCTAACAACTAAGAACAAAACTTTTTTCAAGAAAAATAAATCAAAAATTCATGCTTTACCAGAATTTGTGAAATCAGATAATTCTTGGGCAAAAAGTACGCTAAAAGCAATGACTTTAGAAGAGAAAATTGCACAATTTTTTATGGTGGCAACTTGGCCTAATAAAGATGAAGAACACCAACTTGAAATCGAAAATTTGATTAAAAACCAGAAAATTGGCGGTTTAATTTATTTTCAAGGAACGACTGAACAAATGAAAACTTCTATTTCTCGCTTTCAAGGAGTTTCTAAAACACCACTTTTGATTGGAATGGACGCTGAATGGGGAGTTGCTATGCGCTTGAATGAAGTGGAACGTTTTCCATATGCTTATACGATTGGTGCTGCAAACGATACTGTTTTATCCGAAAAAATTGGTGCTATGATTGCGCAAGAATGCAGAGAAATTGGCGTGCACATAAATTTTGCTCCAGTTGCTGATGTAAATTCTAATCCAGATAATCCAGTGATTGGTTTTCGTTCTTTTGGCGAAAATTCAGTTCAAGTTTCTCAACATGTTGCCGCAACGGTTCGTGGAATGGAAAAAAATGGAATTTTAACGAGCATCAAACATTTTCCGGGACACGGAGATACAGACAAAGATTCTCATCTGGAATTACCAACTGTGGGTCACACAAAAGAACAGTTTGAAACAATTGATTTTTTGCCTTTTGAAGCAGGAATAAACGTTGGAGCTTCCTCAGTGATGGTTGGACATTTGAATGTTCCGAATTTAGATAATTCGGATGTTCCTAGTTCTTTGTCGAAAACAATTATCCAAGATTACTTAAAAAGCAAACTAAATTTCAAAGGTTTAGTGATAAGCGATGCTTTAAATATGAAGGCAGTTTCTGATAAATTTGGAAAAATTGATGCTGTTGTAAAAGCTTTTATTGCTGGGAACGATATTTTGTTATTTCCTGAAAATGTTGCAGATGCTATAACTGCGATTTCTAAAAAGGTAAAAACTGGAGAAATTACAGAAGCTGAAATTGACGAAAGATGTTTAAAAATTTTGAAAGCAAAACACCATGCGATGAATCATAAAGTGGCAAAAGTTTTCACGAAGGGCGAAATGGATTGGGCGAAAAGAGATTGTTATGAAAAAGCTTTCACGATTCTCAAAAATGAAGACCATGCGCTTCCTTTAACAAATTCAAGTTCGAAAATTGCGATTGTAAACATTGGAATTAAAACTGCTGCTTTCAAAGAAATGGCACGAAAATTCCATGAAGTAGATGTTTTTCAGTTTTATTCTTACGAAGAAGCCAGTGAGCGAATGAAAGGAAATTTATCGAAATACGATGTCGTAATTACCTCAGTTCATCCAAAATCGGTGACAGCAAATAATAATTTTTCTTCTCCAGGGAAATTAGATTCTTGGTTAAGTTCCGTTCCTGAAGATAAAAATCATGTTTTGGTAGTTTTTGGAAATCCCAATTTGTTGAAAGAAACCAAGCTTACTTCCAATTTTGATGCCTTGGTTTTGGCTTATGAAAATCATGAATTTTCGCAAGAATCTGCTGCACAATTAATTTTTGGAGCAATGGGCGCAAATGGAAAAATTCCGTTTAAAGTTTCAGATGAAATTTTATTCAACGCAGGAATCGAATTAAAAGATGCTAAAAGATTGAAATTTTCTCAGCCAGAAGAATTAAATATCAATCCATTAGATTTAGCAAAAATTGATGCGATTGTTCAAAAAGGAATGAATGCAAAAGCATTTCCTGGTTGTCAAGTTTTAGTTGCAGTAAAAGGTAAAATTATTTATCAAAAAAGTTTTGGAACAATTACCTATGAAGATACCATTCCAGTAAATAATGAAATCGTTTATGACATTGCTTCTGTGAGTAAAATTGTGGGTTCAACAGCGGGACTAATGCGACTTCAAACCCAAGACAAATTCTCTTTAAACAAGCAATTGAAAGATTACATCCCTGAATTAGTTGATGGTTATCCTGTTGGAAATATTTTATTAAAAAATATGATGGCGCATCAAGCTGGTTTCTCACCGTGGATAGCTTTTTATAAGGAAACTGTAAATTTTGCAGTACCAAATTATTCAATTTATTCATATACTAAAAAAGCAAATTTTGAAGTTCCAGTTGCCAAAGATTTATGGATTTCAAATGACTATGAGAAGAAAATTTACAAAACAATTTTAAACACTCCTTTGGCTGAAAAACCAAAATACGAATATTCTGATTTAGGTTATTATTTTGCGAAAAAAGTCATTGAAAAACAATCTGGATTGAGTTTGGATAATTTTATGTACAATGAATTTTATCTGCCAATGGGCTTAAAAAATATCCGGTATTTGCCTCAATTGTATTTCCCAATGGATAGAATAGCTCCGACAGAAAAGGACATAACTTTTCGTGCACAAACAGTTCATGGTTTTGTTCACGATCCAGGAGCAGCAATGCTAGGTGGTGTTGGTGGTCACGCTGGAATATTTTCAAATTCACATGATTTAGCTGCCATGATGCAACTATTTTTAAACAAAGGATTTTATGGAAATCAGCTTTATATTTCTCCAGAAGTTGTGAAAGAATTTACTTCAGTTCAGCTAAAAGGAAATAGGAGAGGGGCAGGTTTTGATAAACCAACTCCAAACAAAAAAGACGGTCCAACTTGTAGTTTGGTTTCTTCAGAAAGTTTTGGTCATTCAGGATTTACAGGTACTTTCACTTGGGCAGATCCAGTTTATGGAATAAATTATGTGTTCCTTTCGAATAGAGTTTATCCTGATGCAACTAACAAGAAAATTCAAGAAATGCACATCAGAAGTGATATTCAAAAAGTGATTTACGAAGCAGTTTTTAAGGCTGGAAAATAAAATTCTTTCTTATTTTTCGATTCAATCATCATTTAACATGTTTTATTTAGAATTATTCATTAAAAAATGTTAATTTTGCTTCCCGTAGTTACAAATTAATTTTCATGTCAAATTCAACAAAATACATTTTTGTAACAGGCGGTGTTACTTCATCTCTTGGTAAAGGGATTATTTCAGCTTCTTTAGCAAAATTATTGCAATCTCGAGGATATACAACAACAATTCAAAAATTAGATCCTTACATCAATATTGACCCGGGAACTTTAAATCCTTATGAACATGGAGAATGCTTTGTGACGGATGATGGTGCTGAAACAGATTTAGATTTAGGGCATTACGAGCGCTTTTTGAATGTCCCAACTTCGATAGCTAATAACGTTACAACCGGTAGAATTTACCAAGCTGTAATTGAAAAAGAAAGAAGAGGTGAATTTTTAGGAAAAACTGTTCAAGTAATTCCTCATATCACAGACGAAATCAAAGATAGAATTCAAATTTTAGGTAAAAAAGGCGATTTTGATATCGTAATAACTGAAATTGGAGGAACTGTTGGAGATATTGAATCACTTCCTTATGTCGAAGCGGTTCGTCAAATGCTCTGGGAATTTGAATCTGATTGTTTGGTGATTCATTTAACGCTAATTCCATATTTGGCTGCTGCTGGAGAATTGAAGACAAAACCAACACAACATTCTGTAAAGCAGTTACTTGAGTTGGGAGTTCAGCCAGATATTTTATGCTGTAGAACCGAACATGCTTTGGATTTGACTTTGAGAAAAAAAATTGCCAAATTCTGTAATGTTAGTATCAACGCGGTTATTGAATCACGTGATGCTGAGACGATTTACGATGTTCCAATTTTAATGCAAGACGAAGAATTGGATAAAGTTGTTTTAGAAAAATTGAATTTACCTTCAAAAACAATTCCTAATTTAGATAACTGGAAATCGTTTTTATACAAATTAAAAAATCCCACCAAAGAAATAACAGTTGGCTTAGTTGGAAAATATGTTGAATTAAAAGATTCATATAAATCGATTGCTGAATCATTTATTCATGCTGGTGTTGCAAATCAATGTCGTGTAAATGTTAAATGGATTCATTCTGAAAAACTAACGAAATCAAATATAAAAGCAGAATTAAGTGATTTAGATGGAATTTTAGTTGCTCCAGGTTTTGGTTCAAGAGGAATTTCAGGGAAAATCGATGCTGTAAAATTTGCAAGGGAAAATAACATTCCATTTTTGGGAATTTGTTTAGGGATGCAATGTGCCGTAATTGAATTTGCGAGAAATGTGTTGAATATGACTGATGCAAATACAACTGAAATTGATTCAGATTGTAAATTCCCTGTAATTAGCATGATGGAAGAGCAAAAAAACATTGCAAACCTCGGTGGAACAATGCGTTTAGGAGCATACAAATGTAAATTGAAACCAAATTCAAACTCTGCAATTGCCTATAATTCTGAATTAATTTCTGAAAGACACAGACATCGTTACGAATTTAATAACGAATATTTGGCGCAATTTGAAGAAAAAGGAATGCTTGCAACAGGTTCAAATCCAGATACTGGTTTAGTTGAAGTTGTTGAAATCAAAAACCATCCTTGGTTTGTTGGTGTTCAATTTCACCCAGAATATAAAAGTACCGTAGAAAATCCTCACCCCTTGTTTGTTGGATTTGTTGGAGCTGCAATTGAATTTACAAAATCAAATGCAAGTGCAGAAGCAATAGTTGATTCTGTAAATTAAGAATTAAAAAAAAGTACTACCTTTGAAAGCCAAATTTAGTGCATAAAAGATAAATTAAAATTAAAAAATGGATAAAAATACCATAGTAGGTTTAGGGTTGATTGGAGCAATTTTAGTGACTTTTACTTTATTGAACAAACCTTCAGCGGCAGAAGTGAAAAAGCAAAACGCTCAGAAAGAAAAAGAGAAGAGAGAAATTGCTTTAGAGGATAAGAAAAGCGAAGCTTTGATAGAAGAAGATGAGAGTTTGATTGAAAATAAAACAGATGCAAACGACAAGTCAAATGTTGTTTTAACTTCTAAAGATGTAACAAAAAAAACAATTGAGCTTGAAGAAGCTAAAGAGGAGATAATCACCTTACAATCAGATAAATTAAAGATTGATATTTCAACAAAAGGTGGAATTGTTTCTGCGGCTTATTTAAAAGAATTTGAATCATATAAAAACTTTATTTCAAAAGATAAAAAAGACGAACCTTTAAAGATTTTTGGAGCAACAGATTCAAAAAATACCTTGAAATTTAAATCTGGTGGTCAAATAATTGAAACTGCTGACAAGAATTTCAAAGTTATCAGAAAAACTAAAAACAGTATTAAATTAAGATGGTCACCAGAAAAAGGAAAATCAATTACTTATTTTTATAAGTTAAACAACGGTAAATTTGATATGGATTTTGACATCAAACAAAAAGGGTTTGATGCAAAAGAAGTTCAATTTGACTGGAAAACAGATTTGAGCAAAACAGAAAGACTCTTGAGTGAACAAAAAAGAGTTTCAACTATTTGTTTCAAGTACAAGAATGAAAATTTTGATTGGCTGAGCGAAATGGCTGATGATGAAGAAAAAATGGAAAAAAATGTTGAATGGGTTGCATTCAAACAAAGTTATTTCACCTCAATTATCAAACCAGCAGCTGGGTTTACTAATAGAAAAGCAAAACTGAAAATCACTAATTTCAAAGCTGGAAACAATAAGTTTTATACACACATCAAAAAATACAATGCAACTTTAGGATTAGATTTAACAGGAAATGATGCAAATGCAAAAATGAACTGGTATTTTGGACCAAACGATTATGAAGTTTTAAAGTCATATAAATCTAATTATGAGGATATTATAAATTATGGTTGGGGATTATTTAGATGGATAAACATTTATGCCATTCAACCAATGTTTAATGTAATTGCTTCAACTGGCTTAGGTTTTGGTTTAGTAATTTTATTATTGACACTTTTAATTAAATTATTTTTGACTCCAATTCAATGGAAAATGTATGTTTCCTCAGCCAAAATGAAAATTTTGAAACCAGAAATTGAAGAATTGACAAAAAAATATCCAAAGAAAGAAGATGCAATGAAAAAGCAAATGGATATGATGGCTTTATATAAACAAAGCGGCGCCTCTCCCTTGGCTGGTTGTATTCCAATGTTGATCCAGATGCCAATTTTACTTGCTGTTTTCCGTTTTTTCCCTGCAGCATTTGAACTGAGACAAAAACCATTCGTTTGGGCAGAAGATTTATCGTCTTACGATTCAGTGTACGATTTTGGCTTTTTCGTTCCTTTGTACGGTGATCATATTTCATTATTCACCTTGCTGATGGCTATTACAACTTTGGTTTATACCTATTTGAATAGCGGTCAAATGCAACAGCAGCAGCAGCCTGGAATGCCAAATATGAAGGTCTTAATGTACATTTTTCCTTTTATGATGATTTTCTTCTTTAATAATTATTCTTCAGGATTAAGTTATTATTATTTCATTTCTACTTTGATTTCGATTTTAATAATGCTATCAATAAAATATTTCTTCGTAGATGAAAATAAATTGAGAGAGAAAATGGCAGCTAAAAAGGCGAAAGTTACTTCAAGTGAACCAAAAGCAAAGTCTAAATTTCAAGAACGCTTGGAAAATATGCAAAAAGCGCAACAAGAAAAATTAAAAGGAAAAAAATAATAAAAAAATTAAATTTCATAATGCACGATTTTTTTTTATTCGTGCTTTTTGAATGCAATAAATTTAAACGATTTGCCAAAAGCTAACTAGCCAAAGGCTGAAAAAAATAATAAAATGAAAATATTCAACAACATATTAGAAACAATTGGCAATACTCCATTGGTTCGTCTAAATGTCTTGACAAAAGATGTGAAAGCGACTGTGTTAGCAAAAGTTGAAACAACAAATCCAGGGAATTCTGTGAAAGACAGAATGGCTATTAAAATGATTGATGATGCAGAAAAATCAGGGATTTTAAAACCAGGTGGTACAATTATCGAAGGAACTTCTGGTAATACAGGTATGGGTTTGGCTTTAGTAGCAATTATTAGAGGTTACAAATTAATTTGTGTTTTGAACGACAAACAATCCAAAGAAAAAATGGATATTTTGCGTGCAGTAGGAGCAGAGGTTGTTGTTTGTCCAACTGCAGTGGAGCCAACAGATCCTCGCTCATATTATTCAGTTTCAAGAAGATTAGCTACCGAAATTCCTAATTCTTGGTATGTAAATCAATACGATAATTTATCAAATCGCGTTGCACATTACGAACAAACAGGACCAGAAATTTGGGAACAAACTGACGGTAAAATTACACATTTTGTTGTTGGTGTAGGCACAGGGGGAACTATTTCAGGAGTTGGTAAATATTTAAAAGAGCAAAATCCAAATATCAAAATCTGGGGAATCGATACCTATGGTTCAGTTTTCAAGAAATATAAAGAAACTGGAATTTTTGATGAAAATGAAATTTATCCATACATTACAGAGGGAATTGGAGAGGACATTTTACCTGCAAATGTTGATTTTGATATAATCGATCGTTTCGAGAAAGTTACGGATAAAGATGCAGCTGTTTACACACGTAAAATTGCGCGTGAAGAAGGGATTTTTGTAGGAAATTCAGCTGGTTCTGCAATAAAAGGATTGTTGCAGTTAAAAGATGAGTTGACTGAAAGTGATTTGGTTGTCGTTTTGTTTCACGATCATGGTTCACGTTACATTGGAAAGATTTTCAACGACGATTGGATGCGTGAAAGAGGATTTTTGGAAGAAGAAAATAAAACTGCTAGCGATTTAGTGGCACATCATGCTGAAGAACCTTTGGTAATGGTTTATGCAGAGGAATTAATTTCTCATGCAATTGCAAAAATGCGTAAGTATTCAATTTCTCAAATTCCAGTTATGAAAGATGGAAAATTTGTTGGTTCTTTGGATGATTCTACCACTTATCAATATTTAATTGAAGATCAATCACGTTTAAATGATCCGATTTCTAGCATCATGCAAAAAGCTTTTCCAATTGTAAAGGCGTCAGCAAGTATTGAGGAAATTTCTAAATTAATCAACAAAGAAACTCCCGCTGTTTTAGTTGAAATGGAAGAAAATAAATTTAATATCATTACAAAACAAGACATCATTTCAGCGATTTCTTAAGAGATTTATTGGACTTTACAAATTCATAGAAAATATGGAAATTAAAAGTCTATCTTTTCTATGATTATACGTGATGAAAAAATCTAAAATTGTTTTTAAGATGTATATTTCATCAAAAAATAAATATTTTACTGATAAGAAAGGTTATTTTTCTTTCCCAAAAATAAAATAAAGGGTAATATTTTTTTAATTTGCCCATGCTTTTGCAGGAAAATGGGTTTTATTTGAATCTTCCCAATAGTATATTAAACCTGGCGCTTTTGGGTTTGATTCTAAAGTCCGAAGTCGTAAATAACAAATTAGGAATATTACATTGTTGTTTCAAAAAATAAAGATAGCCCGATTAATAAATTTTATTGTTCTATAATCAACTGCATTTGTTAAGTCTTCTTTAAAATCAATTGGTCTTAAAGCCTCAGTATCTGTATCGGAATAGGAAATATTTATAATCGGCTCTTTACCGGGGAAATAGGACTAAAAATCTGAATTTCTAATTTTTACTTTTTGTAAAACGATCAAGTTGTGAATCTTGTGAAAAAGTTAAAAACTTTATTGCTTTGCAATAATTAGGCTAAATTTTTTCATTATTTATTTTATACATAGAAATAAAAATGGAACTAAAAACGAAAATCCAAATATTTTGGTCATCAAAAAACCCTAACTCAATTTGAATTAGGGTTTTAATTTCTTTATTTTTCTATTTAGGATTGAAGAACGTGGTTTATATTTTTTTAAAATTTTGAGTCAGCCTTTGCTGATGATAAATTTTAAAAATGTGCAATAACGAAGTTAATTGCATCATAAAATAAAAAATTACTTGATTGCGTCAGCTCTTTTCTTATATTCCAAAGCTTTCTCAGTATTTTTCAAACTTTTATTTATTTGAAATAAAATTGTCAATACATCTTTATCATTTGGATATTTTAAAATATAAGCATCTAAAGGAGCTAAGGCTCTTTTATAATATTCATCACCTTGTGCAAGTAAAACATCATAGTTTGTATCTCCAAATTTCAATTGGGAAGCTTGTTGTTTCAAACCTCCAGCAACTCCAACTAAATGCGCACCTAATTGGTATTGAGCATCTGCATAATTTGGGTCAATTTCGATTGCTTTATTCAAAGCCGCTTCTGCTTTGTCATTTTGTTTTAAGTCAATATAAATTGTTCCTATTACGTACCATAATTGTTTGTTTGCCGGATCAGCAGCTATTGCTTCTTGTAAATGTTTTTCAGCTTCAGCAGAATTTCCTTCATCAATTGACGTATTTACTAATTCCAAAAGCATTCCTTTATCAGTTGGATATAATTTTCTACCTCTGGTAATTAAATCTTTTGCCTCTTGACCTTTTTTATCTCTTCTCAAAACATTTGAGGCCATTGTATAGATTTCAGGAACTTTGTAACCAATTTCAACACATTTTAAGTATCTTTCCGCTGCAGCTGAATAATTTTCAATTTTTTCAGCACAAATTCCACCGTTAAAAATAGATAAACTATCAACCATATTTAATGCGGCAGATAATTGTACTTGAACATCATAAATTTCTAAAGCTCCTTTGAATTCTTTTTGTTCATAAAGAATTCCCGTAAATTTTTCCAATTCCATTTTTTTATTAAGAACAGCATCTTTAATTTCACCATCAAATTTATCACTAACAGCATACCCTTTTTTAAACGATGCAATAGAAACTTCCATGGCATCATCACCAGCTAATTTAATGAAATTTGTATCAGCAGACATCATTCCTAAAGTTAGAAAGTTTGAATAAATTTCTCCTTTATAATACAATGTTTTTGCACTTTCTTTAGTGTCAGCATGTGCCGCGGCAATATCAATAGATTCTTTTGCTTTAATTAATTTTTTCTTAGCAAGTTCAGCATCACCTTTCATTAAGGCTTCACCATATTGTCTAAAATCTAATGCAGCTGTTGTTTCAACTGATTTTTGTGAAAAAACAGAAGTATAAATTAAACTCCCAGCTACAAGTGTTAAACTTAAAATTTTACTTTTCATTTTCTTAATTTTATTTTTTTACAGATTTAAACTTAGATGCTAAATTAAATCATTTTCCATAAATTTAGTTGAATTAATCTTCATCAGTTGAATCATCCTCAGAATCATCTTCATCTTCTTCGATTATCTCATCATCTTCTTCATCGTCTTCTTCTTCAATAATTAAAGCATCTCCTTCTGTGTTTTCAATTTCCGTGCCAATTTCTAAAGTTGGACTATCTAACACTTCAGCTAAATCGTCTTCTTCTTCCTCGTCATTTCTTGGAACACGAGCAACAGCAGCTATTTCAGCAGTTCCTTTCAAGTTGATTAAACGAACACCTTGAGCAGATCTACCCATAACACGAATTACATCCATGTGCATACGAATTGTGATTCCGCTTTTCGTAATAATCATTAAATCATCTTCGTCTGTAACTGTTTTAATAGATAAAAGTGGTCCAGTTTTTTCTGTAATGTTAATTGTTCTAACACCTTTTCCACCTCTGTTTGTTACTCTGTAAACAGGCTCTCCGTCTTCTGGATCATTTAAATATGAACGTTTTCCGTAACCTTTTTCAGAAACTACTAAGATTGTTTCAGAATTATCTTTTACGCAAATCATTCCGACTACCGCATCTGTTTCATCTTTCAAACGCACAGCTCTAACTCCAGAAGCGTTTCTGCCCATTGGACGAACTTTAGTTTCGTTGAAACGAATTGCACGGCCAGCTTTTGTTGCCAATAACATTTCGTTTGTTCCGTCAGTTAAACGTGCTTCTAATAATTCGTCATTTTCACGAATTGTGATTGCATTAATTCCGTTTGTTCTTGGTTTAGAGTAGGCAGTTAAAGAAGTTTTCTTGATGATACCTTCTTTAGTACACATAACAATAAAGTTATTTGCACAATATTCTTTATCTGTTAAATCTTGAACTTTCACATAAGCCTTCACTTTATCATCTTGTCCAATATTCAATAGGTTTTGAATTGCTCTTCCTTTTGCTAATTTATTTCCTTCAGGAATTTCATATACACGCATCCAGAAACATCTTCCTTTTTCAGTAAAGATTAATAAATAATTGTGATTTGTTGCAACAAATAAATGTTCTAAGAAATCTTTATCACGTGTTGTAGAACCTTTCGATCCCATTCCACCGCGGTTTTGAACTTTATATTCAGATAAACTTGTACGTTTAATGTATCCAGCGTGAGAAATAGTAATAATTACTTCCTCATCAGGAATCAAATCTTCCATACGCATTTCACTTGCAGCATATTCGATTCTTGAACGACGCTCATCACCGTATTTATCTTTTACATAAATTAATTCATCTTTGATAATTTGAACTCTTCTATGTTCATGCTCTAAAATATCTTTCAAATCTGCAATTAAAAGCATCAATTCAGCATACTCACCGCGCAATTTATCTTGTTCAAGACCAGTTAGATGCCTCAAACGCATTTCTACGATTGCTCTTGCTTGAATTTCAGATAAAGCGAAACGTGTCATTAAATTTTCACGCGCTTCATCTGGACTTTTAGAGGCACGAATGATTTTAATTACTTCATCAATATTATCTGACGCTATAATTAAACCTTCTAATATATGCGCTCTTTCTTCGGCTTTTCGTAAGTCAAAACGTGTTCTACGAATTACTACTTCGTGTCTAAATTTAATGAAATTAAAAATTAAATCCTTTAAATTTAACATTTGAGGCCTTCCATCAACCAAACAAATATTATTTGTAGAAAATGAAGTTTGAAGTGCAGTAAATTTATATAATTTATTTAATACAACATTCGAAATTGCATCACGCTTAAGTTCATAAACAATTCTCATTCCTGTTCTATCAGATTCATCTCTGATATCAGAAATACCTTCAATTTTCTTGTCGTTTATTAAATCAGCAGTTTTTTTAATTAATTCTGATTTGTTTACCTGGTAAGGAATTTCTGTTACGATAATTTGCTCGCGGCCGTTTGATTCTTCAATCTCAGCTTTCGCTCGCATCACAATTCTGCCACGACCAGTTAATAAAGCCTCACGAACACCTTCGTAGCCATAAATAATTCCTCCTGTAGGAAAATCTGGTGCTTTCACATATTGCAATAACTCTTCGCATTCGATATCCGGATTTTCTAAGTAAGCGATACAACCATCAACAACCTCAGAAAGATTATGTGGAGCCATATTTGTCGCCATACCAACTGCAATTCCAGAAGCACCATTCACTAATAAATTTGGAATTTTTGAAGGCAATACACTTGGCTCTTGCAAACTATCATCAAAATTTGGTTTGAAATCAACTGTTTCTTTCTCCAAATCGTCCAACATATCTTCAGCTATTTTTCTCAAACGTGCCTCAGTATAACGCATTGCAGCAGGACTATCGCCATCGACAGAACCAAAGTTACCTTGTCCATCAACTAAAGGATAACGCAAAGACCAATGTTGAGCCATACGTACCATTGTGTCATAAACCGAACTATCTCCATGTGGGTGGTATTTCCCTAATACTTCACCAACTATTCTCGCTGATTTCTTGTGAGGTCTGTTTGAGTAAACACCCAAATCTTGCATACCATACAAAACTCTTCTGTGAACTGGTTTAAAACCATCTCTTACATCAGGTAATGCTCTAGAAACGATTACAGACATTGAATAATCAATGTAAGCTGCTTTCATTTCATCTTCAATGTTAATCTGAATTATTTTTTCTCCGTCTGCCATATTGTCGTTAATAACTTTTTTGCATAAATTTTGCTTACTCAAGATTGTGAATCTAAACGTAGATTTTATTCAACTAAGCAAGGGTTCGAAATTAGTCAATTTTGATGGAATATTTTAGCATAAAAATTGCTTTTTACTAACAAAAGACTGTGGAAAATTGCCTTTTTAAGTGAGTTATTAACAATTTTATTAAATTATATTTGTCCCTGTGATAAAAAATCAGTTATTTAGCAAGAAACTTTAAACAAAATGGAAGCAAAATTTTCACCTAGAGTAAAAGATGTTATTGCTTACAGCAAAGAAGAAGCGATGCGTTTGGGAAATGATTATATAGGAGTCGAACATTTATTATTGGGATTAATTAGAGAGGGTTCTGGTAAAGGAATACGAATTTTAAGTGAATTTTCTGTAAACTTAAATCAAATAAGGACCGAAATTGAATCAACTTTAAATAAGACATCTAATGCAAACGCTAGTGCTGTAGGGAATATTCCTCTGGTTAAACAGGCTGAAAAAGTATTAAAAATGACTTATTTGGAAGCTAAAGTATTTAAGAGTCAATTAATTGGGACGGAACACTTATTGCTTTCGATATTAAAAAACGAAGATAGTTCGGCGTGCGCTGTATTAAATAAGTATGGAATTATTTATGACAATGTAAAAGAAGAATTAGAAAATATGACAGAAGAAAACCATTTACCGAAAGCAGAATTTCCTGGTTCTCAAGATGAAGAAGGGGAAAATTTCAGTGCAGCACAAAAAAAGTCTGCTGATCCGAAATCAAAAACTCCAGTTTTAGATAATTTTGGTCGTGATCTGACCAAGATGGCTGAACTTGGAAAATTAGATCCAATTGTAGGACGAGAAAAAGAAATTGAACGTGTAAGTCAAATTCTTTCGAGAAGAAAGAAAAATAATCCAATTTTAATTGGTGAACCGGGAGTCGGAAAAAGTGCCATTGCTGAAGGGTTGGCAATTAGAATTGTGCAGCGAAAGGTTTCACGTATTTTATTTAACAAAAGGATTGTTTCTCTAGATTTAGCTTCATTAGTTGCTGGAACAAAATACCGTGGCCAATTTGAAGAAAGGATGAAAGCCGTGATGCAGGAAATTGAAAAAAATCCTGATGTTATTCTTTTCATTGATGAAATTCATACCATTATTGGTGCTGGAGGAGCAAGCGGTTCTCTAGATGCTTCAAATATGTTCAAACCTGCTCTTGCTCGCGGCGAAATGCAAGCAATTGGAGCAACAACTTTGGATGAATATCGTCAGTATATAGAAAAAGACGGTGCATTAGAAAGACGTTTCCAAAAAGTGTTAATTGAGCCAACCTCTATCTCTGAAACGATTCAAATTTTGAACAATATTAAGGAGAAATACGAAGAACATCACATGGTTACATTTACACAAGAAGCAATTGAAGCCTGTGTTAAATTGACAGATCGTTATATTTCTGACAGACATTTGCCAGATAAAGCGATTGATGCAATGGACGAAGTAGGTTCTAGAGTTCACATTACAAATATCAATGTTCCAAAAGAGATTTTAGATATTGAAGCAAAAATTGAAGCGATAAATATTGAGAAAGCAAATGTTATCAAACAAGCTAAATATGAAGAAGCAGCAATTTTGAGAGATGATGAGCGTAAACTTCAAGATCAATTAGAAATTGAGAAAAAGAAATGGGAAGACGATAGCAAAGCGAAACGAGTTCAAGTAACAGAAGATAATGTTGCTGAAGTTGTATCAATGATGTGTGGAATACCTGTCACTCGAATTGCTCAAAAAGAAAGTGGTAAATTGGTAAACATGGCTGAAGAACTTCGCGGAAAAGTGATTGGTCAAGATGAGGCAGTTGAAAAAGTTGTTAAAGCAATTCAAAGAAATAGGGCAGGACTAAAAGATCCAAATAAGCCAATCGGTTCATTTTTCTTTTTAGGACCTACAGGAGTTGGGAAAACGCAATTAGCGAAAGTTTTATCACGCTATTTATTCGACACGGAAGATTCTTTAATCAGAATTGATATGTCTGAATATATGGAGAAATTCTCAATTTCAAGATTAGTTGGAGCACCTCCTGGATATGTTGGTTATGAAGAAGGTGGACAATTAACTGAAAAAGTTAGAAGAAAGCCTTATGCAATTATTTTGTTAGATGAAATCGAAAAAGCGCATCCAGATGTATTTAATTTGTTGTTACAAGTTCTAGACGATGGTCATATGACTGATGGTTTGGGCAGAAAAATCGATTTCAAAAACACTATTGTTATTATGACTTCAAATATTGGAGCTAGACAACTAGCTGAATTTGGAACAGGTGTTGGTTTCGGTACTAAAACTCAATCTGAACAAAAAGAAGAAAACAGCAAAGTTGTAATTCAAAATGCTTTGAGAAAGGCTTTTGCTCCAGAATTTTTGAATCGTGTTGATGATATGATCATGTTTAAATCGTTGACAAGAGAAAGTATTTACAAAATAATTGATTTAGAACTTCAAAATTTATATGGAAGAATCAATGATTTAGGATATAAAATTGAAATGTCTGACAAAGCAAAAGATTTTATCGTTGACAAAGGATACGATGAAAAATTTGGTGCAAGACCTCTAAAAAGAGCCATTCAAAAATACATTGAAGATCCGCTAGCGGAAGAAATTATCAAATCTAATTTACAAGAAGGAGATAAAATCTCCATGGACATTCTTGAAGGAGGCGAAATTTTGACAGTTAGTATTGAAAAAGGTAAAGCAAAAAGTAAATCATAATAAGTTTAAAAACAAATAAATTAAAAAGCCAGCAAGTTTATATTTGTTGGCTTTTTTATATTCAATAATTTTTTAAAAAATAAACAGAAGAGACACTTCAGATAATTAAAGTTAATGGCGTGATCGATTCCAGTCCAAATTAGATGGAAAAAACATTGAATCTTGCATGAAAATTACTATTATATTTCAATATTAAATTCTTAATTTTTTTATTATTCAGAAATATACTCAGTAACCCTCAGGATTGAAAATATAGAGGAGTCTAGTCAAAAAAAATAACCCTAAAGCAACATCATTTTTTCAATCTTTTTTACATCTCAAAGAATAAGAAAAATTCTTTTCTGCAGGCGTTCTGAAAACTGTCGAATAACCGAATTTTAAATAATATGTCCAAACTCTATTTGCAGTATCTGCTGTGTTTGTCCACCAAATTCCAGATTGTG
>CANLGD010000061.1 GCA_947490145.1 Flavobacteriia bacterium
ATTCAATGCGCGACCTTGAACAACGTCAATTGTTTGTGGAAATGCCGTTGAAGCGATAAAGAATTTGTTTTTTCCTTCTTTGATGTCCGCTCTTGAACGTGAATTGTAAAACATAATCATTGCTTCAGCTGCTGCTGTAGCTTCGTCTAACAAAGATGCATTTGCAATTTCCATTCCTGTTAATTCCAAAACCATCGTTTGAAAATTCAACAAAGCTTCTAAACGTCCTTGTGAAATTTCAGCTTGATAAGGCGTGTAAGCAGTGTACCATCCTGGATTTTCTAATACATTTCTCAAAATCACGGAAGGAACGATTGTTTCATTATAACCCATACCGATGAATGATTTATTCACCTGATTTTTCTTTCCTAACTCATTGATATGTTGCAAATATTCTTGCTCTGTCATTGCGTCTGCGATGTTCAATTCACCGTTCAAACGGATGTGAGCAGGAATCGTTCTATCTACTAATTCAGCTTTTGAGCTTACTCCAATTTTTTGCAACATCGCTTGCTTTTCAGCTTCGCTTGGACCGATGTGTCTTCTTGAAAAAGGATTCATAAAATGAGTTTTTAATGCGGGGTCAAATATACGATTTCAAAGTGAATCGTAAATCAATGAACAATCGAAATCGCAAAGAGTTTTAAACTGTTTTTAAACCGTTTCAAAAACCTTAGTTTCCATCCTCAAATAAACAATCTGCCTTTAGATTATGTGTTAAAATCGCTGTACTGTATTCATTTACTTTCACACCCCAAGTTGTTAGCATGACGGTATGCATTGCTTTTTTGGTTTTGGTTCCTGCTCTGAATTCATTTTCCTTTTTTCGTAATTGTTGCAAGTAGTTTTCGTCGATTGTAAATTCATCGTTCCAAAACTTCACTTCACATAGGCTTATTACGTTGTCATCGCGGTCAATCACCAAGTCTACTTGTGTGTTTTCGTTGTGCCAAGCGTAATTTTCAGATTTAATTTGCTCGCATTTCAACGCTTTTTTTATTGCTTGATTGTGTTTCAAACAAATCGTTTCAAATGCATAACCACTCCAAGTTGTATAGGCTGGTTTTTGATAGATTTCAGTCCATTTTGAACCTTTGTGATTAACCATAAACTTTAAATAGAACGAGCAGAATTCATCATAAATTTTATACAAATTCGTTTTTCGCTTCGTCGAATAAGCACGATATTTCAAAATAAAACCAGAATGAATTAAATCGTCGAGCGCATCTGAAAATCGTCCGCCAGAAGAAACTTGAAGTTGCTTCAAAATGTCTTCGCGTTTCATTCCTTGTTTTTGGTTTTTGGAGAGCGCAATCATAATTTGATGGTGGTAGGAATTTTCCTCGAAAAGCGATTTGAACACTTCGTTAAATTCATTTTCTAAATAGGCACCTTCTTCAAAACACAAACGATCAATCGCCAAAACAGAAGATTCTCCTTTTTTTATGTTTTCTAAGTATTCTGCAACGCCACCAAAAGTCATGTAGATTTTCAGTAATTCCATACGTTCCAACGAAATTTTCTTGTATTGAAAAAATTCAGCAGTTTCCTGTAAATTAAATGGTTTCAGCTTTATTGTTTGTGTGATGCGCTTACTCAAACCTTTTTTATTAAACACGATTTTTTTAACCATATAAGAAGCTGCAGAACCGCAAATCACTACAATCAAGTCAGTTCTTGTAGTGCAGTAATCATTCCAGAAATTTTCGAAAGCAGCAAGAAAACCAGAACGCTGTGAGTCCAACCAAGGAAATTCATCAATAAAAATGACCTTCTTTTTAGAGGAGGATTTTTGTTGTTGCAGGAATTTCTTTAGATAAACAAAAGCTTCGAGCCAATCTACTGGAAGTCGTTCTAGTTCAACGAAATTGCTTACTTCCTTTAATTTAATGATAAAGTTTTTTAGCTGTTGGGTTTTGTTTCCATCACTTAATCCAGTGAAACTAAAAATGATGTTTTTAGCGAAATGCTCGCGGATGAGGTAAGTTTTCCCAATTCGTCTGCGCCCATAAACAGCAATAAGCTCTGAGCGATGACTATTTAGTGCATCATCTAGTTTCTCTTTTTCTTTATATCTACCTACGACAATTCTGGACATTTTAATCAATTTAACAACTGAGTTTGTGCCAAAATTAATAAAAATAATATTTTTTGGCACATTCTAAAGTAAATTAATTTATTTGAGTTTGTGCCAAAACGTATAAATAACAACTATTTTGGAACAAACTCAATTAATATAAATATAGTTATTTAAAAGATAATCAATTGATTAAATATAAAAACTAAACAATTGAAATCTAAAAGTTTTATAAAGACTTAATTGAGATTTATTTATGATTCGGTAGAGGTGAAGCGAAAGCACAAAATAGATTATTTCAATTTTATAATTGAACTTCACTTAATCTTAAAAAAAAGCGTCAGAACCTGAGCAAAATCCTATTCTTGTGCTTTTTTAAGTACTATTTTCGCGCAATGTTTGAAAAAGAAAACTTCATAATTTCACTTGCGGAATCGATTCATAAAAATGGGATTCCAGCACATCGATTAGAAAACACGATGCAAATGGTGTGTGAATCGATAGGAGTGGAGGCCGATTTTTCTGCTACGCCAGAAATACTTTTAATCTCTTTTTCTACCGACGGAAGTTCCAAAACACATATGAAAAAGTGTAAAGGTTCCGATTTGAATTTTGAGAAAATGACGTTGCTCGATCAATTGATTGAAAAAGTAATGAAAGGTCAATTATCAATTGAAGCAGCGAAAGAAGAATTAGAACGCATTAACACCCTGCCTCAACGTTACGGCGCATTAGTAAATATCCTATCCATCGGTGTTTCAACTTCAAGTGCAGCTTGTTTGTTTGGTGGAGGCTGGACAGAAATTCTAATTTCAGGAATAATTGGATTGATGATAGGAATTCTTAAGGAATTACTTGCGTTTTTACCCAATTTATCTCGATTGGCAGTCCTTTTCTCAGCAACTTTTGCCATCTTTTTCGCCAAATGGTCAGTAGTTTGGGCTGGTGAATATTCCATTGAGATTGCCACCATAACTGGTTTGATTTTATTAATACCAGGATTTACTTTATCACTTTCGGTAACTGAATTAGCAAATGGCCATGCACAATCTGGAACCATCCGATTTTCAAATGCGCTCGTAACGTTTGTAATGATTGCTGTTGGAATTGGCTTAGGAAATAATTTAGCAGCGCAATTTGAGTTGTCTCCATCGCTTGTTCATTTCGCTGAAATTCCAAAATGGATGATTTACATTGCCATTGCATTGGTTCCAGCTGGATTTGTTGTGTTATTCAAAGCACAAATAAAACACTATCATTGGATGCTTTTGTCTTGTGTTACCTCTTATTATAGCGTTTCGTATTTCAGTTCGTTCAATATAGGTGAGCTTTCTGTTTTTTTCGCAGCCTTTTCCTTGGGACTTGTTTCCAACTCACTTTCAAGATTTATAAAACAACCTGTTACGTTGATGTTGGTGCCTGGAATTATTTTGTTAGTACCCGGCTCAATCGGATTTAAGAGTATCTCTGCTTTAGTAAATGATCAAACATTAAATGGAATTGAAAGTGCCTTTTCTACCTTAGTGTCAGCAGCCTCCTTGACGGCAGGATTGTTGTTTTCAAATATGATAGTTCGATTAAATCGAGGTTTTTAAAAGCCTCTTACAAAATCCCTTACTCATCGTTACTTCAAAAATTTAACATCCTCATTAACAATGGTTAACTCCGGTGTTAAATTTTTTAAAAGCCTCGATTAATGACTTTTGAAACGGTCTTTTTAGGAGAATTCCTTCTTTTTTTTAAAAAAGTGCATTTGAAAAGAAAAATATAATTATCTTTGTCGCCCAAAGAAATTTGGACTTTTCGTAAGAGAAAATTAAAATTGAAATAAAAGCTGAGAGTTCGTCCGATTTAAGGAAGTGAACTCGATTTAAGCGAGAGTAGCTCAGTTGGTAGAGCACGACCTTGCCAAGGTCGGGGTCGCGGGTTCGAATCCCGTCTCCCGCTCGTCGATTGCTCGAGTGGTGGAATCGGTAGACACGCCGGACTTAAAATCCTGTGCCTGTATGGGCGTGCGGGTTCAAGTCCCGCTTCGAGTACAAAGCCTTTCATAGAAATATGGAAGGCTTTTTTGTTTTTTACCAAAATAAATTTATGTTCAACGCTTAGAATTAAATTATTCACTTATTATTCTTGCTTCAAAATTTCTCTCACTGCCGCATGGTATGCGCTGAAGTTTTTGGCTTTTTTAATTTTTTTAAATGTTTTTTGTGGATTTGGAAATGTTGTAGAAAAATATTCCCAAAAAGATTCCATTTTTATCAAAACATGACTCGAACCAGATAAGGCACTTTCGTAGTCATAATAAAGTGTATCGTGAAATTTACCAAATATTTCCATTCGATTTTCGGGATATTCGGTCGTGTTGTTTTTTATCATACCAGGCAAAAAAGGATCTGCAATCAATCCGCGTCCAATCATCCAATGATCTAAACTTGGAAAACGCTCTTTCATTTTTCGATATTGAGAAACGCTTGTGATGTCGCCATTGTAATACAATTTATGTTTTGTATTTTCCAGACACGTTTGAAATGAGTCTAAATCAACTCCGCCTTTGTATAATTGTTTTCCGATTCGAGCATGAATTGCGATGTTTTTCAAAGGATATTTATCTAAAATTGGCAAAACATCCAAAATTTCAGTAGGATTTTCATATCCCATGCGCATTTTCATGGACACAAGAATATCTGATTCTTGGTGAACTTTATTTAAAATGCCGTCAATTCTTTCCCATTCACTGATCAATCCTGAACCCATACATCGTTTTGTGACCATTGGATATGGACAGCCTAAATTCCAATTAAGTTCTTTGTACCCAAGTTCTTGTACGAATTTTGACACGAATAAAAATTCATACGCATCATTTGTAATAATTTGGGGAATAACTTCTAAAGTTGAATTGTTTTTAGGTAGAATATCTCTTTCGTAGGAAGCCTTTATTTCTAATTTTCCGTTAAGGCGAATGTAAGGAGAGTAAAAAGTGTCAATTCCACCAAAAAAATGATTGAAAGCATTTCTAAATCGAAAATCAGTAAAGCCCTGTAATGGGGAAGAAAGTAAGATGCAGTCCATTTATTTAAAAATACAAATATACATGATAATAGAGAAAGTGTTTAAAATTGTTTATTTTGAAAAATCTGGAAAACAGTGGAAGATTATTTTAGTTTGAATATAAAGTTAATAATAAATGAATAAATTGTTAACAATAGACTTTTTGTTCCTATATTTAGCAACTAAAAATTATAACAAGAAAAGATTCTTATATTTTCTCGCAATCAAAAATAGAAATACTTGGATAGAACGAAACATTCGAATTGAATCTTGATTAATCAAATTGATTTTCATCATAATAAATGTTGTTTTTTTACATGAATATAGTTTAAATGTCAAATGAAATTATTCTTAAAATTAATTTTACTTCCATTAATTTTTGTTTTTACAGATTTAATTTCCAGATTCCCACTGTTTTACCTTTATAATCAGTGGCAATTATTCTTTTATTTTATTTCTGTTGTTGTTTCGATTAGTTTTTTTATTTTAATTATCATACTAGTAAATAAATTAAAAAAGTCTAAAGTTTTATTTAATACAAGTATTTTTTTTCTAAGTATTTTCTTGTTGATTTCGTTTTTGGGTTCATATGTTTTCTACACATTTAATGGTTTTTTTCCTAATTTTTACAGTTTATTGTATTTTAAAACTGAGCCAGAAAGTGCTTTTTTATTGCTGAAAGATTCTGTCAACTCTCAGGACTTAGTGTATTTTACGTTGATTGAAATTCCAGTTTTTATTTATTTAAGGTATTTATGTTTCCAGGATTATTCCAAGATTTTAAACCGAAATATATTTCTTGCTTTTTCACGACTTTTAGTCGTTTATTTCTTCCTCTTTGTTTATCATAATAAATTTGATCAATGTTTGATTGTAGATGTGAATTTTGCAATAAATCTGCAAAGACATTTAGTTGACAATACTGATCACAAGACTTTTTCTGGAAAAGGACACAGTTTGAGGAATCCTGCTTTATTGACAAAAACGAAGAAAAAATCAAAATTTAATGTCTTGGTAATTGTGTTTGAAAGTATGCGAAAGGACAGACTGCAAGCGTATAATTATCAGCGAGAAACGACTCCTAATTTGGAGAAATTTAGATTGGAACACCAGAAAGAATTTCATGTTTTTAATCGTCCATACACTGTTTCTACTACAACAATGTTGGCCGTTCCAGCGATCTTAACAGGTATTGGTTCGCATCAAGCGAAGGAATTGGTTTACAGCCAACCATTACTTTGGGAATATGCGAAAATGTTGGATTATAAAACTTTTTTTCTGTCTTCACATTCCATGCAATGGTATCGATTTTATAATTATTATCAGAAAAACAAACCAAACCATTTTTGGACAAAAGAAACAAGTCGAAAGCCATTTTTTAACGATTTAGGAATTGATGATAAGTTTACTATTGAACATTTAAATGAACAGGTAAAATCAGTTAAAAAGAAACATTTTTTCGGTGTAATTCAATTGAATTCGACACATTATCCATACAATATTCCTTCAAAATATAAAAAGTGGAAAGAAAATTTTTCTGATAGTTATGACAATGCAGTTTTGTATCAAGATGCAGTTTTAAAAGAACTTTGGGAAAATTTAAAGAAAGAAGGTAAACTTGAAAATACAGTAATTTTCTTCGTGAGTGATCATGCTGAATCCTTGAAAGATCACAGTAATATTGGGCATGTTGACAGTTATTATTCAGAAACTATTTCAATTCCTTTGATGGTTTATTTGCCAGAAAAAATCGCTAAAAATTACAAGCTGAAAAATTTTTTAGGAAATAAAAATAAAATTACTTCTAATATTGATATTGCCCCAACAATAATTGATTTATTGAAAATAGATGAAAATCAAGAAATAAAACCCTTACTTTCAAATTTTGATGGTTTCAGTTTATTTCGTACAATACCTGCAGATAGAGAAGTTATCACTATGAATAACAACGATATAGCTCGTTTTAAAATTGGTGTTTCGCTAATTAAGGGAGATTTACATTATTTATGGAGAATAAATGTTGTGCCTAATCGGGAGGAATTATATAACATGAAAACTGATCCTAAGGAAACGAGAAATTTGATCTCAAGTTTTTCCAAATCAAAACTTGAATATTTAAAACGAAATATGAAAAAACATGTTATTTGTAGAAAATTTTTAAGAAAGTATGAGATTTTTTAAATTCTTCACTTTATTCTTAAATTATAATTCTTTACTTTTGGGTATGAAATACATTTTACCCATATTTTTAATAAGCCTAAACTGTAGTTTTTCTCAAGAATTAACTAAAATAGCATTTGGCTCCTGTGCACATCAAGGGGATTCTTTATTCATTTTGAACGATGTTGTAAAACATAAGCCGGATTATTTTGTCTTTTTGGGAGATAATATTTATGCAGACACTTATAATGTGGATACTTTAAAATCCTATTATGAAAAATTGAAGGCGAAAACTGCTTACCAAAATTTAAAGAGAAATACCAAAATTATTGCAACATGGGATGATCATGATTATGGAATGAATGATATTGGGAAGTATTACGATTGTAAAAAAGAGTCGAAAGAAATTTTTTTAGATTTTTTTGAAGAACCATTAATTTCAGCAAGAAGGTTTCACGAAGGAATTTATACTTCTTATCGAAGTGAAGTAAAATTAGGAGGAAATATAACGAAAAAAATACAGTTTATAGTGCTTGATGAAAGAACTTTTAGAAGTAATTTAAGTCAGTATGATTTTGAAATTGATACTTTAATTTTCAAAGATAAACGTTATTTTTATGATTTAGATTATGTACCTCAAATATCTACAGATTCCACAATTCTTGGAAAAGACCAATGGATTTGGTTGGAAAATGAATTAAAAAAAGAAGCAGATATTCGCATTATTTGTTCTGGAACTCAATTCGGAATTGAATATAATGGTTATGAGTCTTGGGCAAATTTTCCTGCCGAAAAAGAAAAAATGGTTGATTTAATTCTGAAAACCAAAGCAAAAGGAGTTATTTTTATTTCTGGAGATGTCCATTATTCAGAAATTTCAAAAAATGAAAGTGCTGGAATGTATCCCATTTATGATATCACATCAAGTGGATTGTCAGAAACTTGGAAATTTGCAACACCAAATAAAAATAGAATAGAAGGACCAATAATGGATAATAATTTTGGCCTTTTAACTTTAGATTGGAAAAAATTAGACATTAAAATGGAAATTTGGGATAAAAAAGGAAATCAACGCATTGAATATACAATTCCATTTTCAGATTTAGATTTTGAATAGAACTAAATATAATGTAACTTTGTACGTGTAATTTTCTAAAATAAGGGAGATTTAATTAAAAAATATAAGATGAAAAAAGCAACAAGTTTAAAATTAGGTATCTTCTTTTTTTTTACAATTCTTCTCAATTTTGTTTCGGCACAAAATTTCACGTTACCAAAATTAAAGTACGAATACAAAGCGTTTGAAGCTTATATTGATGCTCAAACAATGGAAATTCATTATTCAAAACACCATCAAGCTTATGTAAATAATTTGAATAAAGCCCTAATTGGTTCAAAATTTGAAAATAAAACTTTGGAAGACATCCTTTTAGGAATTAGTAGATCAGGCGATGCAATTAGAAATAATGCAGGTGGACATTACAATCATTCACTTTTTTGGGAAATTTTGACTCCAAAAAAAGACACAAAACTTTCAGAGGATTTACAAGCTGAAATAATTAAAACATTCACTTCTGTTGATTCGTTAAAAAAACTTTTAAATCAGGCAGCTTCAACGCGTTTTGGTTCTGGTTGGGCTTGGTTGATTGTTACACCAGATAAGAAGCTTCAAGTTTGTTCCACACCGAATCAAGACAATCCTTTGATGGACATAAATGTTGATAGAGGAATTCCAATTTTAGGAATTGATGTGTGGGAACACGCATATTATTTGAAATATCAAAATAAACGAGGTGATTATTTGAGCGCCATTTGGAATGTGATGAATTGGGAAGAAGTTTCCAAAAAATATGAGGCAGCACTTAAAAGTCCCTTGTTACAATTTTTAGAATTAGATTCTTGGAAAGCTATAAAAGACTTTCATAAAGTGATGTCTGAAACATTTCATCCAGCAGAAAGTGGAGATTTAGAACCTATTAAAGAGAGAAGTTCAGAATTAATGTTAGCTGCATTGAATTTAAAATCATCTAATTTACCAAAATCAGTTGATTCACCAGAAATGAAAGTATTGATTGATGAATTAGTAAAGGAATCGAATGCTTTGCATAAAATGGTTAAAAAGAAATTAAAAGACCCAATTTTAAAAGCAAAATTATTTGAAGTACATGATGTTTTTCATAAGATTACGGCAATTAGCAAATGAATTAATTAGCAAATGTGTAAATGAATTGATTAGCAAATTAAAAAAAAATGATTGAGCATCCAAAGTACAAAAATAATCCGATTTTAAATTTGACTTTCAATTTTTCTTTAGAGATAGTAAAATACACAGAAAAATTAGAAATTTTAAGAAGGTACAATGTCGCAAATCAACTTTTCAGAAGTGGAACAAGTGTGGGAGCAAATGTAAATGAAGCTCAAAATGCAGAGTCTAAAGCGGATTTTATTCATAAATTAAAAATTTCAGCAAAAGAGGCAGAGGAAACAGAATATTGGTTGATGATTTGCGAAAATTCTGAAAATTACCCCCCAACGTAAGACTTGGTAGTGAAAATTATTGAAATTCAAAAAATTCTCAATAAAATAATTGGAACTTCAAAAAGAAGTATGACAAATTAACGATAACATTTGCTAATTTGCACATTAAAAAATTAACTCATTGAATCATTGAAAATCAAATTAATTTACATCGGAAAAACATCAAAGAAATTCTTAATCGAAGGTGAAAATGAATATTTTGATAGAATAAAACATTATATTTCATTAGATCGAATTGAAATACAAGACATTAAAAATCAGAAAAGTTTAAATTTTGAGCAAATTAAAAAATCGGAAGGAGAAAAATTTCTTGAAAAAATTTCAAAAGATGACTTGGTTTATTTGTTAGACGATAAAGGAAAACAATTTTCTTCGAAAGGATTATCAGAATTTCTGCAAGCCCAATTTTTAAGTTCAAATAAAAGTTTGGTTTTCTTAATTGGAGGGGCTTTTGGCTTTTCAGATGAAGTTTACAATCGAGCGACTGGAAAAATCTCTTTATCATTGTTGACTTTTTCGCATCAAATGGTTAGGATGATTTTTTTAGAACAAATTTACCGCGCATTAACGATTTTGAAAGGCGAGAAATATCATCACGAATGAGAATTTAAATATTAATTAAAGGTAGTTTTAATAGTGATGCTATTAAGTCTTCTTGAATCATTCTGGATTTTAAAGAACTTGTATTTTGATTAATTGCTTATCAGTTTTCAAAATATTTTTCTTATCTTCGCTAAATTATTTGACAAAAAAATCAATAAAAAAATGCAAAAAATAATTGTTACTGGAGGTGCAGGATACATTGGTTCACATACTTTAATTGAGTTAATTGAATCTAAAATTTTTGGTTCAAACTATGAAATCATTTCTTTGGATAATTATTCAAATTCTAGCGAAAAAACGTACGGAAGAATTGAAAAAATCACTGGAAAAAAAGTAAAATATTACGACATTGATTTATGTGACTTAGAAAAAACAACTGAAATTTTTTCAAAAGAAGAAAATATAGTTGGAATAATTCATTTTGCGGCATTTAAGTCTGTACCTGAATCCGTAGCAAACCCGCATAAATATTATTATAATAACATTAATTCCTTATTGAATTTATTAGAAATTTCAGTTAAATTTAAGATTCCAAATTTTATATTTTCCTCCTCTTGTTCAGTTTATGGAAATATAAATTCTTTGCCTGTAAAAGAAGATACAATTTTAAATAAAGCAGTTTGTCCTTATGCATTTACGAAGCAGATTGGTGAACAAATATTGAGCGATTATGCAAATATAAATATGGACCTATCAATAATTGCACTCAGATACTTCAATCCTGTTGGGGCCCATAAATCGGCATTAATTGGGGAAGACCCGATTAACTTGCCAACAAGTTTGGTGCCTGTAATCACACAAAATGCAATTGGAAGAATGTCAGGCATGATGGTGCACGGAGCTGATTATAACACTAGGGATGGTTCTTGTATTCGCGATTACGTCCATGTGAGCGATATTGCAGCAGCTCATACTTTAGCTTTAAAACATTTGTTAGATCAAAAAAATAGTTCAAATTTCGATGTAATCAATTTAGGTTCAGGAAATGGTGTAAGTGTTTTTGAAGCAATAACTTCTTTTGAAAAGGTTAGCGGTCAAAAATTAAATTATTCTATTGGTCCAAAAAGAGACGGTGATGTTGAAGCTATTTATTCTGATACAGCAAAATCAGAAAAAGTTTTAGGATGGACGCCAAAATTTGGATTAGATGAGATGATCGGAAGTGCTTGGGAGTGGGAGCAGAAAAATTCAAATGTTTAGAATTGAATTAGGTCCCTTAGAGTTAATTCAGTGGCTAGCGTATTTAACCATTGGTGCTTTAATTCTGTATGTTTATAAGTACTTAAACAATGACAAACAATTCACGTACTTATTACCTGGATATTTTGCAAAAAGCATAGGAGGTTTTATTTTTACAATGTTCTATGTCTTCTATTATGACGGAGAGGGTGATACTTTTTTTTATTATGAAGGGTCGTTAAAGTTAGCGAATATTTTTTGGCAAAGCCCAAAATTTTATTTTGATCTAATGATTGCCAATTCGCATGATGCGCAAGCAATACTTAAAAATGGCAATGAATTTATTCAGATGAGCGCAACCGAGGAGGAATGGTTTATGGTTAGACTTATTTCACCTTTAACTATTCTTGGTTTAAGAACTTATCTTGGCGTTACTTTTTTTATGTCTTTTATTTCTTTTTTAGGATCTTATAAAATTTATCAATTAATGATAAATATAATGGGTCAGGAACGCAAGAAACTTATATTTATTATTAATTTTCTCATTCCTTCCGTTTTATTTTGGGGAAGTGGATTACTTAAAGACACAATTACTTTATCATGTTTTTATTTTTTCTTATTTTTCATGTATCAAATTTTAATTTTAGGTAAAATTAGATTGAGAAATATCTTTTTCATTCTTTTATTTGGATTGATTATTTTTCAATTAAAAGCATATATCCTAATTTGTTTAATCTTATGGTTTTTTGTTGTTTTATTTTTTGTGTTTATTAAAAAAAGTAAGAATCCAATTGTCAAATTTCTAATGTTACCATACCTTTTGGTTTTTGTAATTGGAACTGGTTATTCTGGTTTGCAATTATTACTAGTTAAGTCTGATGAATATAAATCTGAATTAATTTTATCTAAAATTGAAGGTTATCAAAGTTATCATCAAAGTTTAGGAGGCTCAGTGTATAATCTTGGTCAAGTAGAATATACAGAAATTGGTTTGCTGAAAAAGTTTCCACAAGCTCTTAATGTTAGTTTATTTAGACCGTATCCATGGGAATCAAATACATTTATGGTGTTAATAAATAGTATGGAAAGTATGATTTTATTGTTTTTCTTGTTTTATGTTTTATTTAAATTTAAATTTTCTTTTTTTAAAGAATTGAAAAATAGTCCTTTTTTGATAGGAGCTTTCATTTTTATTTTAATTTTTTCATTTTTTATAGGAATAACATCTTATAATTTCGGTGCTTTATCACGTTTTAAATTGCCAATTGATGCATTCTCATTTTTCATTTTGTACTACATTTACGTTCAAAAAAAATAAAAAATAAACTTAATGGAAATGAATTATTTGAAAAATAAATGCAAGTATGGTTTTAAAGAGTTTTTAGTTTTTCTTTTTACGACTAAAAATAACTAACTGCATTATAAAAAAAATATTAAGTTTTCATTGATTTTAAGTCTTTAAGAGAATGCTAGCAATATAATTTAATTTATAATTAACAACTCTTCTGTAGCAATTTGAATTTCTAAATTTAGGCATCATTTGAAATAAAACAGGCAGGGAAAGCAAGACTTTCATAAAGAATTCCTATCACAAGAGGATTAATATTGGTTTCTTCTATTTTACAATTTTTCTTGTCTGTGCTTAAACTTTGTTTAGCTTCTTCTGAAATTTATGAGTAAAGCATTATTAAAATCAGCTTAATGTAAAAAAAATGAAGAAAGCAAAAAATCTCCGAATACGCATCAAAGATGAATCACATTTTTATATCTTGAATTCAATGAATTTGATAAACGAGTAAAGTTAACTACTTGCAACTTTATTAAAGACATAATAAATATTGAAATTAGTTTAAAGCAAGCTTTATTAAAACGTGAACCGAAATGTTCGTTTAGAATTAAAAATAAAGCTGTATCTTCGCGAGTAACCATGTAAATCGGACTTTTCGAATAACTTAAAATCATCCATTAAGATACTGACTATCAAGGTTTTAAACAAGTAAATCAAGTGTTAATTTCTTGATAATCAATTGTTTGTATTTTTTGTTATGTAATTAAAATTAAAAATTATTAATTTTAATTATTTTTGTCGTGTACTAATAAAATTTTATGTTCGATGTGTGGTATTTGCGGTTTTATTGATTTTAAAAAAAAATCAAATTTATCGATTTTAAATGAGATGAATAAAACGTTAAATCATCGTGGTCCTGACGGAGAGGATAGTTTGATTTTTGAAAAAGACAAATATCAAATTGGATTAGCTCACAAGCGGCTCGCTATCATTGAATTGACTGAATATGGTAAACAACCCCAAAGCTATAACGGCTTAACAATCACATATAATGGAGAAATTTATAATTTTCAAGAGATTAATAAGGAATTAGAATTAATAGGTTATAAAATTGAAAGTAATTCAGATACTGAAACAATTTTAAAAGCTTTTGATGCCTGGGGTGAAAAGTGTTTGGATAAATTTATTGGTATGTTTTCATTTTTTATTTATGATGATAAAAATGAAGAAATATTTATTGCAAGAGATAGATTAGGAGTAAAACCACTATACGTTTATTATAAAGATTCGATATTGTTATTTTCTTCAGAATTGAAAGCTTTTCATAAGCATCATTCATTTGAAAAAAAAATTGATCCCAAAGCACTTGGATTATTTCTTCAATATGGAAATGTGCCAGCTACACATTGTATTTTTGAAAATACATTTAAAGTTTTACCGGGAAATTATATTAAAACAAAATTGAATTCCTTTGATTTAAGTCAAAAAAAATATTGGAATATTGATAATTTCTATTGTTTGCCATCTTTAGATATTAGTTACGATGAAGCGAAGGAAAAGACTTTAGAGATTTTAAAATCTTCTTGTAAATACCGTGTTATTGCAGATGTTCCTATTGGTGTTTTTCTCAGTGGCGGGTATGATAGTACAATTATTACATCTATTTTGAGTGAAAGTCAAAGTAATATTAATACATTTACTATCTCTGTTCCAGAAATAAAATTAGATGAAAGTAAATTTGCGAAAAAAATATCTGAATTTTTTGGAACAAATCATAAAGAAATTGAATGTTCTGAAAAAGAAGCCATTGATTTAATTAAAATATTGCCATTTCATTTTGACGAGCCATTTTCTGATTCAAGTGCAATCCCAACGACACTATTAAGTATGTTTGCAAAGAAAGATGTGAAGGTTGTTTTAAGTGCAGACGGTGGGGATGAACTTTTTGCAGGATATACTAGATATTCAGATTACCTCACATTTTATAATAAATATAATAAATACCCTAAATTTGTTTTAAATAATGTATTAAAATCGACCTATTTGCCCGGAATCAGTAATCTTTTAGAAAGTAAAATTATAAATTTTGATAATAGAAGGGAAAAATTTGCAGAATTATTAGAAAACTTTAATGAAACAAGCGCTTATGCATTATTTAATAAGCAATTTTCCAACAATCAAATAAAAAAAATTCTAAAAGTCGGTTACAACAGACCGAATAATTTATTTTATGATTTGGAATTTAATAATGAATTGTCCATTTTAAAGTATGCCTTATTAATTGACGCAAAAACCTATTTAGTAGATGACATTCTAACTAAAATTGATAGATCAACTATGGCAGCAAGTATTGAAGGAAGGGAACCTTTGTTAGACCATAGATTATTTGAATTTGCTGCTAGATTACCGGATTCATTTAAATACAAGGACGGTATAAAAAAATATATTTTAAAATATATCGTCCATGATTTTATTCCCAAAGAATTAATGGATAGACCGAAAATGGGTTTTGCTGTGCCAATTGGTAGATGGCTAAGAAATGAATTAAAGGAATATGTGGATTTTTATTTAGAGGAAGTGAAAATTTTGAAACAAGGGGTTTTCAATTATGATTTTATACAAAAAATAAAAAATGATTTTTATAATGAAAATAAAAATGAATTAGATTCTAGAATTTGGAATGTTTTGATGTTTCAAATGTGGTATGAAAAATGGATAGAGTAGTAGTTAAAAATAATAATTGTAATAATTACAAAAGGTAAAATGATAAATTAGATGAAAAAAGACATAATATACAATTATTTAAGTCAAATTATAAATATTGGCTTAAGTTTTTTTTCATCTGTCTTAATAACAAGAATGCTTGGACCTGAAGGTAGGGGAGATTTCTCAATTTTCTTGAATAGTTCAAATATATTTTTAATCTTATTGGGATTTAGTCTTTCAAGTAATATAATTTATTTTTTGAATAAGGAAAAACTTGATAAAAGTAAGCTAATTAACTCTGCAATTTTATTAAACTTAATTACTTTTGTTTTTATAATTATAGTACTTTATTTTGCAACAGTATTTGAATTTAAATGGGTTTTCGTATCAAATAACCAAGAATACATTGTTATTGTATTATTTGCACTAAATTATATAATAAATCAGCTGAATGCCACTTTTAATGGGTTTAATTCCTCTCAGAAAAAATTCATTAATTTATCGATATTAAATATTGTAATTAACGCGATTGCACTTGTTTTATATGTGATTTTATTTAATCTAAAATTGAATGTAGAGTTGAATTTTAAGATAGTAATATTGATAAATTTAACTACTGTATTTATAGGTCTTATTTATAATATTTTTTTAAGTATTAAATTGGGTTTTCAAATTTTCAAATGCTTTTTATCCTTTCTAGATATTAAAAGAATATTTAAATATGCTTTTTTAATGTATAGTTGTAATTTAATTCAAGTATTAAATTATAAACTAGATTTTTGGATTGTTGATTATTATCATGGGAGTAGTGAGATAGGAATTTATTCAATAGCTGTTTCATTGTCCCAAATGCTATGGATTTTACCTAATGCAATTTCAATGATATTATTTAGTTATATAAGCGGAATGAATCAAGCTGAAGCGATAAGTTTGACTATAAAATATTCCAAAATAGTAATAGTAAGTTCTATTTTAGTTTTAATATTCTTCATTCCAATAACTTATTATTTTATTCCTTTAATTTATGGTATAGAATTTAATGAAAGCAAGTATTTAATTCCATTTTTAATGATTGGAATTGTTCCGTTTTGTTTAACATCTATTTTAGCGACCTTTTTTGTTTCTCAAGGTAAGATTATTATTAATTTTTACGCCTCATTTTTAGGTTTAATTTTCGCAATTATTTTCTACTTTCTTTTGATTCCAAGTTTTAAAAGTTACGGAGCGGCTTTTGCAAGTTCCTTATCTTATATTGCCACTTTTTCGGTTTTATTTATTACCTTTGTAAGGTATAAAGGTATAAATTTGAAATCATTGTACATAAAAAAATCTGATTTAAAGGATGTTTTAAAATTAATAAAAAAGTCAAATGAGTGATTCTAAAATTATAAATTTTTACGATGATTATTCAACTCAGCAAGTTGAATTGGGGATAAATGAAAGACAACATGCAATTTTAAACGGTATAAAAAAAATTGCATTATCCCAACAATCAAGTTTAAATATTCTAGAAATTGGATGTGGAATCGGAACAATGACAGAATTACTTGCAACTAATTTTCAAAAAAGTAAAATTATTGCCTTAGACATCAGTCCTGTAAGCATTGAAATAGCAAAAGTAAAATACAAAGAAAATAAAAATATTAGTTTTTATGTTGCAGATGTTTGTGAATTTGATTTTAAAAATCAAATTTTTGATATAATAGTATTGCCAGATGTAATAGAACATATTCCAATTGAAGATCATTCTATTTTATTTAAAAAACTGGAACAAATATTAAATTTGAACGGTTTCATTTATATAAATATTCCTAATCCATATTATTTAGAATGGGTGCACGAAAATAGACCAGAACTTTTACAAGTGATTGATCAACCTCTTTTTTTAGACAAGTTAGTGCCTGATATTTATAATAATAAATTACATATACACACCTTAGAAACATACTCAATATGGGTGAAGGATTCAGACTATTTGAAAATTATCCTCAAAAAAAATAATTTTCAAGATTTTAATATTAATTTGAAAACAAAAACTTCTTTTTTTCAAAAAGTAAAGGGAAAGATTAAATCTCTGCAAAAATGAAAACTTTGTTTTTTTTTACTGTAGCTTATCCTTACGGAATTATCAGTGAAACTTTTATTGAGAATGAAATACAATTTTTGTCAAAAAAATTTGAAAAAATAATAATTGTTCCAAATGTTAGTGACGATAAATTTATAAGACAAGTTCCAAACAATGTTTGTATTCAAAATATTTCAATTAAAAAAGAAATATCAAAAATTCAAGTCTTGGTCAGTGTTTTATTGTATTTTGGAATTTATTTAAAAATTTTAAATTCTGAAATTAAACA